>NZ_JASDCD010000003.1:0-296271 GCF_030408095.1 Pseudoalteromonas sp. APC 3893
ATCGATGCGCGGTACGGGTATAAATCACACATAATAATAAGCCAGCTCCCGCAGGAAAACTGGCATGAGATGATAGGAGAATCAACTCATGCTGACGCCATTTTAGATAGGCTAATTCATGGTTCGATTAAGTTGAATTTAAAAGGAGAATCGATACGAAAACAGTTAAATAAATTGACTGATGATGATCAGTTAAGCTAATTTAAAAACGGCTCTACAAAATGATAAATCAAGTGATCAAAGCTGATGAGAATCGGTGATCAAAGTCATGAGAATGCGCACCTGAAAAAAAATGATTAAAATTATTCCAGTTAAATGTCCAGACCTCACAGCTCAATACAAAAAGTTTGTCGTTGCAGAAACTTTAGTTCCTAGTATTGATAAGCTAGCTGAGTCAATACACGACAAAGAAGTTCGTAAAAGACTAATTACTTATTTCTCAACAAATAAGCTAGAAAGCATTACATTTGAGGAAGCCCAAAATTTACACTTAGTTATCACTGATACTTATGAAAAATTTCCTGAGCTTTTAGAATATTACTGCCCTGAACTCTTTCTGACAAATCTTAAACTAAATTATAACTTACTAGAAATTGAAGCTTTAAAGCTCACTGCGGCAAAAGAAAAAGCCAAAATTAATGTTTTATTTGAAACGACGTTAAAAAATCTAAATGACTTTTTCATCAATAATCCAAGCAGCTTTCTAGAGAAATCCCTTAAGCTCAATCGTAGAGTTAACAGAAAAGCATCAGAAAAAAGAGATGCATTAGTAGAGCTAAGTAATTTAAAGCATGGTAAAACAAGCTTATCTAAAGGACTAAAGTTTATACCTCTATGGGTAATAGAGTTTTCAAAGGTTTTTAAATACGACATTATGGCTCAAAAATTCGGTTACGAACTGATTAACGAATTGAAAATTTCGGTGTGCCCATATTGTAATCAAGAGGACATTACTTCTATTTTTGATAATGATGCTAGGTACCGTCCAGCATTCGATCATTTCTATCCAAAATCAAAGTTTCCATTCTTAGCAACTACGCTTTCAAATCTAATTCCTGCTGGTGAACGTTGTAATGAGAGGTACAAAGCTTCAGTGTCTACTTTGGGCTATGCAAATCCTTATGATAAATCAATAGATTATCAAAAGCCTTTTTTCAAATTTAATATAGCCAACCCTAATTTTTATGATAAAAACCTTGAATTAAAAGATGTTGAAGTTGAGTTGATCATAAGAGATGAGTCTATTAAGAAAAATTCTAAATTGTTTAAATTAGAAACAATTTATAACGAAGACAAATTTAAAAATGAATTTTTAAAAGTAAAAAAGAAGTATAACTTTATCAAAGAATGTGGGGGTGAGTTTTTAGACTTAGTGCACTTAAGTGAGAATGATCATGAAAAAATAGACTTGCACTTTGGTATTAATATTAAAGCTTCACCCCGAAATGAAAATTTACAAGTACTCAAGATAGATTCTCTCAATATGATTGCCAAAAGTAAAATTAGACTAAATGAATGATGTTATAGTTTATAATTCAGTACTAAAATATAAGTTTTTATTTCCTCAACAACTGACTAATCGGCATCCGTTCAGTAAACTTGGTCGCTATAAATGGGTCTTCGTCTTGGGCGCTTTCAGGTTTGTATAGTGAATAGCGTTCAACTTCGCTTGCTGTAATTTCTGCAACGGGCAAAGTAAATAGGTTTGATATATTAGGAAACAGTACATCAAATGCTTTGACTAAGTGCTTGGTCGTGAGGGTATTAGCGTTATCCATTAATGCGTAAAGTACGGCATCATCTAAAAAGTATTTTAATGTTCTAAAACAACCTTTTGATAAAGAGAACAAAGCAAACACTGTAGCTTGTTCACTTAGGTTTGGCTTTTCAGTAAATGGCATTCGGTTAGCTAGGCCAATTATTAGTTGTACAAAATGCTTTGGGTTTTCTGATAATTTAAAATAAGGCAGCTGCCGCCTTACTAATAAACGCGATGACCATTGAGGTTCGTCTGCTATTTTTTCTGCCCACGGCATTCCTACCAATACAATTGATACACCCGCTTCGTCGTTAATATACTTTAATCGGTTAGCAATCTCGCGGCGCTTTTTACCTTGGTTGTGCTCAATTAGCTCTTGGAACTCATCAATAATTATAAGCTCAGTACCACACGTTTTTAAATTTTCAATTAATGATGTCGTTAACCGAGTACCGTTTATTCGTAGCTTACGCTCTGTGCTGCCTACTTGCCCTAAGTCTTTAAGAAGCTCGGCTAAAGTAGATTCTAATGTCGGATTGCTCGGTATGCGGCTGACTAATACAGGGTGATTCATCACTCCATTAATAAATTGCGGTAAGTGACGTTCTTTATACTGTTTTATTAGTGCTGTTTTACCTGTGCCTGTATCGCCATTTAACAGCATGCAAGGCTTTTCACCTGTTAGCCCTTTACCAAGTCTTAATCTGTCAAAGTCGTTAAATACCGTGCTTATTATTGGGTATTCAATAAATACATCGCGAAATTCATTAAGCTTTTCTTTTTGTTTGTCGGTCAGCATAATTAAAATCCATCTAGGTCTGAGATAAAGTCATCCCAGCTATCAGCTGGTTGCTCTTTAGGTGTAACCTTTTTAACCTCTACGTGTTTGCTCTGCGTGATTGATTTTTGTGAGTCACTATTTACATTTTGATGCTTAGCTAATGCTTTACCCCCTTTTACTTTTGAGTGTTTTGGCGCATTTTTTAAACCTTCAAACTCGCTTTGAATTTTGTTATGAATAAACATACGCGCTTTTGCTAAGCCTACATTATCGATAGAGCCCGAAATAAAATCGCGATGAATGCGTATATTTATTTTATGCTGATTCAAACTTAAATTTTGAGTATAACCGTTTGGATCTATGCATGGCACTTTTATGTAATGCTCTAGCTTATCGAGGTAAACGTATATATAAGAAATATCATCGGGGTTTAATTTAATTAAAACTTCTTGAGATACCTTGTGGCTAAATTGCTTTCTATAATTGGCCAGTTCAGTACTGTCGTAGCTTAAGTTTTCTAGCCGTATCCCACCTTTACGAAGCACCCTATGATTTGAAATACTGAGCACAACATCCAGTTGTTGAAGATCATCATTACTCAGCACTGTTGGTGGTAACGTATTAAAGCCTTGATCCCATTGTTGGCTTGGTATGTACTTAAATCGGCTGTCGGCATCTTGATGGTAAACGTCTACTACCCATTTATGAAATAACTGCATAAAGGTCGTAAAGCGCATGATTGCATCTTTTTTGGGATTGTATTCATGCTTTTGTAAAATGTTAGAAAAGGTTTTACCGGGAACAGGGTCTAATAATTCAGTGTTAATTGTGCCGAACATGCGTTCTACAAATGGTTTTAACCAAGGCTTTGCGACAGGGTTATATTGAGTATTAATGCCTATCTCTTCACAAGCAAGTTCAAGGCTGTTACTCCAAAATTCAGCGCCATTATCAACAACGAGAGTTTCAATTTTGCCAGCACACTTCCACTCATTTAGCGTATCTGGGTATAGTTTTGCCACTTCACTTTTAGGTTTCATCGCATTTAGCATTGCTCGCCTTACTGCATCATAGCTGGGTTCGCTGAAACTAAAGTAATAGCCAACAATACAATGGCTATACACATCTACTAACATAGTGAGTGTTGGCCGACCAAGTGGGATATGCAGCTCATCATCTAATAGAATAAGATCAAGCGGTGTATGGTCAATTTCAACTTTTTCGAGTACTCGGGTAGGCCGTGTATGCCCTTCTACTTTATTAAAAGCAATATCAGCAAGGCGCTTACCATAACGAGCAATCATTACTTCGTATTGTGGTAAGTTATCTATTCTGTTTTTAAACGCTTTGTATGTTAAAGGCTTTAAAACACTGCCCACAACACTGTCGTTTTCAATAATAACTAAATCTGCATAATACTTATAAGCAGAAGCCACTGATGGTTTTTCTTTTACTAAGTAACGCTCAAGCGCTTTTTCAAAAAACTTATCGGTGGCTGTATCGCGCTCCCTGTTACCCTTTTTTTGATGGCTTGGAATTAGCGCCATGATATTTTTATCTGCATTGGTATAAGCGCTATACCATCGTGCAGCGGTTCTCCAGCTAGGCTTCTTTTCTCCCTCAACTTCGGGCATTACTTTTAATAAAGGCTCAAGGTTTTTTTGTGTCCAACCGCCTTGAATATTAGCCTCAAGCCATTGAATATATTTAAGCTTAGCAAATGTTGTAGTTTTAATTTTTTCAGGAAGGGCTTGTAAATCTTTGGCGTAATTTTGAGGTAGTTTGGTTTCTGCTTTTGGTAATGGCTGGTTAAATTCATCATCAAACAAACCGTCATTAAACATTGTTAGACCAAATTGCTGTTTCTATTGATATTTCATTTGTAGTTAAGTCGGCAAATAACTGCCCTAGTGATAATAAGCGTAGCACCGTAGCAAGTAGCTCACCGGCAGTTACTTTTAAAAAGTTAACTAACTGGCCCACTTTAATAGAGCCGTATTGCTTAACAAGTTCTAGCACCGATGCTTGCAGCTCTGTTAAAGACTGAAAACCAGAGTAGCGATGCAAAAGCTTTAAGTTATTGAGTGTTGGGTATACACGGATTTGCTTATCAGTAACCAGTATTAAATCGCGTCCATCTTGCTTAGCGATGGCTTGCTTTTCAATAAAACGTGCACGAAAGTCTTCATCGGCAATTTTGCTTTGTGGTTTTACTTCGATAAATTTTTGCGTGCCGTCTGTGTGGATAAGTAAAAAGTCAGGCGTGTAACGACAAATACGGTTATCAAACTGATATTCGTAACCGAGTGGTTGTGCTTCAAATGCGGCTATTGATGGTGAAAATTCAAAATGGAAACAAGCATCAAACTCTAAAGAGGATTCAACTAAACAGGTAGATTTATTTTTTTGACTAGCAAATTTATGGAGGTTTTTAACACGGGAGTGTTTGAGTTTTCTTCTGTACATGTGAGTCAACCATCTAACCATTTGGTTAAATACTAGACTATGCCACCTTATACTTCCAATTTATGCCATCTTTTAGTACAAATATGTCAACTTATACTTCAAACAACACCCAAATGAGGAATTTGGGTGGCAGTCTTACCAGCCACATCTCGGCACACACGTCACAAACTGTGGCTGCTCCCTTCCGGGCCTGACCAGGTTCGCCTGCTAGTGTTGCGAGAGGACCAATAAGACTACCATTGAGGGCCTTGTTTGGCGCGGGAGGGATTATCTCTACTTTTTCACTCTTATTCAAGGGGAAATCAAAAAAGAAAGTGCGATTGCATGTTAAACACACAATCGCACTGTTTTTTATACGATTTTAATTATTACTTACTGTTGCTTATCGAGTTCTGCTTGTACGTTACGCAGCACGGCTTTTACTTTTTTCATGTTCTCTAGACCCATGCGTAATAGCTGTTTTTGTGCTGCGGGTAAACGTTCCCACTCTGAGTAAGCATATTGATACGTTACTGAGTCGCGTAATAATGGCATATCACCTTTTGGCTCAGGTGTGTCAAGTAGTAACTCAATAGCCTCTTCAAGGGTTTGATTAAACGCATCACCTTGGTAGCCAATCTCGGTATAAGCATCGTTAATAAGCGGCTTATACTCTTCGTATAAACGCACTATTTGCGCTGCGCTCATGCTAGTAAATATTTTAACGTACGGGGTATAACGTTCGTAGCTATTAGGGTCAATCGTGAGTATTTCACCTTCAATAACGCTAAAACTTTCTTCAGGGCGTTCAACTGGGGCATGCTTAGCAGCTACTTTACCTTTTGCTAGGTTGTCAATAAATACAACACCGCGGCGAATAACATCATCTGTCACCAATAATCCCATAACTTGGTCACTTAGGTATTCGTCAATATTAGCAACAACCACCTCATCACTTTCATTTAAGTTAGGTAGCGATTTAACTTCCAGAGCAGGCTCTGCATCTCTACTTGGTGGACGCTCTACAACCTCAGGCTCTGGTAATACTTCTGGTTCAGGCTCAGTTTCCTTTGGCTCTGGTGCTTTATACTCTTGAATTGGTTGCTCTACAGGGGCTTGCTCAACAACGGGCTGTGGCTCTTCATCCGAGCTTAATAAAACAAATGCGGCAGCACATGCAATAACAATCAGTATAACAAGTGCAAATAACAAATTGTTGTTTGGTGGACGTTTTTCGACATCTGGCTGTGGTGATTGATCTGACATACGAACTCCATAAAAATTAAAATGCATTATTCAAACACTTAGAGTCGACTAAGTGAGTAAAATTCCCAATCAAGCGATAAAAAAGTGTTCTCGCTCAGGTATCCTTTGATTCTTCTAGCTTAAAGACTTACAGTTAATAAATAAAGTAAAGACGGTCAACAGTTTAATCGCAACCATGAAAATAAAACAAGTCGATAAAAATAAGCCTAAAGTAGCTCTACTATTAACTGGGGGGGGCGCGCGTGCTGCTTATCAAGTCGGGGTATTAAAAGCACTTGCGCAAAGTATGCCTCGCACAGCTCCGCTTCCTTTTACTATTATAAATGGCACCTCAGCGGGGGCAATAAACTCGGCAGCTTTGGCCTGCTATGCATCTTGTGCCCATTTAGCCACTCGAAAGCTCGAACATGTGTGGAAAAACTTCTCTACTTCAATGGTTTATAAAAGTGACTTTATTAGTGTATTTGGCCATATAGCGCGAAATATGCTGACCAGTTTTCAGTCTGAGCATATTAACCATCCACCAGCTAGTTTGCTTAACAATCAGCCGCTTCGCAAGTTACTTAGCGAGATATTAGATTTAACCAGCATTGAGCGTAACCTTCACCGTAATTATTTAGATGCATTGTCAATTACGGCGTCTAGTTATACCACGGGTGACTCTGTGGCATTTTTCCAGTCGAACACTCAATCACCTTGGCAACGAGCCAAGCGTGAAGGGCAAGCGACACGAATAAATGTTGAGCATTTAATGGCATCCAGTGCAATTCCGATGGTGTTCCCAAGTGTTAATGTACACAATCACTATTTTGGTGATGGTTCAATTCATCAGCTGTCACCACTTAGCCCGAGTGTGCATTTAGGCGCTGAAAAAATATTTATTATCGGGGTTGATCAACCAAAAGAGCTACATCCACCGGGCTACTTGCCGCATTTCCCGGGGTTGTCTTCTATTGCGGGTCATTTACTTGATAGTGTTTTTAGCGATACCTTGCAATCAGACTTAGAGCGCTTACAACGAATAAACCGTACATTGGGACTCATGCCAGGACGTGATAAACACCAAGAGCTAAAACAAATAGATACCTGTGTGATAAACCCATCAGAGAACTTTAATGCCATTGCTGCTCAGTATTATGATGATATGCCGCTGCCCATCAAAATGCTCTTGCGTATGATTGGTGTAAAAAAACGCTCTCAGTCGAGTTTAACCAGTTACTTATTATTCGAAAAACGCTATACCCAACATTTAATTGAAATAGGCTATAAAGATGGTATAGAAAAACTTCCACAGATCAGGGCATTTTTAGAGCTAGATTAAATTATTCGCTGCCATCAATAAGGTAACGCTCTACTCGCCTAGGCTTACCTTGAAGTACTAAGATGTCGCCGGTGAGTAAAATAGTATGTTGTGAGGGCGAGTCTATTTCACGGCCTTGGCGGCGCAAAGCCCTTACCGTTACTCTGCGCTTTTCTAAATTAAGCTCACTAATACTTTTATCAACCGAAAACGCACCCTCAGGTAATGCTATGGCATGTAAGTACTCTAGTCGCTCTGCATTATTATCCTCTTTGCTAAATTCTTCGCCAGCAAAAAAGCCATGTAAATACTTATAGCGATGTCTACGTTCTTTACTCACTCTTCTAACGATACGGGTCATTGGCACACCTGACATATACAACACATGTGATACCAATATTAAACTGGCTTCAAGGGTCTCTGGCACTACTTCTGGTACGCCCAGCACTTGTTGTAATTCGAGCTCACTGTCGTCTCTCGTACGCAAAAGAATTTTAACTTCTGGGGCAATTTGTTTTTCAGCCAGTTTGAAATAGTGGCACAAAAATCGCTTCATTTAAGTTATAACCACTCCTGGGGGGAGATTTCAGTGGAAAACGTCCATATTTTGACGCAACGCATTTCGGCACGTGGCGAGTTCCTGCCGTTTTCGGCAGAGCATTACCGAAATAATGAGCCTGCGGCTATTCATAGTTTAGTTGCAAAGCTACAAACTACGTTAAATATTGAGGAAATACTCAGCATTTACGCAGAAAATGCCAAGCAAGTTATTAATTTTTCAGGTATGCAGTTTCAATCGTCGCAAGGTGTGACCCAAGTTAATAACAGTGATAATACCAATTCACCCTACTCGTTTGATTTAGATATAAACAATGAGCATTTAGGGCAATTGATTTACTTTAGTCAGTATCCACTAACAGGGAGTATTGAAGCTAAGCTAGTGGGATTACATAATGCCTTAGTGTACCCCTTGAGAAATGCGTTAATGTATAACCGCGTGTTACGTTTAGCCACTAAAGACACGCTAACGGGGTTAAATAACCGCAGCCAATTTAATGACATTCTATTAGAAAAGCTGGAACGCTGTCGGCGTCAGCATCGTCCATTTAGTTTGATGTTGCTTGATTTAGATAACTTTAAGCAAGTTAATGACAGCTTTGGTCATAAAATTGGCGATGACGTATTAAAAGAGTTTGCAACAGTATTACAAACCAGTATTCGCGGCACCGACTCAGTATTTCGCTTTGGTGGCGACGAGTTTGCTATTTTAATCGACGATCCTGAATTTATTACTAATAAAGTCATTGCGCAGCGCATAATGCGTTTAGTCGGTGACTCAAGTGTTATGGCACAATACCAAGTCACCACGAGTATTGGCTATACTTTGGTAAATAGCCATGATTGTGAAGATGAGATATTTTCGCGCGCTGATAAAGGCTTATACAAAGCTAAAGCCGCGGGTAGAAACTGCGCCAGAGCGTATTAACAAAATAGATAGCGCCTAGCCCCCAAGGCGCTTAACCTTTACTTATTAGCTTATAACCTAGTAACGCTAAGCAAAAACCAAAAAAGAACCCACTCACTAAATAAAGTAACGCTGCCATGGTGGCAAGCGGCATCATGACCACCAATAATAACGGCACGCTCACCCCAGCAATAAAATAAACTCCCCCTTTACCCAGCCAATAAGCGATTAAAATAATTCCACAGGCTAGGCCACCTATAAACGCATAGAGTAAAGTTAGTAAGTCGATTTCAAATAAAAAACCTGCTGCTATTGCAATCAATGTTGTTACTAACAAGCCAAGCGGTGCTTTATTAACAAGTGATAAGCCGACATGAGGCTGCTGGTTCATGTATGGTACTCCCAAAAAATTCCTTCATCGCTAACATGATTTGCACTGATGAAGTAACCGACGACTTGAACTAATTCGTCGTTATAAAAAATAAGTGGCACACTGGCTCGTAACCAAGGGGCTACTTTTGCATCTTTAAACCAGTGCTTTAAGGTATTACGGCCGGGTTTATTCAAAGGTTTTATTTTTTCCTGAGGGTAATCAAATCTCACTGTTACATGCTCATCGGCTTGAGGAAGCCTAACCCCCTTCCCTTGCACTACGCTAATATGAGCGCCGTTATTTAGAATAAAAGTATTATCAGAGCGCTCAGTTACAACCAGAGGCTCTTGCGTTTGGTGTTTTACAAAATACAAAAAACTTTGATGACGACAGATGTCTCCGTCTTTTAATTGTATTTTTAATTGTGCGTCAACCTGTGCATTAATCCCTTGCTCTAAGATTTGCTCAGTTTGCTTTTGCGATGGCATTAAGGCAGTAAACTGCTCAAGCCAACAACGTAATACATTTGCTTGGCGTGCAGCACTGTACATTGCAAGCTCGCCGCAGCTTAAGCCTTGAGTTTCATTTTGGCATTTAGCTAAATCTTGCAAGCTATATTCATGCAGTAAATCTTGCTGTTGCTGCAGTAAACTAATGCTACGTGAGGCGCTTTTTTCAAAACCGGTAAATTTATCCGATAAAACTGGCACCACTTTTTGGCGGATAAAATTACGGTCAAAGCGTTCATCTGTGTTGGAATCATCGGTAATATGCGCAAGCGAAAACACTTTCGCGAATGACTCTATTGCGCAGCGTGTAACATTTAATAGCGGTCTAAAGCAAACACGGCCACTGCTAAGTCTGCGGGTTTGCCGCATAGATGCTAAGCCTTTCAAACCTGAGCCGCGTTTAAGGCGTAGTAAAAAAGTCTCAAGCTGATCATTCAAATGCTGGCCCAATAAAATAACACTGCCCTTAGCGCTATACTCATCTAATGCTAAATAGCGTGCATCACGGGCTTGCTCTTCTAAACTCGTGCGTGAACGTTGCTCGATGGTTACTGGCGCAGCCGTAAATGCGACATTTAATTGTCGGCATAAATCAGCACAAAACTGCTGCCAGTCATCAGCATAGTTACTCAAGCCATGATTAACGTAAACCGCACTCAGTTGTAGCGCTGGTATTTCACGTTTCATTTCATTCATCACATGCAATAACACCACAGAGTCCACCCCACCTGAGAGCGCGATCGTAAATGACGTTTGGTTATCATCGACAAACGGGGCAATGGTGCTTTTTACTTTTTGGTACAAGGGTGTTGAGTGCATGAATTAAACCGCAAAATAATTAATGAATAGCTCCTAGCTTACAAACATTTTAAAACAAAAAAGCCGCTAAAGCGGCTTTTTTCTGCATTCGAGCTATTTTTTAGCAATAACCAAATGACATTAATCGTTTGTAACGTTGATCAAGCATTTCATCAAGCGACAGCGCTTGTAAGTCTGCAAGGTCACGTTTAAGCTGATTTTTAAGGTTACGTGCCATTGCATCGTAGTTACGATGTGCACCACCTAAAGGCTCTTCGACTAGGTTGTTGATCAAATCAAGCTCTTTAACGCGGGCAGCGGTAACACCCATAGCTTCTGCAGCAAGCGGTGCTTTATCAGCGCTTTTCCAAAGGATCGATGCGCACCCTTCTGGCGAAATTACTGAATAAGTGCTGTATTGCAACATGTTAACGCGATCGCCAACACCAATTGCCAGTGCACCACCTGAACCACCTTCACCAATAACTGTACAAATAGTTGGCACTTTGAGTGCTGCCATTACTTTTAAGTTACGTGCGATAGCTTCAGATTGACCACGCTCTTCTGCACCAACACCTGGGTATGCACCTGGTGTATCGATGAAAGTCATAATTGGCATTTTAAAACGTTCAGCCATTTCCATTAAGCGTAATGCTTTACGGTAACCTTCTGGCTTTGGCATACCAAAGTTGCGTTTAATTTTTTCAGCTGTATCACGTCCTTTTTGTTGACCGATCACCATTACTGGTTGACCTTCAAAACGTGCTACACCACCTAAAATAGCCGGATCATTTGCAAAAGTACGATCACCCGCTAACTCGTCAAACTCCGTAAAAATGCGCTCGATATAATCTCGAGTATAAGGACGCAACGGATGACGGGCTAACTGAGAAACCTGCCAAGCACCTAATTTAGAGAATATTTCCTCTTTTTGTTGGGCGCTTTTTTCTTTTAATCGGCTGACTTCCTCTTCTAACTCAAGGTCTAATTCGCCAGCGCGGCTTATATTTTGTAACTCTTCAATTTTTGCTTCTAATTCTGCGATTGGAAGCTCAAAATCAAGATAATTGAGGCTCATGCTCTAAACTACCTAATTAGTTAAATTCTAGTTCTACATCTTGTGCAGCCATTAGTGAAAGCTTATGAATTAAGTCATCACTAGGCGTAACACACCATTCTGTACCTAAGGTTAACTCAGCCAACGCATCTGGACGTTGATAGAAAACCCTAATCGGACATGTACCAAACTTATAAGGTTCGAGTACTTTTTGTAAATTATCGAAGAAGTTAGCCTCGATTTGCACCATATTTAGCGTCATTTTGATCGCTTTTATGCGTTTTTCTCGCGCTTGCGCTATGGTGCATATGTCTCTGGCGGTCATTGTAATGCCACCAGAGAAGTTATCAAAGCTGACCTGTCCAGATATTACCAAGATATTGTTGATTTGCAGCATATCTTGGTACATTTCAAACTGTTCTGGGAATAAGCGTACATCAATACGGGCACTCTTGTCATCTAAAGTTATAAGCCCCCATCGATTTCCCTTCTTATTTATTAGTGTACGTGCTGCAATAACAAGGCCTGCAGCGGTTGATTGCACATCACGATTAGTTGGCTGTAAATCGACTAAACGGCCTGTGGTGTAATGTTTAAGCTCTCTACGGTATTGATTTATCGGGTGACCGGTTAAATAAAGACCTAGAGTTTCTTTTTCACCGTCTAACCACTGGTTATCTGTTAATGGTGTAGCTTTTATAAAGGCTTGTTCAACTTCATCAGGCTCTGTGGCAAGTAAACCAAACAAATCAGTTTGACCAAGAGATTCTGCTTTGTTGTGTTGATCCGCGGCGCGCATCGCATCTTTAAGGCTCGCTAGCAGCGTGGCACGTCCTGGTTGGGTTTTATCTGGGCCAAGTTGATCGAGTGCACCAGCGTAAATGAGCTTCTCTGTGACACGTTTATTTAAACGCTTTAAATCCACCCGGGCGCAGAAATCAAATAAATCTTTAAACGGGCCGCCTTCACTGCGCGCTTCTAAAATTGCATCAACAGGCGCTTCACCAACCCCTTTAATAGCGCCGATACCGTAAACAATTTCGCCTTGCTGATTTACAGCAAATTTAAACTCACCCGCGTTTACATCCGGCGGTAATAAGGTGAGTTTCATGTTTTCACATTCATCCACCAAAATTACGATTTTATCGGTGTTATCCATATCTGCCGACATTACCGCAGCCATAAACTCAGCCGGATAGTGCGTTTTCATCCACAAGGTTTGGTATGATACTAGCGCATAGGCTGCTGAGTGAGATTTATTAAAACCATAACCCGCAAACTTCTCTACCAAGTCGAAGATTTTAATTGCAAGTTCGCCGTCAATGCCGTTATTTCTTGCCCCATCTTCAAAGGTTGAACGTTGTTTTGCCATTTCTTCTGGCTTTTTCTTACCCATTGCACGACGCAGCATATCCGCGCCACCTAGCGTGTAACCAGCTAAGACCTGTGCAATTTGCATTACCTGTTCTTGATACAAGATAATGCCGTAAGTAGGCTCAAGAATAGGCTGTAAGCTTTCGTGCTGATATTGTGCATCTGGGTAAGAGATGTCTTCTCGGCCCAATTTACGGTCGATAAAGTTATCTACCATGCCCGATTGCAGTGGGCCTGGTCTAAACAAGGCCACCAAGGCTATCATATCTTCAAAGCAGTCAGGTTTAAGACGCCTGATCAGATCTTTCATACCCCGCGATTCGAGCTGGAATACCGCGGTTGTTTCGGCGCGTAATAATAGCTCTATACTCTTTTTATCATCCAGTGGAATTGCGTTGATATCAACCGGCTTTTTGCCTTCACGCTCAAGGCGCTCGTTGGTCATATCAATTGCCCACTGCAAGATTGTCAGCGTGCGAAGACCCAAGAAGTCGAATTTAACCAAGCCCGCGGTTTCAACGTCATTTTTGTCAAACTGAGTAACGGGGAATTTACCTTCATCATCACAATAAAGGGCTGCAAAGTCAGTGATGGTGGTGGGTGATATAACAACACCACCCGCATGCTTACCGGCATTACGTGTACACCCCTCAAGGATGCGGCACATATCAATTAAGTCTTTAACCTCTGAGTCGCCATCGTAAGCCTCTTGCAAGCGCGGCTCAACGTCAAAAGCTTTTGCTAAGGTCATCCCCGGATCGCCAGGTATCAATTTTGAAATACGGTCAACAAAACCATAAGGGTGGCCAAGCACACGACCAACATCACGAATAACCGCTTTTGCTGCCATGGTACCAAAGGTGATGATTTGCGATACCGCGTCCCGCCCATACAGCGCTGATACGTGGTCGATTACTTCATCACGCCTATCCATACAGAAATCGACGTCGAAATCCGGCATTGAGATACGTTCAGGGTTCAAGAAACGTTCGAAAAGTAAGTCAAACTCAAGCGGATCAAGATCGGTGATCTTAAGTGCATAAGCCACCAAGGAACCCGCACCAGAACCACGCCCTGGCCCTACTGGAATATTGTTATCTTTACTCCATTGGATGAACTCCATTACGATCAAGAAGTAACCAGGGAAACCCATTTGGTTAATTACGTCGAGCTCTATTTTTAGTCGCTCATCATATTCTACGCGTTTTTCTTTTCGCTCATTTTCATCAGGGAATAAAAACTGCAACCGCTCTTCAAGGCCATCTTCTGAGACTTTAACTAAGAAGTCTTCAATTTTTAACGAGCCTGTGGGGTAATCTGGCAAAAAGTAAGTACCAAGCTGTACCGTTACATTACAGCGCTTGGCTATTTCGACGCTGTTTTGTAGTGCTTCAGGGATATCGCTAAACAACTCAGCCATTTGCTCTGGCGTTTTTAAGTACTGCTCTTGTGAAAAGCGTTTAGGCCGACGTTTGTCATCAAGCGTATAGCCGTCAAAAATGGCAACGCGAATTTCATGCGCTTCAAAGTTTTCTGGTTTTAAAAACACCACTTCGTTGGTGGCAACCACGGGCAACTGCTCAACGCTTGCCAATTCAACCGCTAAATGTAGATACTCTTCTTCTTGAGCACGTGAACTGCGAATAAGCTCAATATAGTAATGATCGCTAAAATGCTGTTTGTAAAAGCTGACCACTGATTCAATAATACCCGCGTTGCCTTTTAAGAGTGCCTTACCTAAATCACCATCTTTTGCGCCAGAGAGCAAAATAAGGCCCTCTTTATGCTCCACCAGCCAATCTCGGTCTATTACAGGGCGGTGAAATAGATGCCCACGCTGGTATGCTTTTGAAATAAGCAGTGTTAGGTTTTTATAGCCAGTATTATCTTTGGCTAAAATAACAAGTCGACACGGCCCTTCGGGAAACTCTGGACTGTGTAACCAAAAGTCAGCCCCAACGATTGGTTTTATTCCGGCATTGTGGGCTGTATCGTAAAAACGCACTAAACCACACAAGTTCATTTGATCGGTAATTGCTAACGCAGGTAATTGTAGCTCTTGTGCTTTGGCAACAATCGGCTTGGTTTTAGCTAAACCATCAACCATTGAAAAGTCAGAGTGAACCCGTAAATGTACAAAATCTGGAGCTGCCATTACTGCTCCTGCATAGCCAGTACACGTTGCACTGGTTTAAAGCTTTTGCGGTGTTCATCAATTGCGCCGTATTGCTCAAGTGCAGCAAAATGCGCTTTTGTCGGGTAACCTTTATGCCCTGCAAAACCATATTGCGGATAACGTTTATCTAATTCAATCATTTCATCGTCACGAGCAACTTTCGCTAAAATAGAGGCAGCTGAAATTTCAGCTACTAAGCTATCACCTTTTACGACTGCTTGTGCTGGCATTGTTAAAGCAGGCAGTCGATTTCCGTCAACAAAAACAAATTCTGGTGTAGTCGTTAATCCCTCTACCGCTCGAGTCATGGCTAGCATAGTAGCGTGTAGAATATTTAGCTCATCAATTTCTGTTGGATTACATCGGCCAATTGACCAACAAAGTGCTTTTTCTTTGATTTCGATAGCCAGTGCTTGACGTTTTTTATCTGTTAATTTTTTTGAATCTGCAAGACCTGCAATCGGGTTTGCTGAATCAAGTATGACCGCAGCAGTAACCACGTCACCAACAAGCGGCCCACGGCCGACTTCATCAACACCGGCAATAAAAGTTAGGTTTGGTCGTTCAATTTGCATTTAATAACTCCGCTACTGCTGCCGCTGCTTGCTCACTGGCATTTAAACGTATTTGCTGATGAATTGCTAAAAATCGGGCCTTTAACTCGCTGTTATCGCTATTGAGCATGGGTTCAAGTGCATTTGTTAGATTATCAACGTTACAATCTTTTTGCATAAACTCTGGGACTAACTCTTCATCGGCTAATAAGTTAGGTAATGAAAAATACTTAATATTAAAAGTAAATAAGCTTTTGAAAATCCAGTAGCTCATTGCTTTTATTTTATAGCCCACAACCATTGGTTTTTTATACAGCATACCCTCTAAGGTGGCAGTACCTGATGCGATTAAAATAGCATCTGCTGCTTGCATGGCAATGTCAGATTGTCCATCCAACAGTTGTATTTTTAAATTGGGTGCTGTGGCTGCTAAAATTTCACTAAATTGTGCTTTACGCTTGTCATTAACGAGGGGCACCACTATTTTTAAATTCGGGTTTTTCGCCTGTAAGCCAACGGCTGTTTTTATGTAAGTCTCACTTAATAACCCAACCTCCGAGCCACGACTGCCAGGTAACAGCGCTAATACTTTATCATCTTGGTTTAGGCCAAGTTGCGTACGCGCCGCACTATCATCATGTTCAAGGGCAATGTCATCCGCCAATGTATGCCCGACAAATGTACAAGGTACATTATGTTTATCGTAAAAGGCTTTTTCAAAGGGTAGTAAAGCAAGTACCAAGTTAGTAGCGGCACTTATTTTATAAATACGTTTTTCACGCCACGCCCAAACAGAGGGACTCACATATTGAATTGTTTTAATACCCGCATCTTTTAATGGCTTTTCAATACGTAAATTGAAATCGGGCGCATCTATGCCAATGTAAACATCGGGTGGGTTATCAATAAAGTGCTGCACTAGCTGCTTACGAATTTTTAATAATCGAGGTAAACGACCTAACACTTCAACCAGCCCCATCACAGCCAGCTCTTCCATATCAAAAAGGCTACTACAGCCCTGGGCTTGCATTTTAGGCCCAGCTATGCCTTCAAATAAGGCATTAGGATAACGTTTTTTCAGCGCTTTTATTAAGCCCTCACCTAATATATCACCTGATAACTCACCCACCACTATGGCGATACGTAACGGTTTAGTTTGATTGTTCATTGATTATTTTATTCGCAATTAGCGTTGCATTTATTTCTGTCAGTTTAACGTGTTTTGCCAATAGGATAAATGTCATAGAGTTAATAAATACTTTAATTATAAAAATACCATCCACGTCGGTTCTGCTCAGCCTTCGACAAATATTAGGTACAAAAGTGGAGAAAACAATAAAAAAAATTAAACAATTGAATACTTTTGCTTTTGTTACTAGTATTACATTAGAATTATCTAATATAAATAAAAAGGAACTACTCTTAGTGTTCTTTATACTATTTTTTAGTTGACTAAACTTAATATAAGATTAACATTAGTGAACTTTCAGTAATTTCTGAAATGCGCTAAAGCTAACCGTCAAACTTAAGGAGCTTAATAATGATAGATGAAGCCTTTGTGGATCTATCGCGATTGCAATTTGCAATCACCGCCCTGTTTCACTTTCTTTTCGTACCGTTAACCCTCGGCATGACTTGGATTTTGGTGATCATGGAATCTGTCTATGTAATGACAGGCCGCGAGATATACCGCGATATGACTAAGTTCTGGGGTAAGCTTTTCGGCATTAATTTTGCCGTAGGTGTTGCAACAGGTTTAACTATGGAATTTGAATTTGGTACCAACTGGTCTTATTACTCTCACTATGTCGGTGATGTGTTTGGTGCTCCTTTGGCGATTGAAGGCTTAATGGCTTTCTTTTTAGAATCAACCTTTGTTGGTATGTTCTTTTTAGGTTGGCAGCGCTTAAGCAAACGCCAGCATTTAGGTGCAACATTCCTGATGGCCATTGGTACTAACTTATCTGCACTGTGGATACTGATAGCAAATGGTTGGATGCAAAACCCTGTGGGCGCTGAATTTAACTATCAAACTATGCGCATGGAAATGACTAGTTTTGCTGAACTCGTTTTCAACCCTGTGGCACAAGTTAAGTTTATTCATACCGTATCTGCAGGTTATGTAGCTGCATCCATGTTTGTGTTGGGTATTAGTAGCTGGTACATCTTAAAAGGCCGTGATTTAGCCTTTGCAAAACGCTCATTTTCTGTTGCATCAGGCTTTGGCTTAGCCTCCATATTATGTGTTATTTTACTCGGCGATGAATCAGGCTACGAAGTAGGCGAAGTACAAAAAGTTAAACTCGCTACTATTGAAGCTGAGTGGCACACCGAAGAAGCTCCGGCTGCATTTACCGCTATCGGTATTCCTGACTCAGATGAGCAAGTTACTCATGCTGCGGTTAAAATTCCTTACGCATTAGGCTTAATAGCAACGCGCTCGCTTGATGAGGAAGTTACAGGGATTAGTGACTTAGAGAAAAAGCATGAAGTACGAATTCGTAACGGTATGATTGCATATGAATACCTCGAAAAGCTGAGAAACGGCGATAATACCCCAGCCAATATTGCAAAGTTTGATACTCTAAAAGATGACCTTGGTTATGGCTTATTATTAAAGCGTTATACCCCTAATGTAGTTGATGCAACCGAAGAACAAATTCAAAAAGCGGTTAAAGATTCTTTCCCACGGGTTGGGCCTATGTTTTGGTCGTTCAGGATCATGGTTGGTTGCGGCGTGATCATGCTGGTTGTATTCGCCCTATCATTTTACTACAACGCTCATCGTGTTATTGAACAAAAACGTTGGCTACTCAAAGCTGCATTATGGAGTATTCCACTGCCATGGGTAGCCATTGAGTTTGGTTGGATTGTTGCCGAATATGGCCGTCAGCCTTGGGCAATATCAGAGGTACTGCCAACATTCTTAGCGACCTCGTCACTGACCGTCAATGACTTATTATTGAGCATTACTGGCTTTGTTATTTTCTACATTATTCTAGCAGTTATAGAAGGCTGGTTGATGCTAAAATTTGTTAAGCAAGGTCCAAGCTCTCTGCATACAGGTAAATACCACTTTGAACTTGAAAAAGCCGATAAA
The DNA here is from genome assembly GCF_030408095.1 of Pseudoalteromonas sp. APC 3893. NCBI lineage: Bacteria > Pseudomonadati > Pseudomonadota > Gammaproteobacteria > Alteromonadales > Pseudoalteromonadaceae > Pseudoalteromonas > Pseudoalteromonas sp. APC 3893. The sequence goes on from NZ_JASDCD010000003.1 coordinate 18,958, forward strand.
CAATTAAACCAAGGAGCACAATCATGATTTTTGATTACGAAACCTTAAAGTTCATTTGGTGGCTGTTAATTGGTGTGTTACTCATTGGCTTTGCTATCACTGATGGTATGGACATGGGGGTAGCAATTTTATTACGCTTGGTTGGTAAAACAGATATAGAACGTCGTACTGTGATCAATACTATTGGTGCTCACTGGGATGGTAATCAAGTGTGGTTTATTACCGCCGGCGGTGCTTTGTTTGCTGCTTGGCCGATGGTATACGCTGCGGCATTCTCTGGCTTTTACTTTGCGATGATGCTCGTACTCTTTGCACTGTTTTTACGCCCGCTCGCATTTGATTATCGCTCTAAACTTGAATCTGCAAAGTGGCGTAATAATTGGGATTGGGCACTCCTAGTTGGCAGCATTGTTCCGGCATTAGTATTTGGTGTTGCCTTTGGTAATGTACTACAAGGTGTACCTTTTAATATTGATAACTTTATGCGTATAACATACCAAGGCTCGTTCTTTGGCTTACTTAATCCCTTTGCTCTTGTTGCAGGTGTAATAAGTGTTGCCATGCTTGTGGGACATGCTGGTATGTGGCTACAGCTGAGAACTGATGCTGAAGTTGCTCAGCGCTCTGCTCAGTTTGGCCGTTACGCACTAATATTATTTATTATATTATTTGCCGCTGCTGGCTTCTGGGTTGCAAATATGGATGGTTATCAAGTTGTATCAATGAGTGATACTCAAAGTTATGCCAACCCATTAGCTAAAGTTGTCACGACAAGTTCAGGTGCTTGGCTTGATAATTACTCGAAAGTGCCATTAACCATGATATTCCCAGCACTGGCATTTGTTATGGCAACTATGGCAGTTATTTTCTCAGTAATAAATAAGCCTGCTTTAGGCTTAGCCTCAACTAGCTTGATGTTAGTTGGCGTTATTATGACTGCCGGGACTGCTATGTTCCCATTCGTTATGCCATCAAGTAATAACCCCAATATTAGTTTGACTATGTGGGATGCGGTATCAAGTCATATGACGCTTAATGTCATGTTCATTGCGGCAATAATTTTTGTGCCAATTATATTAATTTACACAACTTGGTGTTATGTGAAAATGTGGCGTAAAGTCACTAAAGATGAAATTGAAAATAACACTCATGGTAGCTACTAAGGAGATAAATTATGTGGTATTTCGCATGGATACTAGGCGTTCTACTTGCTTGCACTTTAGGCGTTATTAATGTTATGTGGTATGAGTTTCAGCAACACAAAGACAGTATTGCTGATGATGAACTTGAGTTGCATGAAAGACTAAAACGCCAAAATGACAACTAAATCCCGTCCTGATCGCGCGCAGCAAATTAAGCTGCGCGCTTTTTTAAAGCAATATAGTCACAGCGGCTCACGCCTTTTAAAAATCAGTATTTTACTTGGAACATTAAACGCGTTGCTAATGATAGCCTCGTGCTACTTAATCGCTAATGCTGTCCATTTAGTCATGTTTGCAGATAAACAACTAGATGATATCACCTACCTACTATGGCCTCTGGCCGGATTAATTTTACTACGTGCTCTCTTTTTAGCGCTCAGCGAGCGAATTAGTCATTATGCGGCACAGAAAATAAAAACCGCCATGCGTAAAACCTTACTGGCAAAGCTAAATCGTCTTGGGCCGATTTATAGTGAGCAGAAAGGGCACGGCGCTACGTTGAATACCTTACACAATGGTGTTGAGGCTCTACATCAATATTATGCTAATTACTTACCCAGCGTCGCTTACAGTGCATTAATACCCTTAGCTATTTTAGTTATTATATTTCCTACTGATTACAAAGCCGGGCTTATCTTTTTATTTACAGCTCCACTGATCCCTTTTTTCATGATTTTAGTTGGCCATAAAGCTGAAGAAATCAATCAACAACGTTGGCAACAACTTTCTGTATTGGGCAATTACTTTTTCGATAGATTAAATGGCTTAACCCAATTAAAACTCTTTAATGCCACCCAGCGTGAGCTATCTAATATAGCCAAAATTTCTGATGATTTTCGTACTTCAACCATGAGTGTGTTAAAAGTCGCGTTTTTATCAGCATTCGCCTTAGAATTTTTTGCCACCATAAGTGTCGCATTAGTCGCAGTGATCATCGGCTTTAGATTGTTTTTTGGCACCCTAGACTTTGCCACAGGCTTTGTTGTGTTACTACTAGCCCCTGAATTTTATTTACCTCTTCGCCAGATGGGCACTCATTATCATGCTCGCTTAGAGGGCATTAGCGCTGCCGCTGATATGATTGATATTATTAATGCAGATGAAGAATTACCGCCAGCGCAACAAACAAAGCTATCATTACCTATACAAAGTATAAGTACAAAACAGCTCAGCTTTTATTACCCGCAAAGCAAAGAAGGCTTAAGTAATATAAACCTAGCTTTTCCTGTCAAAGGCTTAGTGGCTTTTATAGGCGACAGCGGCGCGGGTAAAAGTACATTATTTGACTGTCTATTGGGTTTTCATCAGCAAGCTAATAGCCAAATAATCATTAATGATACTCCCCTATGTAAACTGGACAGCCAAAGCTGGCAACAACATATAGCTTGGATCCCCCAACAGCCTACCCTGTTTTATATGAGTGTTGCAGAAAACTTACGCCTTGGTAAAGCCGATGCTACCCAAGCACAATTAGAGCAAGCGGCTATAAAAGCCGGTGCGCTTGAGTTTATACAAACGCTACCTCAAGGGTTTGATACACTTCTGGGTGAACACGGTGAAGGATTATCGGGTGGGCAAAAGCAACGCATTGCGCTAGCACGCGCCTTTTTAAAAAACGCGCCTATCCTCATGCTAGACGAACCCAGTGCCCACCTCGATAGCCAAACTGAAAAACTGATCAACTCGGCAATTGTTGACTACGCTAAAGAGCATTTGGTGTTGGTTATTGCGCACCGCTTAAACACAATTACAAATGCAGATAACATTTATGTTTTAGAGCAAGGTAAAATAATTGAACAAGGTAATTACCAGCAACTTTATCAGCAACATGGAAAGCTGTGGCAGTTAGCCCGTGCAGGTGCGCAACATGACTAATTTTATTCGCTTACTAAAGTTATGTAAGCCTCACCTTGGAATGCTTCTACTCGGTGCGTTTCTATCTACTCTTACGGTACTTGCAAATGTGGGCTTACTGGCAATATCCGGCTGGTTTTTAGCCGCTATGGCCGCAGCAGGCATTGCATCTGTGCATATGAATTACTTTACTCCAGCAGGCGTAATTCGGTTTTTAGCTATTGTTAGAACCGCATCGCGTTATGGCGAGCGATTAATTACTCATAATGCGACATTTTTGTTATTGAGTGAAATACGAGTGAGTGTATTTGCAACGTTAAGTAAACTCAGTAATGTAGACTTAGCCATGAGCCGCAGTGCTGATTTAGTAAGTCGAATGCAAGATGATGTAGATGCGTTGGATACATTTTACTTAAATGTGTTATTGCCAATCATCGTTGCCTTGATCAGTATTCCTGTGATCATGCTGTTTATGAGTGCCTATAATCCTAATGTGGCACTCTTATGCTTTACATCTTTAATGATTGTCGGCGTTGTTGTTCCTGCCTTTTTAGGACATGAATTTAATAAAACAGCAGCACAAGAACGCGTGCAATCAGCATTATTGCGCGCACAATTATCTGACTCTTTAAAAGGCGCACGTGAACTTGCACTATATCAAGCATCAGCTCAACAACGCAATCAATGTGATAAAGCCAGTGAGCTCTATAATCGACATATTCAAAAGCGCCACGGCGCACTGGCCAATAGCGATGGTTTTACATTATTAATCACCCAACTGACTATGCTGGGCAGTATTATTATATTAGTGCCGCTAGTAAGCAGCAATGAGATAGCGAACGTAGAGTTAGCAATGATGAGCTTATTTGTATTAGCTAGCTTCGAAACTGTACTGAACCTGCCTAATGCCTTTATCCAATTACCCAACGCCCTCAGTGCTGCCGCACGTATTTTTGAGCTTGAAGATAAACTTAGTAATGACTCCGATAAACCGACTGTAAATGTAAAAAAACAGCCTCTTGGTATCAATTTTACTAACATTGATTATAGCTATAACACAACTAGGGTAGCGTTAAGTAAAGTAAATATAACCATTAAAGCAAAACAAAAGATTGCATTAGTTGGCCCAAGTGGCAGCGGTAAAAGTACGTTAATAAACCTACTAAGTGGTTTGTGGCCGATACAACATGGTCAAATAGAACTACTTAGTGAACAAGGCCCAATCAATATTAACCAGCTATCAACTGACAATCGGTTCGAACTACTTACTATCGTTGCACAACAGCACCATATATTTGATGGAACATTAGCACAGAATCTAAGGTATGCAATGCCAACAGCGAGCGATGAAGCATTAATACGAGTCTGTGAACAAGCTCAACTGGGTTCATGGCTAGCACAATTACCTGATGGTTTGAAAACACGTTTAGGCACAGCTGGGCGTACAGTTTCGCAAGGCCAAGCACGACGAATAGCTATTGCACAAGCATTACTTCGAAACAGCGCAATTGTTGTTCTTGATGAACCAACCGAAAGCTTAGATAACCAAACTAAACATGCCGTGATAGATACTGTTATGAATGTTATGGCGGAAAAAACTATTATTACTATTACCCATGATCCGCAACTTTTGAGCACCATGGACCAAGTAATATGGCTTGAAAATGGCGAAGTCAGAGCCGTGAATTCTCACCAGTTATTACTAGAAACTGAACCAGATTATATATCCTTAGTAACCCGTTTTTAGTTTACTGGACGGGGGTTATTTTATTACCTCTAATCAGTCCATCGTTTAGGTTTGCTATTTGACTAAGTACGCCGAATGATTGTGGCTAAACTACCGCTAAAAAATAAATACAAAAAAGCCACCGATTATTGCTAAGCGGTGGCTTTTAAAAAACACTAAGATTATCGAATAATCCCGCGCTCTGAATTCTTTACAAAATCAACCATAAGCTGTACCGCAGGATATTTAGCAGCATCTTCACTCAGTGCTGCAATCGCGTCCTCAACACCTAGGCTCTTACGATAAAGTGTTTTATAAGCACGACGTGTCGCCATGACTTCATCACTTTCAAAACCACGGCGTTTCATGCCTTCGGTATTAATCGCAACAGGACCCGCCGGCGTGCCAATCGTTGTAACAAACGGCGGTACATCTTTGTTTACGCCTGAGTACATACCGACAAATGCATGTGCGCCTATTTTGCAAAACTGATGGATGCCTGAGTTACCTGCAAGGATAACCCAGTCACCAATATGTACATGGCCAGCAACAGAGGCATTATTAGCAAAAATAACGTTATCGCCTATCACAGCATCATGGGCAACATGAGTGTACGCCATAAACAAATTGTTGCTACCAATCTTAGTAACACCTTGGTCTTGTATCGTACCGCGATGAATGGTCGCGCACTCACGGATGACATTATTATCGCCAATAATCAGTGTGGTAGGTTCATCATTGTATTTTTTGTCTTGGCAGGCTTCGCCTACAGACGCAAATTGAAAAATATGATTGCCAGAACCAATAGTAGATGGCCCTTTAACAACAACATGAGATTCAATAATACAGTTATCACCAATAACCACATCGTTACCAATATAGCTGTAAGGGCCAACGGAGACGTTATCGCCTAGTTTTGCACCTGATTCGATTATCGCTGTAGGATGGATCACAATTAAAGCTCTCTTCTCGCACACATGATTTCAGCAGTACATACTACCTTACCATCAACTTTCGCTTCTGCTGCAAATTTCCATATATTGCGGCGCTCTTTTAAAAACTCTACATGTAAATGCATAGTATCTCCAGGGACAACAGGCTGTTTAAAGCGTGCATTATCAATGGCTGCAAATAAGTATAGTTCATTCTCGCTGCGGTTTTCGACTGTTTTGAAACCAAGTAAGCCTGTAGCTTGTGCCATCGCCTCTAAAATAAGTACGCCCGGAAAAATAGGTTGATTAGGGAAATGACCAGTAAAAATCGGTTCATTAAAAGTCACATTTTTAATAGCATGAAGTGACTCGCCCGGCGTGTAATCTAATACACGATCAACCAACAGCATTGGGTAACGATGCGGAAGTAAGCTTAAAATTTCTTGTATATCTAGGCTATTTAATTCGTTTGCCAAAATAGCATCCTTATAAATTATCAACGTTTAATGACTTAGTCAGAGTCTCTAGCGCTTTAAGGCGGCCTTTCATCTCTGGCAAATTACGTAAATGAGCAATATTACGGCGCCACTCTTTATTGGTAGAGTGCGGCATACCTGATGAATAAATACCAGGCTCTGTAATTGCTTTGGTGATCATGCTCATACCCGTAAGTATAACACCATCACATATATCAATGTGACCATTTATGCCAACAAGTCCCGCAATCTGACAATTTTTACCGATTGTAGTACTACCTGCGATCACTGTACACCCAGCAATGGCTGTACCTGAACCTATTTCCACGTTGTGGGCAATGTGGACTTGATCATCTATAATAACGTTACTGTTAATAATTGTATCGTCTATTGCACCTCGGTCGATTGTAACACCCGCACCGATTTCTACTTTATCACCGATGATTACAGCGCCTAATTGCGGTATTTTAATCCATTGACCTTTATCATTCGCGTAACCAAAACCGTCACTACCAATGATTGCACTTGATTGAAATAAACAATTTTCACCTATTTCAACATTATGATACACAGACACGTTTGACCAAAACTTAGTATTGCGCCCTACTTTCGCATTTTGGCCAATAAAACAATTGGCACCCACTTGCACTTTATCTGCAATGACCGCACCCGCTTCAATCACAGCATTAGCCCCAATAGAGGCTGTTTTAGCGATATCCGCATCTGGGTGAACAACTGCACTGGGGTGGATCCCTGGCGCGGCAGAGGCTGGGGTAGTATCCATTATTTGCGCAAGCCGTGCATAGCTATTGTAAGGATTCGCAGCAATGAGCTTATTACCTTGATAATACTTAGCATCGGCGGCAGATAAAATAACAGCACTGGCGTTTGTTTCACCTAGTTGCGAGCGATATTTCTTATTCGCTAAAAATGCAATATGCCCTGAGCGGGCATTTGCGAGAGTAGCAATTTTTGATATTTCTAAAGCGCCGTCACCATCAAGTTCGGCGCCTAAAAGTTCCGCAATCTGCGAAAGCGTATAATTTTGCATCTTTGTATTCTATTGCTTACTTACTTTTTCAACAACTTTATCTGATAAATCAGAAACCGTTTTTGGGTTAAAGTAAATAGTGGTGTCTTTTACTTTAACTTCATCGTATTTACCAGCTTTAGCAACATCTTGAATTGCATCAATAATTAGCTTTTGTACTTTTGCTAGCTCTTGGTTTTGGCGTGCTTTTATTTCTTGCTCTAAAGGACGGCCTTTTTCTGCAAGACTTTTTTGCATGCCTTCAACTTTTTCACGTAGCGCATCTTTTTGTGCTTGGCTCATCGTGGTAGCTTCACGCTTAAACTTTTCAGCTTCAAAACGAATGTCGCCTTGTAGCTTTTCTAACTCTTGACGGCGCTCAGCAAATTCAGTCTGAAGCGTTTGTTCTACTTTCGCCATTTGAGGGATTTGTTTGTAGATTTCTTGCATGTCTACAATACCGACTTTGTGAGCAAATGCGCTCGCAGACGTACCCATCATAAGTGTTGCTAAAATAGCGATAGCTGATGATTTAAATGATTTTTTCACAAAAAACTCCTTTAGAAAGTGTTACTAATATTAAAGCTGATGGTCTTCGTATCGTCATCTTCTTCTTGTTGCAATGGATACGCAAAACTAATCAACATTGGACCCATCGGAGAGATCCACTGTAATGATAAACCGGTCGAAACCCTAAAACGTAGCGGATCAGAATAATCCTCTAGTTTTGCGCGTTCATCCGGTCCTAAACTTTGATAACGGTCAACGTTAAATTCTGTATCCCATACGTTAGCAGCATCAACAAAGAAGCTGGTACGCACAGAGCTTGTATTCTCTTCATCTAAGAATGGAGTAGGAACAATCAGTTCCATACCCGCAACGGCTTTAGCATTACCACCAATACGCCCCTGTGGTGTAAGTACATCAAACTCTGATGCGCCGCCTATACTGCCAGTCAAGGTACCATCTGGCAATGGTGTGCCAGGAATAAGTTGCGGCGTACGTGAAATGGCACGAGGTAATATGGTATTTCTATCAAAACCGCGTAGTTCCATTTCGGTGATACGGAAATATTCTTGGAACGGCAATGTTTGGTCATAGCCATTGGTGTTGCCATAACCATTACCGTAACCTAATGCGGCACGGGTTGAGAATACCCAACGATGATTATCACTGATTGGCCAATAAAAACGCGAATCATAGTTTAACTTAAAGTAGGTTAAGTCTGAGTTTGGTGTCGTTCCAGTCAAATTAAGCGTTTGACGTGAACCAGCAGTTGGGAATAAACCACGGTTTACTGTGACACGTGACCAACCGACACTGAGCTCGTACTTAGTAAAGTCAAAACCGGCATCTGGGTTTTCAGGATCTAAGAAGGTTTCACGCATAACACGTGTTTGTTCGTATTCAGCAATCTCTGAAAGCTCTTCTTGGATCCAACGAACACCAAAATTAACTCGGTTTACCGCATCAATAGGAAAACCAATATTTGTCCCGATGCCATAACTTTTTGATTTATAGTCAATCAAGCTAAATTTACTGGCGTCATAGTTGCTATAAAATATGCTACTACCTTGCGATACACCATCTGGCGTAAAGTACGGATCAGTATATGATAGACTTACACGCTCTGAACCACGCGAAGTATTGATATTAAAACCAATTTGATTACCCGTGCCTAAGAAGTTTGACTCAGTAACCCCAATATTAAATTGCAGACCCAGATAAGAACCATACGCAAGACCTGCATTGAAGCTACCCGCTGATTGCTCTTTTACCGTAAAATCAACATCAACCTGATCATCAACTCCTGGTACAGGCACAACATTAAAATCAACACTTTCCATGTAAGGCAAACGCTGAATTTGTAATTTTGAGCGCTCTAGGTTTTGGTTTGAAAGCCAAGCACCTTCTAGCTGCGTCATTTCACGGCGCAGTACTTCATCAGCCGTATTTTGGTTACCACCAACAATGATGCGACGAACGTAAACTCGCTTACCTGGATTAACTGATAAGGTTAGTTGTACTTCTTTATTTTCATCATCAATTTCAGGGATGGTGCGTACTTCAGCATTTGCATAGCCAAAACGGGCTAAATAACTTTTAATAAACTCTTCAGATGAAGTAACTACCGAGCCATTATAAAGCTCACCTGCTCGAAGTGGGATAACACTTTTTATGAGTTCTTCACGGCCAAGTAAGTCACCTATAAAGTCAAAACCTTTAACCTTATACTTAACACCTTCACTGATATTAGCCGTCACATACACTGACTCTCGCTCAGGGCTAACTGAAACCTGAGTTGAGTCAATATTAAAGCGTAAATAACCACGATCTAAATAATAACTACGAATATTTTCCAGATCCCCTTCGATGGTTTGCTTTTGGTAACGATCGCTACCCATAAACTGCCACCAAGGTAAATCTTGTTGTGATTCGGCCAGTGCTAATAACTCTTCATCCGAGAACAACTCATTACCGACTAGGTTAATTTGACGAATTGAAGCTGCGTCGCCTTCGTCAAATTCAAGTTTAAGTTTTACTCGGTTACGCGGTAATTTAATAATACTGATATCTATTTTAGCGTTGTACTTACCAATACTATGAAAGAACTCAATTAAGCCTTTTTCAATATTATCAACCACGGTTTTATCAAGTGGCTCACCTTGGCGAATATCTTGTTGCTCTAAAGACTGATTTAATTGCTCGTCTTTAATATCTTTATTGCCATCAAATTCTATTGCGCTGATAGTAGGGCGTTCAGTTACTCTAAAAATAACATTATTGCCATCACGTAATGCTTTTATATTGTCGAAGTGACCAGAGCTATACAATGACTTAATAGTTTTTGAAATTGTATAGTCATCAACACTATCACCGACATTGATAGGGATATGCGTCAACGCAGCACCAAGTGCTACACGCTGTAAACCTTCAACTTTTAAATCGTCAACAATAAAGGAGTCTTGGCCTAGGGCTACAAAGCTTGCCCCTAATAAACTTGTTACTGCCAAATGTTTTTTTATAGCCATTTTATTATCTTTATCCTTTACAACTGTATTACCGCTCAACACCATTAATACGGTGTTTTACAATCGTGTTTTAATTCGAAACCGTCGCTATTTTCTATAAACGGGATACATCATTGAACAAAGCGAAACATGTTAGAAAAATGAGTAGCAAGGCTCCCACTTTAAAACCAAATTCTTGTGTCTTTTCAGAGACCGGCTTTTTACGGAAAAGTTCAACTATGTAATACATTAAGTGACCACCATCAAGCACTGGTAAGGGTAATAAGTTAAATACACCCAAGTTAACACTAATTAATGCTAAAAAGCTTAAAAAGGCAACAAAACCATAGCTTACGCTAGTTCCAGCCCCAACGGCAATACCAACTGGACCACTTAAATTTTTCACTGACACTTGACCTGTAATTAAGTTACCGATCATGTCAAAACTCACACTTATTAAGCGCCATGTCTCTGTTATGCCCAGCACAATACTATCGAGTGGGCCATAATGTCTAGTCTCTATGTATCCCGGTGGCCACTGCTCAACAACAGGAGCGACACCTAAAAAGCCTTGTTGCTGTCCGTCTGTGTCATTACGCGCTTTAGGCGTAACGACCAACTGCTTTATACTATCTTGTCTTTTTACACTAAATTGTAATGATTTGTTAGCTGATTGCTGAATAAGATTAACTAATTGCTGCCAACTGCTTATTGTTTCATCACCTACCATAATAATTGTATCGCCAACTCTTAAATCTGCTTCAGCAGCTGCCGAGTTTGCAGTAATTGCGGCTACCTCTAAAGTTGCATTAGGTCTAAACGGCACAATACCCAATGACGCTAAAGGTGGCACGTCTTGTTGGTCTAACTTCCAGCCATCAATATTTATGGTTTTTACTTGTTCTTGATATTGTTCATCACGCACAGTTACAGCAACACGACTGTCCCCTAAACTTGCCATTAATGAAAATGTCGCATCTTGCCAAGTTGCAATTTCGTCATCACCAATTTTGATTATTTGCTGCTTTGCGGTAATACCCGCCAGTTCTGCTCGACTGCCTTCATTAACAGTACCAACCACCGGCTTGATTGATTGCACACCGACCATATACATGACGGCTAAAGCAAAAATAGCGAAAATAAAGTTTGCCACAGGCCCGGCTGCAACGATAGCAATACGTGCCTGAACAGACTTGGCATTAAATGAAAGGTGTCGATCAGATTCAGCTACCTCATCAACACGCTCATCAAGCATTTTAACATAGCCGCCAAGTGGGATTGCTGCTATTACATACTCAGTCCCTTGTTTGTCGTGCCACTTTAACAATGGTTTACCAAAGCCAATGGAAAAACGCAGTACTTTTACGCCCGCTTTTCTCGCCACCCAAAAGTGACCATATTCATGCACGGTAACTAAAATACCGAGTACTAGAATGAACGAACCTAGATTCCAGAAAAAATCGAACATATTAGCGTTGTACCTTACGTATTTGTTGTGCAGCTTGTTCGCGTGCTAGTTGATCACACGCTAAGATTTCATCGAGCGTATGCACATTTACATCGGTTGTTGCCTCAAGTGTTTGTGCATTAATGCGGTATATATCTGTAAAAGCGATATCACCATTTAGAAAAGCAGCAACTGCAATTTCGTTAGCCGCATTGACTGTAGTGGTTGCCCCTTGCCCTGCTTCGCACGCTGCAATTGCCAAGGCTAAATTAGGGTAACGGGTAAAATCAGGTTTGGTAAACGTAAAATCTGCAATTTGCGAGAAGTCTAATGGCTTAACACCAGCCTCAATACGCTGCGGATATGCCAGTGCGTGCGCAATTGGGGTGCGCATATCAGGATTACCCATTTGCGCCAGTACAGAGCCATCTTGGTACTGTACCATTGAGTGTATGATGCTTTGTGGGTGAATCACTACGTCAATATCTTGTGCCGAACAATTAAATAGCCATTTGGCTTCTATAAACTCAAGGCCTTTATTCATCATGGTGGCTGAATCAACAGAAATTTTTTGCCCCATAGACCAGTTTGGATGAGCAACAGCCTCTGCCACCGTCACAGAAGCCAAGCTGTCTATATCACGGGTGAGAAATGGACCACCAGAACCGGTGAGTAAAATTTTACTCACGCCATGCTGTGCTATTTTAGCGTTACTTTGTGAGCCTTGTAATGCACTAGGTAGGCATTGAAAAATTGCGTTATGCTCACTGTCTATTGGCAGTAAAGTAGCTTTATGCTGTTTTACTTGATCAATAAATAACTGCCCTGACATCACTAAAGATTCTTTGTTTGCAAGGAGTACTTTTTTACCTGCGGTCACCGCACTCAACGTGGGTATTAACCCAGCGGCACCAACGATGGCAGACATCACTGCATCAACATCTGGGTGAGCACTCATCTCACTCATGGCTTCGGTGCCACTGCGGATAATCGTTTTGCAATTTGTGCTGACTAAGTGTTGAGTTAATTGTTCTGCGGCTTCATTTGTTGCCATCACAGCAAATTTAGGCTGATGCGTAACACATAACTGCGCCATTAATTTAGCATTAGCACCTGCGGTGAGGGCAAATACTTCAAACTTATCTTGATTGCGCTCAACAACATCTAATGTGCTAATACCAATAGAACCTGTTGCACCAAGTATAACTAGTTGCTGCTTACAACTCATAAACTAAGTGTCCACGCATAACACAAAACAAAAATAGGTGCGGCGGCGGTTAAGCTGTCGAGCCTATCTAAAATCCCACCGTGACCTGGCAAGCATGAACCACTGTCTTTTAAGCCAGCTTCGCGTTTAAACATGCTTTCTAATAAGTCACCAATCGCCGAAAATAATGCTATAAAAATAGTCATCACAGCGTAAATTGGCCATACAGCCATATCTACGTCAGTAAAATGGCAAAACGCCAAAACAAAGATGACCGCTGCGACAACACCACCTGCGAGCCCTTCGATTGTTTTATTGGGGCTGACCTTGGGCATTAATTTATGTTTACCAAAATTCTTTCCGGTAAAGTAAGCGCCAATGTCAGCACTCCATACAATTCCCAGTACTACAAGAATTAACATTGAGCCAAAGTGCGTGGACTCTAAGTAGTTAGCGCTTCGTAGTGTATTCAATGCAAGCCACAATGGTACTAAAGTTAATATACCGGCAATTGCACGCATCACTAAACCATCATTCCATGCTTTAGCCATAGCGGGATAACGCCATACTAAGTAGGTTGCGACAATCCACCATGAGAAAGACAAAGTAAATATATAATTTGCATCCCCCACTAACTGACCATCGACCCAGAGCGACTCTATTGGCCAATGCCAATTCAGCAAGGCTAAAAATACACCTATAAATACGACAAATGTCACTCGTTTGACTTTATTGCACAATCCCATAAATGCGGACCATTCCCACGCGCCTAATAAAACAATGGCACCGGCGATGTAACTAAATAAAGTTAATGGCGTATAAAAAACTAATAACAGCGCCAAAGGCGCTAGCACTAAAGAAGTTAAAATTCGTTGTTTTAGCAAAGTGTTACCCTTTTAATTAGGTTTCGGCGAGTAATTGTTTTATTTGTTCGCCGGTACAACCGAATCGTCGCTCTCTGGCAACGTAGCAGGCGATAGCGTCAGCAAAAGCAGCTTCATTGAAGTCTGGCCAAAGCGTATCTGTAAAATAAAGCTCAGCATAAGCTGCTTGCCATAATAAAAAGTTACTTATGCGCAAATCACCACCTGTGCGGATCAGCAAATCAGGTTCAGCCTGATCATGCATGCTCATTTGCGAAGCCATAAGTTTCTCAGTAATGTCGTTAGGGTCTAATTGTCCAGCAGCAACCTGCTTTCCTAACTTTTTTGCTGCATTAGCAACATCCCAGCGGCCGCCGTAATTTGCAGCCACGTTTAATTTAAGCCCTGTGTTATCTGCAGTCAGTACATGCGCTGCATCAACTTTACTGCGTAGAGTGTCAGAAAAACGAGATAAGTCGCCAATAATCGTTAATTTTACATTATTTTTATGAAGCTTTTTCACTTCCTTGCTTAGGACAAATAAAAATAATTCCATTAATGTACTAACTTCGTCTTCAGGACGCTGCCAATTTTCACTACTAAAAGCGAATAACGTCAGCGACTCTACACCCAATTTAGTACAAAATTGAACAGACTGACGCACAGCATCTACACCTTTTTTGTGCCCGTAAACACGCGGTCTGTTTTTAGCCTGTGCCCAGCGCCCATTGCCGTCCATGATTATAGCGACATGCTTGGGTAAACATTGCTGTGAAATTTTGTCAGCGTTAAGAACCATAAATATCGAGTATTCCATAAAAAAACGCCGCCTAGTATACCCTAGACGACGTTTCAAAACTAATAAATTTCATAACCGAGGTTCAGGTTATTTAGCTACTTAGATTTCCATCAACTCAGCTTCTTTCGCTGTTAATTGAGTATCCATCTCTTTGATGAATTTATCTGTTAGCTTTTGAATAGCATCTTCAGCTTGGTGCGCTTCATCTTCTGAAATGTCTTTATCTTTCAATAAGCTTTTCACATCACCATTGGCGTCACGACGGATATTACGAATAGCCACACGGCCACTTTCTACTTCACCACGTACGATTTTAATTAAATCTTTACGACGTTCTTCTGTTAATGGTGGAAGTGGTACACGAATAACCGCGCCCGCTGACATTGGGTTTAAGCCCAAATCAGAAGCCATAATTGCTTTTTCTACAGCTTGTGCTAGTGACTTATCAAATACACTTAGTGCAAGTGTACGTGAATCCTCAATCGTAACATTAGCTACTTGATTTAACGGTGTTGGTGCACCGTAATATGACACCATAATGCCATCTAAAAGTGCCGGATGAGCACGGCCAGTACGAATTTTAGATAATTGACTGCCAAGTGCCGTTACACTTTTCTGCATACGTTCTGCAGCATCTTTTTGAATATCGTTTATCACGGTTCAATCCTAATCTAGTTAGTTACTTCATCTGAGGCTTGTGAAGAGATAAGAGTGCCTTCTTCTTCGCCCATAATAACACGCTTTAACGCGCCTGATTTGTTCATATTAAATACGCTCAGTGGCATATTATGATCACGCGCCAGTGTGAATGCAGCGAGATCCATTACTTTTAGTTCTTTATCAATGATTTCATTGTAGCTTAAGTGGCGATAAAGTGTTGCGTCTGGGTTTTTTACCGGATCATCACTAAATACACCATCAACTTTGGTTGCTTTTATCACTGTATCTGCTTCGATTTCGATACCGCGCAAGCACGCTGCTGAATCAGTAGTGAAGAATGGATTACCTGTGCCCGCAGCGAAAATTACAACACGTCCCGTTTTTAATAAACTAATTGCTTCAGCCCAATTGTATGCATCACACACACCGTTTAATGGGATTGCTGACATCAAACGACAATTAACAAAAGCACGGTGCAGCGCGTCACGCATTGCCAAGCCATTCATTACAGTTGCTAGCATACCCATGTGGTCGCCTACTACGCGATTCATACCTGCTTCGGCAAGAGAACCACCACGTAAGAAGTTACCACCACCGATAACTAAACCCACTTCTACGTCGAGTTCTACTAGCTCTTTGATTTCTTGCGCCATACGATCAAGTACTTTGGGATCGATGCCAAAGCCTTCGTCTCCCATTAAGGCTTCACCACTTAATTTGAGAAGAACACGTCTAAAAATAGGTTTACGATTGATAGTCATAGTATTGGGGCCAACTTTTATTAAATTATGGATAAAAAATAACCGCGCTTATGATAAACATAAAAGCGCGGTTATTTTAAAGAATTTCTAAGCATGACGCAAAAGCAAATAGTACTTTAATTGCATGTATTTTCCTTTTGCATCACAAATAGTTAATCTTACTGACCTTTAGCTGCAGCAATTTGCGCAGCTACTTCAGCAGCAAAATCTTCTTCTTTCTTCTCGATACCTGCACCAACTTCCATACGTACGAAGCTAGTAACTGTTGCGTTTTTCTCTTTAAGAATTTCGCCAACAGACTTTTTCGGTTCCATGATGAAAGCTTGACCAGTAAGAGAAACCTCACCAGTGAACTTCTTCATACGACCAACAACCATTTTCTCAGCGATTTCAGCAGGCTTACCTTCGTTCATCGCGATGTCGATTTGTACTTGCTTTTCTTTTTCAACAACATCAGCAGGTACATCATCAGGTGTTAGGTAGTCTGGGTTTGAAGCAGCTACGTGCATAGCAACGTGCTTAAGTGTTTCTTCATCAGCAACACCCGCTACAACAACACCAATACGCTCACCGTGACGGTACTCAACTAGTTGCTCACCTGTGATGTACTGAAGGCGACGTACATTGATGTTTTCACCAATTTTAGTCACAAGCTCAACGCGATCTTCTTCGAACTTAGCTTGTAAGTCTTCGATAGCGATAGTGTCAGCAATAGCAGCGTCAGCAACTTTGTTAGCAAATGCTAGGAAGCTTTCGTCTTTAGCTACGAAGTCAGTTTGACAGTTAACTTCTACAAGTACTGCAACACCCGCGTTTTGCTTGATGATGATAGTACCTTCAGCAGCGATGTTACCTGCTTTTTTAGCAGCCTTTGCAGCACCGCTCTTACGCATGTTTTCAATCGCTAACTCGATGTCGCCATCAGTTTCAGTTAACGCTTTTTTACAATCCATCATGCCAGCGCCAGTACGCTCGCGTAATTCTTTAACTAGGGCAGTAGTTACAGCCATTAGTAAATCCTCAAATCTGAATTCAGGTTAGATAAGCGGGTTACCCGCTCTACAAGAATAGCAAGTCTTCATCTAAATTTAGATGAAGACTTGATGACAGCTAATTACTCAGCTTCAACGAAATCGTCTTTCTCAGCTTGAGCAACGATGTTGTTTTCACGACCTTCAGTGATTGCAGCAGCAACAGAGGTAGTGTAAAGGTTGATTGCACGGATAGCATCATCGTTACCAGGTACGATGTAATCAACACCGTCTGGGTTAGAGTTAGTATCAACGATTGCAACAACTGGAATACCTAGATTGTTAGCTTCACGGATTGCAATGTGCTCGTGGTCAGCATCGATAACGAAAAGCGCGTCTGGAAGACCGCCCATGTTTTTGATACCACCAAGGCTCTTTTCAAGCTTTTCCATTTCACGGTTAAGCATTAACGTTTCTTTCTTAGTTAACTTCTCGAAAGTACCGTCTTGGCTTTGGATTTCAAGGTCTTTAAGACGCTTGATTGATTGACGAACTGTTTTCCAGTTAGTCAACATACCACCTAACCAACGGTGGTTAACGTAAAACTGATCGCTTGCGATAGCTGCGTCTTTAACTGCTTCGCTTGCTGCGCGTTTTGTACCAACGAAAAGTACTTTACCTTTGTTTGCTGCAGCACCAGTTAAAAACTTAAGTGCGTCGTTGAACATTGGTACAGTTTGCTCAAGGTTGATGATATGAACACGGTTACGAGCACCGAAGATGAAAGGCTTCATCTTAGGGTTCCAGTAACGTGCTTGGTGACCGAAGTGAACACCAGCTTGAAGCATATCGCGCATTGAAACGTTTGCCATTTTGTAAATCCTCTATGTAGTTTAGGGTTAGGCCTCCACATATCCCATAGCACCAACACCGAAGTTTTATTAACTTCAAATGCACCCAAGTGTATGTGACGATACGTGTGTGTGTTAAAATAAAATTGTGTTTGCCTTAAATACAAAAAATCATTTAAGAATTTATTTGTAAAAAGACGGCGCGCTTTATACCATATTAAAAACAAATATTCAACGTCGCGTGCAAAAATTGTGCGACGATAAATGTGTTAAAACTCGACTATGGAGCCTCTATGAGTGCTGTAATCAAGACCCCTGAAGAAATAGAGAAAATGCGTGTTGCTGGGCGCTTAGCGGCTGAAGTGCTAGAAATGATAGAGCCACACGTAGTGCCAGGTGTGACCACTGATGAACTAAATACAATTTGTCATAATTATATTGTCGATGTGCAAAAAGCGATTCCTGCGCCACTTAATTACCATGGCTTCCCTAAGTCAATTTGTACCTCTGTAAACCATGTTATTTGCCATGGCATTCCAAATGATAAACCATTAAAAGACGGCGACAGTGTTAATATTGATGTCACTGTCATTAAAGATGGTTACCATGGCGATACCTCAAAAATGTACCATGTTGGCACACCTAATATCCAAGGCAAGCGTCTTGCGCAAATTACACAAGAAAGCCTATATCTTGCGATAAAAATGGTAAAACCAGGCGTCCGCCTGGGGGATATCGGTGAAGCGATTCAAAAATATGCTGAAGGATTTAATTATTCTATTGTTCGTGAATATTGTGGCCACGGTATTGGTGCTGAGTTTCACGAAGAACCTCAAGTCATGCACTATGGCCGTGCGGGCACTGGAGAAGCTTTAAAAGCGGGCATGTGCCTAACTATTGAACCTATGGTCAATGCCGGTAAACGCCAATGTAAATTGCTAAAAGATGACTGGACAGTGGTCACAAAAGACCGTTCTTTGTCTGCGCAGTGGGAACATACGCTACTAGTAACTGAAAATGGTGTTGAAATTTTAACGCTCCGATCAGATGATACGATAGACAGGATCATCGAACATTAGGAGCCAGCCCACGTGGCATTACCCAATAAAGTAAAAAAGTTGCTTAGCGATGCTGAGCAACTAACCGATTACCGCGACTGTTCAGCTTACTTTTACAAATGGTTGCAAAACGAGTTTTCAAAACAACCCGTTGGTAATTTGATTAATGCCCGCGCTGAATTTATAGACCGCTTACTGATCAAACTTTTTCATGTTTATGATTTAGCTCATGAGCCTGATTTAGCACTCATTGCAGTAGGCGGCTATGGCCGTGGTGAATTACACCCTTACTCAGACATCGATTTTTTGTTACTGGTTACAGAGCAGCCTAGTGACGCTATTTGTGAAAAAATAGGCCAATTTGTCACCATGCTATGGGACTTAGGTTTAGAGATAGGCCACAGTGTTCGTACCATAGACCAAGCGATTGAGCAAAAACGTGAAGACGTTACATTTGCCACCAGCTTACTAGAAAGCCGTTTATTATTTGGCAATCATATCGAATATGAAAAACTAAAAAATCATATTCTCGACACCCCAATTTGGCGCTCAGACGACTTCTTTTTGGCAAAAGTACAAGAACAAAATTTACGCCATAAGAAATGTCATGGTACTGCCTACAACTTAGAGCCAAATATTAAAGAAAACCCGGGGGGACTGCGTGATTTACAAACCATTATATGGGTTGCTAAAAAGCACTTTAGGGCTGAAACCTTACAAGAGCTAATCAGCCATGGTTACTTAACCCATGAAGAATACCAAGAGCTTTCTGAGTGTTTAGAGAACTTATGGAATATTCGCTTTGCCCTGCATCTCGCGGCAGGACGCTCAGAAAACCGCTTACTGTTTGATCATCAACCACTCGCAGCAGAAATCCTCGGTTTTGGTAGTGATGGTAAGGCCTCTGTTGAGCGAATGATGAAACGTTTGTTCAGAATAATGAGCCGCGTACGTGAGCTGAACCAAATGTTATTATCATACTTCGAGCAAAGCATTTTGCCCGAAACCAGCGAACAACCGGTTATCGAGCTCGATCGTAATTTTGAACGCGTTGGCCATCAAATTAGGGTAAAAAACCCATCCGTGTTTTTCCGTCGCGATCAACTGTTTGTGCTGTTTGAGCATATTGCTGATAACCCTGCAATCACGCATATATACCCAAGTACAATTCGCACTATTCGCCAAGTACGCCGTCGTTTACTGGGTGATTTGCAAGATTACGCCGCGTGTCGCGAAGCGTTTTTACGAATAATAAAACATCCCAACGGCATGGGCCGCGCATTTACTCTAATGCATAAGCACGGCATGCTTGCTGCTTACTTACCACAATGGCGGAATATTTTTGGTCAAATGCAGTTTGATTTATTCCATGCCTATACCGTAGATGAGCACACCCATAAGTTAATTAATAATATTTATCAGTACTTTGATAAATCTAACGCTAATGAGTTTCGATTATGTTGTGAAATAGTTACTCGCATGGACAAGCCTGAGTTACTCTACTTAGCGGGTATATTTCATGATATTGCCAAGGGTCGTGGTGGCGATCACTCCGAGCTAGGCTCCGTCGATGCAATAGCCTTTGCTAAGTTGCACCGCTTTGCAAACTCAGATGGTAAGCTCATTTCGTGGTTAGTAGCTAATCACTTACTTATGTCGGTAACGGCACAACGTAAGGACATCAATGACCCTGACGTTATTAAAGAGTTTGCTTCAAAGGTCAAAACTGAGCGCCAACTTGATTACTTATACTGTTTAACCGTTGCCGATATACGCGCCACCAAT
Organism: Pseudoalteromonas sp. APC 3893; assembly: GCF_030408095.1. Taxonomy (NCBI): domain Bacteria; kingdom Pseudomonadati; phylum Pseudomonadota; class Gammaproteobacteria; order Alteromonadales; family Pseudoalteromonadaceae; genus Pseudoalteromonas; species Pseudoalteromonas sp. APC 3893. The sequence goes on from NZ_JASDCD010000003.1 coordinate 39,591, forward strand.
GATAACTTATGGAATGACTGGAAAAACACCCTACTGCGCGAGTTATATTTACACACTCAACGGGCTCTTCGCTTAGGCCTTGAAAACCCGATGGATCAACGCGACCAAATCCGTGACAAGAAGCGCCAAGCGAAACAACGCTTACTTAATCACGGTTTTAGTGAAGAAAAAATAGACTTGATCTGGAGTCGCTTTAAAGCCAACTATTTCACAGCATTTAGTGAACAGCAGATATCTTGGCACAGCGAGCATTTGATTAATTCAGACCTCACACAACCAAGTGTGATAGTGTCTAATAAAGCTATGCACGGTGGAACCCAAGTCTTTGTTTACAGCCCCTATTCAGGTGCTATTTTTGCGCGTTTAGTAAATGTAATAGGCTCGAAAAAAGCACAAGTACAACATGCTCAGGTTCTCACAACCCGTGATGGTTATGTGCTATTCAGCTTTGTAGTGTTAGAAGTTAATGGCGATCCAATTGCAAGTGGTCGCGCACAATCGATAAAACGCGGACTTGATCAAGCATTAGCAGATCCACGTAAAAAAATACGCTTTAAAAAGAATCGCTCACAACGCTTTAAAGACTTTAATATTAAACCTAAAATCATTTTACGCCCTCACCCACGTAAAGACCGCAGTTTAATAGAAATTCAAGCGGTGGATATTCCTGGCTTATTGACCAAAATAGCCGAGGTTTTTCAAGCTCATTTATTACATATACATGCAGCACGTATCACTACCGTAGGCGAACGTGCAGAAGATTTTTTCGTGGTATCAAATAACGAATACCAAGCCCTTACAGACGAAGAACAAGCAAAAATTCATCAAGCATTGCGTAAAAAACTCAACGCAGAAACAGAATAAGAGGACCTTATGTCAGATTTAAAAACCATGATTGAAAACGCCTGGGATAACCGCGACAGCATCAGCCCAAGCACTGTATCAAGCGATGTAAAACAAGCGATTATTGACGCCCTTGAACTACTTGATAGCGGTGCTGCACGAGTTGCTGAGAAAATCAGTGGTGAGTGGGTCGTTCATCAATGGTTGAAAAAAGCGGTATTACTGTCATTTCGGATCCGTGATAACGAACCGATGAACGATGGTGTGAACCAGTTCTACGATAAAGTACCGCTTAAATTCAGTGATTACACGCCTGAACAATTTCAGCAAGGTGGTATGCGCGTAGTACCAAACGCTGTCGCTCGTAAAGGCAGCTTTGTCGGTAAAAACGTGGTACTAATGCCATCATACGTAAACATTGGTGCTTATGTTGATGACGGTACCATGGTTGATACATGGGCCACTGTAGGCTCATGCGCACAAATAGGTAAGAACGTTCACCTATCGGGTGGCGTGGGCATAGGTGGAGTTTTAGAGCCATTACAAGCTAATCCTACTATTATCGAGGATAACTGTTTTATTGGCGCTCGTTCTGAAATTGTAGAAGGTGTGGTTGTTGAAGAAGGTGCTGTGATCTCAATGGGCGTTTACATCAGCCAAAGCACACGTATTTACGACCGTGAAACCGGCGAAATTCACTATGGCCGTGTTCCAGCAGGTGCTGTTGTTGTACCTGGTGCATTACCATCAAAAGATGGCACTCACAGCTTATACGCTGCAATCATCGTGAAGAAAGTAGACCAACAAACCCGAGAAAAAGTGGGTATTAACGCCCTACTTCGTTCAATAGACGAATAAGAGCCGTTAACTTTCAGCGATCAGCTGATTTGCTATATATAGCTGGGTTTGAGGATATCATTCCCAGTTATTTTATTTTCACTCAATACAAATGAATTAAAGCCAAGTGCTTACTTTTTCCCAGTCATGTCAAAAATGACTAAACTAACGGCTAACGACTAACGACTAACGACTAAAAATACTCTCCTTACCACTTCGCATAATGGTCTTCGGTGAAGCCCCATTCGCCGTTGAGTGTGATAACTTCGTCTGGGAGGATTATTTCACCATAGTAACGGCCGAAGTGTTGAGTGAAGTTGCTGGCGATGATGAGTAAATTAGTTTTATCTTGGCGGTTACCTACAGGCTCAAAGGTTAGGTTTATGATGCCGTCGTTTGAGCGCAACTGCCATTGTCTGCAATCGTTTTTATCGCCATAACGTTTAAATTTAAAATCGACCATATCTATTTTTATTAAAGAGTCATCAAGCCACAGTGCGTTTTCTGTAAAACCAGTTTCAACAACACCAGCAGCAAGGTTTAAACCTAAACGTCTGCCATCGGCTAAGGTACAAGCTAAGCTCCCCCAGTTCCAAAATGTTTCTCGCCGCATAAAGCCTGCGCTCCAATCAACACTTGCCAGCGCTTTTACTTGCTCAAGGTTGATATGTTTGCCTCGCCATTCGATAGAGCCTGAGCAAGGTAGTGCTGCAACTTTTTGGGTAAAGTGAAAACCGGTAAAACCCGCTCTTGCACACACCGTAAGCGGGTTATAATTTACTGACTCATCAATGGCAGCCTTTATTTTTAGGCCTGCTTTTAAGCATACTGTGACTTTACGCTGACCTGAACCAGCACTGATCGTGACACTATTCGCGCCTTTATGAAAATGCGCCTTGCCTGAGTTTGGCTTAGGGTCAATGTAAGTGCCTATAGCAAATAAATTGGTAAAGCTACATTCCTCAAATTCACCAGTGCTTGGGTGATATACATAGACAAAGCAGTTACTGGCAATTTTTAAATCAACAATCGCCAAGCCAACAATAAGAGTTTCACAAGTAAAACTTATAAATTGAAACTGGTTAAACTTTAGTTTTTTCGCAAGCAGGCTTTTGCGCTTGCCCATGTTACCGCGCAAATCAAAATCCAGATAATTAATTTGCTCAATCCCTTGTTCAAACACCCCAAATTTAGCTTCACCATATTGATTAATTAATTTTTTCATTGCTATTAAATCCAGTTAACGTTGAGCATTTAGGCATCAATACTTATATAGAGTACTGTTATTTGAGGGTTGTTAAAAGACTAAGCCTTATCGTTTTATCTATTTTGGGTAAAGAAAACAAGCGACAAAATTAGCCAGTACTTAGCAGATGTAATAAGGTAAATAGGCATGCTTTAAAGTTAGCTCTCAATATTAAGGATTAATATATGACGAAAAAGACCTTACGCTCAACTATTTTGCTGCCTGTATTTTTACCTGCAGTGTTAATCATTTTGTGCTTAGTACTCGGTACTATTAGTAACCCTGAACTGGCTGGAGAAGCATTCAGCGTTACTTTATCTTGGATAACTGAAACCTTTGGTTGGTTTTATATGTTATCTGTCGCTATATTTTTAGTATTTATTGTCTCTGTTGCCGCATCAAGTTGGGGCAACATAAAACTCGGCCCTGATCATGCTCAGCCCCAGTACAGTTTTACCGAGTGGTTTGCCATGCTGTTTTCTGCAGGCTATGGTGTAGCATTACTTTATTTTGGTGTTGCTGAACCCGTTTTACATTATGCATCCCCACCAAGTGGCGCCGCAGAAACCGTGGATGCAGCTAAACAAGCAATGCAAATTGCCTTTTTTCATTGGGGCTTCCATATCTGGGCTATTTACGGCATTGTCGGTTTAGTACTTGCTTACTTTGCTTTTCGTCATGGCCTGCCACTATCGATTCGCTCTGCATTATACCCACTTATTGGTGACAAAATTCATGGCCCAATTGGCCATACGGTGGATGTATTTGCAATCTTAGGCACCCTATTTGGCATAGCAACCACATTAGGTTTGTCAGTTACACAAATCAATGCTGGGTTACATTACTTATGGCCAAGTATTCCTGTTAATACTACGGTACAAATTATTGCCATTGCCTTGATAACTACCGCGGCGACGATCTCTGTTGTCGCAGGTATGGATAAAGGCGTAAAGCGCCTCTCTATTTTAAACATGGTGTTAGCAATCACGTTAATGACTTTTGTCTTTTTTGTCGGTTCAAGCATCCATATTTTAGAATCATTTTTGCAAAATACCGGGAGTTACTTAAGCGGTATTGTTGAACGTACATTTAACTTACAAGCCTATAGTCGCAGTGACTGGATAGGCAATTGGACATTATTTATATTTGGCTGGACAATTGCTTGGGCACCTTTTGTAGGCATGTTCATTGCTAAAATTAGCCGCGGCCGCACTATTAGGCAATTTGTCGTGGGTGTTATGTTAGTACCAACTATTTTTACCTTTTTATGGTTCTCTGTGTTTGGCGATACAGCATTAAATCTTATAATGAATGAAGGATTTGACACCTTAATTGCTGATGTTCAAGCGAATCACGCTGTCGCGTTATTTCAATTATTTGAAGCCCTACCTTGGTCATTCTTTATCTCGTTGCTGACCGTAATTCTCATTATTACATTTTTCGTCACCTCATCTGATTCAGGATCATTAGTTATTGATTCACTTGCTTCTGGTGGCAGCCTCGATACGCCAGCTTGGCAGCGCGTTTTTTGGGCTGTATTAGAGGGCACCGTCGCATCTGTGCTATTGCTTGCCGGTGGTTTGAGTGCGCTACAAACAATGACGATAGCCAGTGCATTGCCCTTTGCTGTGATCATGTTACTTGCAACCCTTGGTCTATGGCGGGCCCTACGCATTGAAGGACACAGAGATTCCAGCTTACAAGCACATACGTTAACCAATAAAAATCCAGACCTCTCACACTGGAAGCGCCGGTTAGCTGCAATGGTAAGTTACCCTAACAAGAACGACGTGCATGTTTTTATCAGTCAAGTTGTTATTAGCGCAATGAAATCAGTACAAGCCGAGTTAAAAACGCGTCAATGGCAAGCTGTTGTCGAATTTGACGATGTCATGAGCCGTGCTTTTCTAACAGTGTTAAGGCATGAGCATGTAGACTTTGTGTATGATATTAGGCTGACAGAGCATGCAACACCAAGCTTCGCTTACGCTGAGTTAAAACACACTGAGGATGACCCTGAGCTTTATTATCGTGCCGAGGTATTTTTACGCCGTGGAGGTTTATCTTATGATATTTATGGCTTTAATGAAGATGATATTGTTAAGGATATACTTGATCAGTTTGAAAACTACCTGCACTTTTTAGATAACAGCCCAGGTGAACTGCCATGGGATATGACTAAGCATGATGACATGCTAGATACAGATAAGCACTGATCTACAAAACGCTACCTTATCATAATCACAGCAACTCGTTGATATACAAACCACGCTTTAAGTTAAGGCAGCTGCCTTAGCTCAAAGCGTGGCTTACCTCCTATTGATTAAAACTACTCAATCTTCACAACGGTAGTGGCTCAAATCAATCTGCTTCGTTTGCTCACCTTTAGCTGTATAGTCATTGTGTTTAATCACTAGCGTTTGTTCTTCAACATTAAAGTTAAAATGTCCAAGCCAATCTAGTGTTGCGATAGGTGTTAAGGTATAGAAACCGTTTTGATCAGTACACTGATATGAAAAGTAATGAGTCGCTTCGCCGAGCTTACCAACATCAGCGGTATAAACACTGATATTGCCCTGTTGCTGATAGTCATCTGCTTGGCTCCCAACAATAATATACATGGTACAAATAATTAGGAATAGTGCACACTGTATGATTGCAAGGCCAAATAAAACGAGCGTATAAAATTTGCTATACCAATCACTTGATTTATCACTCTCTGCTTGGGCTTTAGCAAAACGTGCCAATAGTATACCTCCGGCAATAACTAGAATTAACTTTACCGGTATAAGATAGGCGCTTAATAAGTACATCGCCTTTTCACTATGGTATTGCAAGCCAAAGGCCGTTGGTACAAATAGGCTATCTATTAGCGGCAACAATATAAGTAAGCTAGCGAGCATCAGTTTTTTATTATTTATCATAATTAATAGCGTTGTATTATTCAGTACGGATATTTAGCAATAGTAAGCAAAAAACCCGCTCAGATAAACTCAGCGGGTTTCGTAAAACAAAATGAATATAATCACTTAATCATCTTCAACGTTATCAAGTCCTTTAGTACCCTGTTTGGCTTTTAACTTATGATGTATCGCTGATTTTATTAACATATAACCACTGATTGGAGCAGTAATTAATAAAAAGATGGTGATCAATAGCTCTTTAACGCTTATCCCATCTTGCGTATTGCTGAAAAAGACCATAGCTGCAATTAATACCCCTGCCATGCCTAGAGTCGTTGCTTTAGTTGGGCCGTGCAAGCGCATAAAAAAGTCTGGCATTTTAATTAAACCAATAGAGCCAATTAAGATAAATGCGCCACCGATCAGCAATAAAATAGACACTATCCATTCACTGTACATACAATTACCTTATTCAATTATATCGCCGCGTAGCAAATATTTACATACTGCGACTGTGCTGACAAAACCTAACATAGCAATGAGTAAAGCTGCTTCAAAATACAGCCCAGTTCCCATATTCATACCATACAGTATGATCAAAGCAATAGTATTTATATACATAGTATCAAGCGCCAAAATTCTATCAGGGACTGAAGGACCAACAACAAGCCGCCATAAATTAAGTAATAGCGATAAACCAATCATTGCAAAGACGATTAAAAATACCGTTTCTAACATTGAAAAATCTCCTTAAGCGGTGCTTCATAACGCTTTTTGATTGTGTCAATCAACTCTTGCTCATCGGCTAAATCTAAAACATGGATCAATAAATAACGTTGTGTAGGCTCTTCCCCCTCAGGAAGTGACTCAGGGATAGGGTAAACCTCTGCACTTACAGTACCTGGGGTGAGCGAAACCGTACTTGCCAGTATAGTAATTGGCATTTCATGACTTAAGTCCAGTGGCACTTTGACAAAGGCTGGACGTAGGTTTTTAACTGGCCCGAGAATCAACAGTGCCACTTGCATGTTAGCAGTCACAATATCGTAAAGCACGAGTAATAACTGTTTAATCGCAAGTCCTGGTTTAATGATAAGCGGTTGCGGCTCGCGAAACGGAAACGTAATAATAGGAATAAAAAAAGCAAATAATGTTGCCAGCACTAAGTGTCCAGGCGACACACTGTTGTTAAGCAACAACCAAACAACAAACAATAGGAGGCTGCGAAATGGTGTTGGCAACCAGCGAAAACGGGATTCTAAACGCATTATAAACCTCCCTTAAGCACGGTATTTATACTTGTACTAATATCATGTAATTGAGTAGCAGCAGCAATCATATATTCGCTGATTGGGCCGCCAAAAATAACCATTAATGGCGAACCTGCCAATAAGCCTATTACTGCAATTACTTGCACTGGTTTAGCATTACCATCGTTTGGGTGTTCACGGTCTTGGTGCTTACGTTCCCAAAATAAACTGGTTCCTGCTCGTGTTAATGCAACAAGCAAAGCAAAACTAGCAATCAAATACACCGGCCAAAATACTAAAGCTCGTTCGCTGTCTAAGGTTGTTTTCAAAATCCAAATTTTACCGACAAAACCAGATAAAGGCGGCATGCCCACTACCGCAAGTGCAGCAATAATAAAGCATGTTCCTAATAATACTGGTTGTGCTACACCTCGCCCTGGAGCCAATCTGTCAGCCACTTTTCCACGCTGATGGGATATTAAGTCAGCTAATAAAAACAGTGCCGCACATACCAATGTAGAGTGAACTAGGTAATAAAGGAGTGCAGCTGTTGCGCTAACATGCTGTATAGCCACTAAAGCAACCAAGGTGCCTACAGATACAATGACAAGGTTGGCTGTGAGCTTACGTAAGTCTTGTGCAGCAAGCACACCAATAGCACCAATAACAATGGTTGCTATTGCTAACCCCCAAAGCCAAGGCTGCGCCATATGATTTAAGAGTCCAGCGTTTTCACCAAATATAACTGTGTAAACACGTAACATAGCGTACACGCCTACCTTAGTCATAATCGCAAATAAAGCAGCAACTACCGGCATTGCGCTAGCATAGGTATTAGGTAACCACAAATGAAGAGGTAATAACGCCCCTTTTAAGGCAAACACAACCAGTAATAACAAACCACCAATCTTAGCAAGATATACGTCATCCCCTTGTAGTTGCGCAACTTTAAGTGACATATCGGCAATATTTAACGTACCCAATACACCATATAAAATCCCCAAAGCGATTAAAAAGACACTTGAACCGATTAAATTTAAAATAACGTATTGCAAAGCAGCACGGGTTTTATGTTTATCGCCCGCATGCATCAGTAAGGCATATGATGCAATTAGCAAAACTTCAAAGAAAACAAATAGATTAAATAGATCGCCTGTTAAGAACGCACCATTCACACCTAACACGAGAAAGTGTACTAGTGGATGAAAAAAGCTGCCTTTTTCATCATCACCTACACTGCTATATAGGGCCACTGCTAAAGCTAAAAATGAGGTTAAAGCTACCATTAACACTGATAATAAATCCGCTACCAGCACAATACCAAACGGGGCTTGCCAATCACCAATGGCATATACTATGGGGCCATTTTTATAAACACTAATTAATAGCGCGACACTTACACAGGCAGTGATGATTGACATGACAATCGAGACCACCCGACGAATTGGAATACTTTTACCACACGGAGGCATTAACAAAAGTATTGCTGCCAGCATAGGGAGCAATACAGGCCATGAAGCTATATGCTGAATCATCTGTGCTCCTTGTTATTACTTTTAACAAGGTGGCCATCGACATGGTCGTTACCTAAATCAGCACGGCCACGTATAGCTAAAATAACCACGAATGCGGTCATAGCAAACCCGATAACTATGGCGGTCAAAACCAAAGCTTGCGGTAAAGGATCTGCATAATCAGCACCAGTACCCAATACCACTGCTTTATTAATTGTTAAGCGTCCAGCTGAAAATAAAAACAAGTTTACAGCATAGGAAATCATGGTCAGCCCCAGTACAACAGGAAAAGTACGAGCTCGTAGGAGCAAGTAAATACCACAAGTCACTAATACACCTACACACGATGCGTATAACAGTTCCATTAAATATTTACCTCTTCTTTTGGTGCATCTGCTGTCAGCTTGCCAAGGCTAGCTAAAATCATCAGCGTAGCGCCAACAACCGTTAAATACACACCTAAATCAAATATAATGGCACTTGCCAGCTCAGTTTTACCAACAAATGGGATATCAAAGTAGTCGAACCATGTGGTTAAAAACGGTCGACCAAACGCCCAACTACCTAGCCCTGTAAACATAGCAATAGCAATACCTGATGCAATAATTTTGCGGTAATTTACATCAAAGCGGGAGGTGATCCACACCGAGCCGCGAGCCATATACTGCAAAATAAATGCAATAGACGTCACTAGCCCTGCAATAAAGCCTCCACCTGGTAAATTGTGACCTCGTAAAAAGATATAGGCCGATACTAATAAAGCCAAAGGTAATAAACTCTGCGAAATGCTCGATAATAGTATCGGGTAGCGCTCACGAGCCCACGGACGCCCTTCACTATCACTGGCAGGCATAAACAGCGGTAAATTAGCAAGTAACTTATAAATACCCAGAGCAGCAATACCCAATACCGTGATTTCACCTAGCGTATCAAAGCCCCTAAAATCGACTAAAATAACGTTTACAACGTTAGTCCCCCCACCGCCTGTTTTAGCATTGGCAACAAAGAAATCCGAAATTGATTCAAGCGGACGAGTAAGTAACGCATAACAAATACTCGCGACCACGACCCCCACAGCCGAGGCAATACCTAAGTCACGTAAAATACGTAAAGAGCTTGACTCTTTTGGCGTACGTTGAGGTAAGAAAAACAATGCCAACATAAGCAGTATGACCGTCACTACTTCTACCGTTAATTGGGTTAATGCTAAGTCAGGCGCAGAGAAACGAGTGAAGGCAACAGATACCATTAAGCCCACTATTGATATCATTAATAATGATACCATGCGTGAGCGATGCCAAAGTACAGTGCTGATAGCACCTATAATTAATAAACCAGCACCTATTGCATTATGAAAATCAATTGGCGTACTTGGTGCTGTGCCTGCTAATGCACCCATTTCAAATAACGGCCAACCTGCACACAGCAATACAACTCCCAGCATTATTACTATATAGCGCTGTAATGAGCCATTTTCTGTGCTTTGGATTTTATCTTGGCTCCACTTAATAACACTATAAAGAACTCTTTCAAATGTCTTTTTAGCATTAAATGCCGGTAGAGATGCCTGAAATTGAAATAAGTGTTTGCGTTGAATATAAATAAACACACCACATGCAGAAGCAATAAAACTCATTAATAAAGGCAAGTTAAAACCATGCCAAATAGACAATTTAAACTCAGGGGTTGCATCACCGAGCACAGCAAGTGACGCTGCTGATAGAATACCATCCACTACAAAGTTCGGAAACATACCCACTAATAAGCACAGCACTACTAATATTTCGATAGGTACTCGCATATAGCGTGGCGGCTCATGTGGTGTTTTTGGTAAATCAATTGGGTCGCCGTTAAAGAAAACGTCATGAATGAAACGAGCTGAATAGGCAACAGAAAACGCAGCGGCCAACGTAGCCAGCACTGGAATTAACCAAGACATAGAACCCAGCACCTGCTGGTGTAAAGTTTCAGCAAAAAACATTTCTTTTGACAAGAAACCGTTTAACAGTGGCACACCCGCCATCGCTGCAGCAGCAACCATCGCCAAAGTCGCAGTATATGGCATAAACCGCCACATACCATTGAGTTTACGCATATCACGAGTACCGGTTTCATGATCAATAATACCCGTTGCCATAAACAGTGATGCTTTAAACGTGGCGTGATTGATTATATGAAAGATAGCAGCAACTGTAGCAAGCTCTGTATCTAGGCCTAATAATAAAGTGATTAAGCCAAGGTGGCTAATTGTCGAGTACGCTAAGAGCCCCTTTAGATCATGTTTAAATAAAGCAATGTAAGCACCCACTAATAATGTTGCCAAACCGGTCATCGCTACTAGAATAAACCAGGTGTCGTTACCCGCAAGCGCTGGATGAAAACGCGCCATTAAGAAAATACCCGCTTTCACCATGGTTGCCGAGTGCAAATAAGCACTTACCGGTGTTGGTGCAGCCATGGCATGAGGTAACCAAAAATGGAATGGGAATTGAGCGGATTTAGTAAACGCACCTAATAATACTAATACTAAAGCAAGTTCATACAAATCATGTGATTGAATTAATACACGACTAGCTAAAATGGTATCAAGGTTATAACTACCAACGATATCACCCAGTAACAATAAACCACCCAGTAGCGCCAAGCCGCCAGCACCGGTAACCGCAAGCGCCATACGTGCACCTTTACGCGCTTCGGATTTATGCCACCAATAGCTGATCAATAAGAAAGAGCTTATACTGGTTAGCTCCCAAAACAGCCATAATTGAATAACATTATTAGACATAACAATACCGAGCATTGCAGTCATAAACAGCATTAAATAACTATACAGTTTTGGCATAGAGTCGTTACTACTTAAATAATAACGCGTATAGAAAATAACGAGTGAGCCTATGCCTAAAATCATAAAAATGAATAGCAGGCTTAAACCATCTAAACGAAATGCGATCTCCATGCCCAATGCCGGGATCCAATTAAGGGTATAACGGATTGTTTCTCCACTTAATACGGCTGGGGTATGGTAAATTGCAATCGCTAACGCACACAAAGGTGCCATTAAGGTCAGGCTCGTGGTTTGATTACGAGATAATTTGCCGGTGCATGAAGAAATAACACTGCCAATTAAGGATAACAAGGGTATCCAGAGCAAAGTCATAATGAGGAACCTTTTAAAGTCATAAGAATATCAATACGCTAATAGTTAATTTTAGTTGTGTACTGGTCATTGAAATGGTTTTTAATTCAGCTTAAATGAATATTATATATAGGTATAGTTATACTGACTGAGGGACATTTTGTCTATAGCAAGCCTCCCTACCTGCTGATATTTTAGACTAATTTAACGTCAATTTAATAATATAAACAACTTTACTCACTGATATGATTATTCGTCATTTTGTCAATAAAACTCACCGTTTCCGACAGTTTGCTAAAATAATCGACAAAACGTAATGGTTGATTGTCTTTACTCTTTATTTGCTTCGACCAGAGTGCTTTGTATTGCGCTGATAAAGTAACCTGCTGATATTGCATAATTGACCAATTTTTACTGGGTTTATACGCTTTTATTTTACCTTGGCAACTTTGGCTTAAATGCCAACCCTGCGGAGGTGAAATACCATTAGCAATAAATAAGTTTGGTGCTACATAGCCTGTTTGTTTGCATAACCATGCTTGTTTCGCTATTGGCAGAGCATATTCATCTTCAAAGCCATCAAAGTGCATTAGTTCATGCAAAAAAAGCCCATAGTGGCTTTGCGAACCCAATTGCATTATACCCGAGCGCACATTGCCTTTACCATTTCGCGGCATCATTACAATAAAATCAAAATCACGGGGCCACTCTACCTTGTTTATAAACTGTTCCCAGTTACAAGCGGCTGCTTTTATCGGGTTGGTTTGGCACTCTATTGAATCACCTAAGTACACTGGCGTAGAAAAACAAAAACTATTGCTAGCTGGTTGTGGTGAAAGCAGATGTTTTTGTTTAAAAGTGTTTAACTTAGTTAACCCTTCAAGATGATTGCTCAACATAAGTACATTGTAGCTACACCGCTGTTCTGCAACTTGGCTGTGTGTAAATAAAGCAATCCCCGTGCGTTTAGCAAACTCGCTAGAAATAGATTCCTTGGGGTAGCTTAGGTGTAACTTTAAAGTTTCAAGCGCATCAGAGATAGGTATTAAACCTTGCTTTGCAAGCAGTTCTAGCTCCGCCCAGCGCTTTTGTTTTACAAGTAATTGAGCTAGTTGTTCACGTTTATTAGCTGGTTGCTGAGTAACACTTAACTGCCAAAATAACTTGGCTTTATCCGCGTGCGATTGCCTTAATAATACAAGCGCCCAGTTAAATTGCGCATTAGCAAAACCATTCAGTGCAAGCGCTTTGACAATTGGCTGCGGAAAACTTGAAAGGGAATTATTAAAAACACGAGGGAATTGATTATAGCCCGCAATAGCAGATTTGGCATCCGAGAGGCCTAGCCACAGAGCTAACTTAGCGTTGTGGTTCACTGAGCCTGTTAGTAAGTAAAGGCTCAGTAATAAACCACAAAGAAGCCGAGTGTTAACTCTGGTTATCACCAGCCATTAACTCAAGCTCAAGGCGAGCATATTTATACTCTACAAATTCATGAACATTAGTCGCTAAAGCGAGGCGAAAAAAATCTGCTGCTTCATAATCCAAGCCACGCGCTTGATACATCTTCGCCAAATAAAAATAGGCTTCACATAATCGCTGGGCGTATTCTTCATTTGAGCTGATCCCTTCCCCAATACTCGATAAAAAGCTTTGCTCACTCATATCACCTAAATATAAAGATATAAGGCCATACGCCCATTGTGTCTCATCAAGCCCTTGCGCTTTGGCTTTTAAGTCAATCAGTGCCTGCTCAGAATTATCGTGAGATTGCGCTAAATAAAGCCATAACACGCGATATGGATCGCTAGGTGCTCGCTGTAAAAACTCAGTTAAATCAGCGGTTGCTAAAGTAGGTCTATCGCCGTAGTACAAAGCAATACCACGGTTTAAATACGCATATTCATGCTGTTCATTAAGTTCAAGCGCTGAGTCAAAAAATTCATACGCTTTTTCATACTGCTGCATCAGTGTGTGGTGAATACCTAAAAAGTTATATACTTCAGCTAAATCAGGTTTCATTTGTACGGCACGGTTAAAATCGATACGCGCTAAGGTAGCCATACCTAAGCTATCAAATAACACGCCGCGGTCATAATAAAGCTTCGCTTGCTGCTCTTTAGATAAATCTGTGCGGTTTAATAATTCAGAATAACGCGCAATGGCAATTTCACTTCTAAAATCAGAAGCTAAAGGCGCAGTGAAAGGTACATTGATAATAGGAGTCGGCTTCGCTGGCGTGGTAGATTGACATGCACTTAAAGACAATAAAGCCACTGTTGCAAACGCTACATGTTTAAAAATCATTAAAATCCTTAATACCTCAAAAGTAAGCAATATAGACAAGCTGTAAATAAAGAGGTTTCATTAAAGCATAAAAAAAGGGGCTAAACAGCCCCTTTTTATGCAATCCAGTAATTAACTGGACTAAATATCAACAATTAAGCGTCAGATGGCGCATCAGCTGCAGGTGCTGCTGATTCCATAGCTTCTTTAATGCTTAAACGTACGCGACCTTGACGATCTACTTCTAGTACTTTTACTTTCACTTCTTGGCCTTCGCTAAGGTGATCAGATACATTGTTAACGCGCTCAGTGCTGATTTGAGAAATATGCACTAGACCATCTTTACCAGGTAAAATGTTAACGAACGCACCAAAATCAACGATACGTACAACTTTACCTTGGTAGATAGTACCCACTTCTAGTTCAGCTGTTAATTGCTCAATACGTGTGATTGCATCTTGTGCGCTCATGCCGTCTGTTGCAGCAATTTTAATTGTACCGTCATCTTCGATTTCAATCGTTGTACCAGTCTCTTCAGTAAGTTGACGAATTGTAGCGCCACCTTTACCGATAACTTCAGCGATTTTCTTCGCAGGGATCTTCATCGTGTAAATACGCGGAGCAAACTGAGAAAGCTCTTCAGAAGGTGCAGCAATTGCTTCGTCCATTACACCTAGAATGTGTAAACGTGCCGCTTTTGCTTGCTTAAGCGCAATCTGCATGATCTCTTGCGTGATACCTTCAATCTTGATATCCATTTGCAATGCAGTGATACCGTTTGATGTACCCGCAACTTTAAAGTCCATGTCACCTAAGTGATCTTCATCGCCTAAGATGTCAGAAAGAACAACAAACTTCTCGTCTTCTTTAACTAGACCCATCGCGATACCCGCAACAGACGCTTTAATTGGTACACCTGCATTCATAAGTGCTAGTGACGTACCACATACAGATGCCATTGAAGATGAACCATTTGATTCTGTGATTTCAGATACAACACGGATTGAGTAAGGGAACTCAGTAAGTGTAGGCATTACAGCTGAAATACCACGCTTAGCAAGGTTACCATGGCCGATTTCACGACGCTTAGGAGAACCAACAAAACCAGT
Organism: Pseudoalteromonas sp. APC 3893; assembly: GCF_030408095.1. Classification (NCBI taxonomy): domain Bacteria; kingdom Pseudomonadati; phylum Pseudomonadota; class Gammaproteobacteria; order Alteromonadales; family Pseudoalteromonadaceae; genus Pseudoalteromonas; species Pseudoalteromonas sp. APC 3893. Next base: position 54,715 of record NZ_JASDCD010000003.1, read on the forward strand.
TTCACCTACGCAGAACGGAGGGAAGTTGTAGTTAAGCATGAAGTGGTTTTTATGCGTGCCAGTTAAATCGTCGATTAACTGTGAATCACGTTCTGTACCAAGTGTAGCAGTAACAAGTGCTTGAGTTTCACCACGGGTAAAGATAGCAGAACCGTGAGTACGCGGTAATACGCCAGTCATTACGTCAAGAGCACGGATCATATCTGGTTCACGACCATCGATACGTTTTTCACCAGCAGTGATGCGGCCACGTACGATTTTCTTCTCTAATGAACCGAATACTTTACCTACTTCTTGCTTATCAAGTGTTTCGTCTTCAGCAAGCTCGCTCGTAAGTGCTTCAATAACAGCGTCTTTTGCTGCAGTTAATGCTTCTTTACGCGCTACTTTATCAGTGATGCGGTAAGCTTCGCCTACTTTATCAGCCGCTAAAGAGGCTACTTTCTCTTCAAGAGTTACGTTTTTCTCAGGTGCAGTCCAATCCCATGTAGGCTTGCCTGCTTCTGCTTTGAATTCGTTGATAGCGTTGATGATAGCTTGAGATTGCTCATGACCATAAACAACCGCACCTAGCATAACATCTTCAGCAAGAACGTCTGCTTCTGATTCAACCATAAGAACTGCGTTATCAGTACCTGCAACAACTAAGTCTAATTGGCTTTCTTCAAGCTCTTTTAGTGTTGGGTTAAGTACGTACTCATTGTTGATATAACCAACACGCGCTGCACCAATTGGGCCGCTGAATGGAATACCAGAGATAGCAAGTGCTGCTGAAGTACCAATCATCGCAACCATGTCTGGTTGGATTTCAGGATTAACAGAAACAACCGTTGCAATAACTTGTACTTCGTTTACGAAACCATTTGGGAAAAGAGGACGAATTGGACGGTCAATAAGACGTGCAATAAGTGTTTCGCCATCGTTAGGACGACCTTCACGCTTTAAGAAACCACCAGGGATACGACCCGCAGCGTACATACGCTCTTGGTAGTTAACTGTTAGTGGGAAAAAATCTTGACCTGGTTGTGCTTCACGCTTACCAACAACAGTCACTAATACTGACGTGTCGCCGATGCTTGCTAATACTGCGCCGTCAGCTTGACGAGCGATTGCACCTGTTTCTAGGGTAACTGTGTGTTGACCTAGTTGAAATTCTTTAATAATTGCTTGCACTTAAAATATCCTTTAAATCTGAATAAGTGTTCCATCAAAGTACCAATTACAGTACATAATTGTATTCAGTTGGAAATCAATTAAGTACTACAATTGGCAATGATGTTTTGTAAGACATTAAACCTTTTTAATGTCGGGCATAGTATATACCAAAGCCACATAAAAATGCGAGTCTAGCGACTAGATAATACAGACTCTTGATGTCACTTTGCTTACACGCATAGTCTATAAGTTATGATGGGGATTTAAGCTTGCTTTTCAAGCGTTTTAGGATAAAAACAGCAAAACCTGAGACAAATTTCAGGCACAAAAAAAGGAGCTAAGAAGCTCCTTTTTATGAAATCTAGTTCTTAGCGACGTAGGCCAAGCTCTTGGATTAACGCAGTATAACGTGCAATGTCTTTACCTTTAAGGTAATCAAGCAGTTTACGGCGAGTGCTTACTTTACGAAGCAGACCACGACGTGAGTGGAAGTCATGCTTGTGATCAGCAAAGTGACCTTGAAGCTTGTTGATATCGAAAGTTAAAAGTGCAACTTGTACTTCAGGTGAACCAGTGTCGCCTTCTGCACGTGCGAATTTTGCGATGATATCGATTTTTTCTTGATTGCTTAGTGACATAGTAACTCCAAAAATAAATGTAAAAGGTGCCTTAGCCGATCACTAATTCAGCCAAAACGATTAAGCGGGCGTATTCTACCAGCTTTAGTAATAACTACAAGATAAACTTAGTCTGTGTTCTGTTGCTGATTCGATAAACCGCGTTTAGACTTTAAGTGCCCATCAGGGTTTCGCTCACCCGTGCCAATAAACACACCATCAGCCAGCACTTTTATAGGTCCCTCAGGTAACACTGTGCCCAATACAACAGCTTGACCATGACTAAACGACATGCCCTGCTCTTGAGTTATCTTAACAACCGGTAAATCAACCAGTGCTGTATCCATAGGCAATAGCAGCTCATCAAGATAACTCGAAGGCGTAAGTTCTTCAGCCTTAGCTTTTGCTAACAATGCTTCAAGCTGCTCAAGCGAGACCATTTTATCTGCAGGGTAATGACCAACAGCCGAGCGATGCAACATAATGACATGTGCACCGCAGCCTAGGTTTTCACCTAAATCATCCACAATAGTACGTATATAAGTACCCTTAGATACATGAGCGGTCATTTGTACTTCGTTGTTCGCTTTATCAAACTCATCAAGCGTTAAACTAAATACATTGATTTTTCGACATTTACGTGGGACTTCAATACCTTCACGCGCATATTTATACAAAGGTTTACCTTCATATTTAAGCGCTGAATACATTGACGGGTATTGATCAGACTCACCTAAGAATTTGGCAATTTCTTGCTCTAGCAATTCTTTTGTCACGTTTACATCACGTGTTTCAACCACTTCACCATCAGAATCTGATGTAGTTGTGCGCTCACCTAGTTTTGCTCGTACCACATAGGTTTTATCTGTATCGAGTAAAAACTGGGTAAACTTGGTCGCTTCACCAAAGCAAATCGGCAACATTCCTGTGGCTAAAGGGTCAAGTGCCCCGGTATGCCCAGCTTTTTGTGCAAAATAAATACCTTTTGCCTGCTGTAAGGCTCTGTTCGATGAAATACCTTGTGGTTTGTTTAACAACAAAATGCCATCAATCGGACGGCCCTTACTGCGTCTTGCCATTAGTCTTTAGTGCCTTCTTCGCTGTCGTTTTCGTCATCTACGTGTTTAGCATTATCTTCACGGATAACTGAATCTACTAAGTTAGAGATACGCATCCCTTCCATTAGTGAGTTATCAACCACGAATTTAAGCTCAGGCATAATGCGAGCACGAATACGCTTACCTAATAACGAGCGAATATACCCAGTCGCTTCATTAAGTACTTTGGCACTTTGCTTAGCGGCGTTTTCATCTTCAGTATTAAATACCGTGATAAATACTTTGGCATAAGACAAGTCACGTGATACTTCAACGGCCGATACCGTCACCATGCCTAAACGTGGATCTTTAATTTCGCGTTGTAATATAACAGCAATTTCTTTTTGAATTTGCTGAGCAACACGATCAGTGCGAGAAAATTCTCTCATTGTTCTTTACTCTAATTTTATAACTTATTGAGAAACAAGAATAAGTTAATTTAATAATGGATACACAAATGGGGGCTGAGCCCCCATTTATCATCTTAATATGCTAACAATTAAAGTGAACGTTGTACTTCAACTGTTTCGAATACTTCGATTTGGTCACCAACGCGAACGTCATTGTAGTTCTTAACGCCGATACCACATTCCATGCCATTACGAACATCTTGAACGTCGTCTTTAAAGCGACGAAGTGACTCAAGTTCACCTTCGTAAATAACCACGTTTTCACGTAATACACGAATTGGTGCGCTACGCTTAATAGTACCTTCAGTAACCATACAACCAGCAATTGCGCCAATTTTTGGAGACTTAAATACGTCACGTACTTCAGCAAGACCAATGATCTCTTGCTTAAACTCAGGAGCAAGCATACCAGACATGGCTTGCTTAACTTCTTCGATTAAGGCATAGATTACGCTGTAATAACGAAGGTCTAGGTTTTCAGTATCAATTACTTTACGCGCTGATGCATCAGCACGAACGTTGAAACCAACTACGATTGCGTTTGAAGCCGCAGCAAGTGTCGCATCAGTTTCTGTGATACCACCTACGCCAGAGCCAACAATCTTCACTTTTACTTCATCAGTAGAAAGCTTAGTTAGTGAATCTGAAATTGCTTCAATTGAACCTTGAACGTCAGCTTTAAGTACCACGTTAACTTCTGATACATCGCCTTCAGCCATGTTAGTAAACATGTTTTCAAGCTTCGCTTTTTGCTGACGAGCCAATTTAACATCACGGAATTTACCTTGACGATAAAGAGCAACTTCACGCGCTTTACGCTCATCTTTAACAACAGTCGCTTCATCACCTGCAGCTGGGATACCAGAAAGACCTAAAATCTCTACTGGGATAGATGGGCCAGCAGACTTAATGTCTTTACCGTTTTCATCTTTCATTGCACGTACACGGCCGTATTCTAAACCACATAGTACGATATCACCTTGGTTAAGCGTACCTGACTGAACAAGAATAGATGCAACCGGACCACGGCCTTTATCAAGACGTGATTCGATTACAACACCTGCTGCCATACCTTCACTTGGTGCAGATAGCTCAAGAAGCTCTGATTGCATAAGAACAGCTTCTAACAGCTCATCAATACCTAAGCCTGTTTTAGCTGAGATATGAACGTACTGCGTATCACCGCCCCAATCTTCAGGGATAACGTCTAGCTGTGCTAATTCGTTCTTAACGCGATCTGGATCTGCGCCTTCTTTATCCATTTTGTTTACAGCGATAATTAAAGGAACGCCAGCTGCACGAGCATGCTGTACTGCTTCTTTAGTTTGTGGCATTACACCATCATCTGCTGCAACCACTAGGATTACGATATCAGTCGCTTTTGCACCACGTGCACGCATTGATGTAAACGCGGCGTGTCCTGGTGTATCTAAGAACGTGATCATGTTGCCGTTAGTTTCAACGTGGTAAGCACCAATGTGCTGCGTGATACCACCGGCTTCGCCTGATGCAACTTTCGCTGAACGAATGTAATCAAGTGTTGATGTTTTACCATGGTCAACGTGACCCATTACAGTAACAACTGGTGCACGTGGCTCTGACTTACCATCTTCATGGCGGTCATTTAGCACTGTTTGCTCTAATTCGTTCTCTTTAACGATGATAACTTTGTGACCCATTTCTTCAGCAACAAGCTGTGCTGTTTCTTGGTCAATCACTTGGTTAATGGTAACCATGTCACCCATTTTCATCATTGTTTTAACAACTTCAGCGCCTTTAACTGCCATGCGTGATGCAAGCTCAGCAACTGTGATTGTTTCGCTAATACGCACTTCATTTTTAACGTCAGCAGTAGGTTTTTGGAAACCATGCTGTAACGACGTTGGTGCTTTTAGCTTGCCTTTACGGCCTTTAGCTGCAGCAAACTTATCTTTTGCTGGCGCCTTTTTCTTTTTCTTCGCACGGCGTGAACCCTGCTCATCACGCGCATCAGCAACATCTTCTGCTTCACGTGCGTAGGTAGAAGTCGTAAGATGGTGATCCGCAGTTTCTTCGCGTTTCTTACGTTCTTCTTCTTCTTTCTTCCAGCGCGCTGAATTCTCTTCAGCTAGCTTTCTTGCCTCTTCTGCTTGACGTTTCGCTTCTTCTTCAGCTTTCTTCAATGCGGCCTCTTCTGCTTCTTTTTGCAGACGCTCAGCTTCGATGCGATCTTTCTCAGACTTAGCACTTTGCTCAGGGGTCATCTGCTTCTGTTTTGCTACACGTTCAGCATCTGCTTTACGTTTAGCTTCCTCTTTTGCTTTACGATCAGCTTCTTCTTTAGCTTTACGTTCTGCATCTTGTTTCGCTTTAAGTTCAGCGGCTTCTTGAGCAGCTTTTTGCTCAGCTTCACGACGTGCTGCTTCTTCAGCGGCTATGCGTGCTTGCTCTTGCTCCTGCTCAATTGCACTCTTCTTAACATAAGTACGTGTTTTACGTACTTCTACTTGCACTGACTTTGCTTGACCTGTAGAGCCGGTCACACTTAATGTGCTTTTGCTCTTACGTTGCAACGTCATGCGAGCTGGGCCTTCAGAGCCCGTGCCACCATGTGACTTGCTTAAATGATCGAGTAACGTTGCTTTTTCTGCTTCAGTTACATTATCACCTGCTTTTTTGGTAATACCGGCTTGCGATAATTGTTGAAGTAATTTATCAACAGTTGTACCAATATCCCCGGCTAGTTTTTCAACATTTACTTCTGCCATAGTTTCTAATACCTCCGTTAATAAATTACTCGTCTGCGAACCAACAAATGTTACGCGCAGCCATAATCAGTTCACCTGCTTGTTCAGGTGACAGCTCAGTGATATCAACTAATTCGTCAATTCCCTGCTCTGCTAAATCTTCAAGCGTTACTACACCTTTACTTGCCATTACAAATGCAAGGTGACGCTCTAATCCTTCAAGTGCTAATAAGTCTTCAGCAGGCTCAGCACCTTCTAGGCTTTCTTCAGTTTTCAATGCTTTAGTTGTTAACGCATCTTTTGCACGAGAGCGTAACACATCAACTGTTTCTTCATCTAGGCCGTCTATTTCTAAAAACTCTGACGCTGGTACGTAGGCTACTTCTTCAAGCGTTGAGAAACCTTCGTTAATAAGCAATGTTGCAAAGTCGTCATCGATATCTAAGTTTTCAGTGAATAAGTTAATTAACTTATCAGATTCAGCTTCATTCTTCTGACGCATGTCTTCAACAGTCATAACGTTTAGTTCCCAACCAGTTAACTGGCTAGCAAGACGTACGTTTTGACCATTACGACCAATTGCTTGCGCTAGGTTATCTGCTTCAACAGCGATATCCATTGAATGCGTGTCTTCGTCCATTACGATAGACGCCACTTCTGCAGGTGACATTGCATTAATAACAAACTGTGCTGGGTTGTCATCGTAAAGTACGATATCAACACGCTCACCGCCCAACTCTGTTGAAACAGCTTGCACACGTGCGCCACGCATACCAACACACGCACCAACTGGGTCAATACGTTTGTCGTTAGATTTAACAGCGATTTTAGCACGAGAACCTGGATCACGCGCCGCTGCACGTAATTCAATCATCTCTTCGCCAATCTCTGGCACCTCAATGCGGAACAGTTCCATTAGCATTTCTGGCTTCGAACGCGTTACAAATAACTGCGCGCCACGTGCTTCTGGTTTTACTTCGTAAAGTAGACCACGGATACGGTCGCCTGGGCGGAAGTTTTCGCGTGGTAACATGTCGTCACGGTAAATAACCGCTTCTGCGTTGTTACCTAAGTCAAGCACGATTGCATCACGTGTTGCTTTTTTAACAACACCCGTTACAAGCTCGCCTTGCTGATCTTTGTATGCATCTACAACTAAAGCACGCTCAGCTTCACGTACTTTTTGTACGATTACTTGCTTAGCCATTTGTGTTGTAATACGGTCAAATTTGATTGACTCGATTTGCTCTTCAACAAAATCACCAAGCTGCAAGCTTTCATCTTCAACTTGCGCAGCTTCTAATGTAATTTCACTGTATGGGTTTTCTAGTGAACCATCTTCAAGTACTTCTGCAATTTGCCAGCGACGGAATGTGTCGTAGTCACCGGTTTTACGGTCAATTGCTACACGTACTTCGATTTCACCTGTGTGTTTTTTCTTGGTCGCAGTCGCTAATGCGAACTCTAACGCTTCGAAAATCTTTTCTTTTGGAACCGCTTTCTCATTGGAAACGGCTTCAGCAACCAATAATATCTCTTTTGCCATGGGTAATGCCTCGCTTGCCCTATTCCTTCGCACTCGAACTAAAACTTTGCGATGATGTTCGCACGTTCGATGTTACTAAGCATGATCATATGCTCAGCACCATCACTTGATAGTGTGATCATATCACTGCTAACTGATACTAAGTCGCCTTTAAAGTTACGACGACCATCTTGTGGAAGCTTAGTACGTACACGTACTTCCTCTCCTTGCGCCTTCTCGTAGTGATCTTGTTTGAATAATGGACGATCAACACCAGGAGACGATACTTCCAAATCATATTCATTTGTAATCGGGTCTTCGACATCTAAGATTGCGCTTATTTGACGACTTGCGTCAGCACAGTTATCAACCGAAATCCCCGCTTCATGGTCAATATAAACCCTAAGCGTAGAATGGCGACCAGCTTGTACAAACTCAAGACCATGTAGTTCAAAGCCTAACATTTCAACAGACGGTGAAAGCATGGTTAGTAAATCTTGCTCAAGTTTTGTCACGAAAATCCTCCATACAAACAAAAAAAGGGCTTATAGCCCTAAAATACTTAGCTTATTTTTTGGTAAAAAACCAAGTGGTGCAGATACAACAACGCCCCGAACCAAGCGGGGCGTCACACCTAAAGCATAAAACTGTGTGGCCATGGGCCAAGCTTGGCTGCGGGTAGCTAACGCCACCTAAATAAACCTAATAGCTTAAACGCAAAACGCGCATTACTTAGAATGCGCGACTTCAATTTGGTAACAATAAAATCGCTACTCAAAAGTTTGGTTTTAAAATATGACCTTATGTAGTAAAACAACATAACAATCTTAAAACATTCTAATGCTAACCAAATAAAAAATTGGTTGCGGGAGCCGGATTTGAACCGACGACCTTCGGGTTATGAGCCCGACGAGCTACCAGACTGCTCCATCCCGCGCCAACTGATATCAATATCGCTTTAAAAAGCTGTTTGATATCTATTTAGCAATTACAAAGTAAGCTAAACAATGGCGGCTATTATAAAGACTATTGACATAATTAGCAACCAAAAACCTGTAAAGAATTAGCCTCTTTTAAGGCCCTCTTAATAGTACAAAATAACGCCAATCTAGTTCCTACTCACCCTATTTAGCCCCCCAACAGATAAAGAAATTGAAAGACGAAACGAATGAGGTATTACCTAAAATGTAAAGATTTGTGAATATAAAATTAGTTTTTAAACAAGACGATATTTCCCAATACCAGCTCTAAGATGCGTTATTGCTGAAAAAACCTCAGCACTTTAAGAGTTACAAGCTATAATTAGCGAGGTTGAAACAGCCTAACTAGCGGGGGGATTATGAAATTTAATACAGAAATTAAAAAACAGTTACTGAGAAGTATTAATATAATCAAACCAAACTTTCATTGTTTTACATTTACTTTTCAGATGCAGCTAAAACGACAGCCACTGTTAATGCAATGTCCATCTAGTGAGGCATTGAATGAAAATAGTTATTTACTGTACTGTGCATTAGAGCGAACAATTATGCATATAGATAATTTACGTTCAGTGACACCGTTTATTCATCATCATGCAAATAATTTAAGTAAATTGGGAATAAGCCACCAAGACGTTACTTTATTGTGTAATGCATTTTTAGCAAGTTTGAAAATTCACTTAAAAGATTACATGACGCCAACACTTGAACAAAATTGGCGCCAAGCAATACGTATTTTTACTAATATAATAACAAGCTATTTGTTTAAAACCAGTAACGTGGTGTCACTAACTGACTACTCGCAAAAACAACTTAGCTCCTAATTGCTATTGTAGCTGCGCCATTTCATCATGAAGCCTGTCGATTTGGCGCTGCTCAATTTCAATTAAAGTATTATATTTTGAGGTCAAGGCCGTCATTTTCCTGGATAATGAATTATCATAAGTAGCATCAGCTAAATTACTCGGTTGATTTTTAGCCTCTGAATCTAGAGTATTTATTTGCTGATTCATTTGAGCTTGATAGGTATCAATTTTAGACTCTCTTTCTTCAACTTCACGCTTGATAGCTTGTCTACGAATGAATGAATCTATTTCTTTACTCTCTTCGCTTTGTTCAATAGTTGTATCAACCTGAGCTTGGCCTTGCTGTAATCGTAACTTTTCTTTTTGCAGCCTATCAATATCGCGTTGCTCCCGCTCAATCTGTAAATCGTACCTTTGTGTCACATTCACCATCTGGTTGGCAATAGCCGTTTCTTTTTGTGCGCCTGTTAGATTATGCAACTGAGCATCTGATTGATTTTTTAACCCACCTATCTCTTTATTCATTTTAGCCGTTAAAGTATCTATCTTGTCTTGATGTTGGTTAATATCTACATCAATCTGCTTAATACGAATATAACTATCAATCTGCGTGGTATCCATTTTTCCATTAGTCACAATTTCACTTGGCGCGCCTGGATTTTGTTCTTCCACAGTAATTTTTTTAGCGTCTTTACCGCACGGAAACTGACTGAACTCAACTACCCCTTCTTTCTCGCATTTGTACACATTGGCATTGGTATTAGTAGCGCCAAAAAGTGTAAAAGCAATGAGTGAGTAAATAGTTAAATGGTGGTTAAAACGTAATATATTTTTCACTGAAACACAGTCCTTTGTTTGAAACTGATCTAGATATAGCACGGTTAAAAATAATAATAAATCAGATCTAATCAACTAAGTATGGCGTATAATTTAAATTTGGTCAGATTATATGGCATACAAAACCTTACGATTTATTTTTGGTGATCAACTAAACCCCAGCCATAGTTGGTACAAAGAGCCGAATCAAGAACACGTTTTATACGTCATTGCTGAGCTAAAACAAGAAACAGACTATGTAAAACATCATATCCAAAAAATTACAGCGTTTTTTTGCGCCATGAAAAACTTTGCCTCGGCGTTACAGCAAGCTAATTTGAATGTTCTGCATTTGACCTTAGATGACACCCACAAATATACATCTTTAAGTGATTTACTTAAACACCTAGCAGATCAATATCAATGCACACAAATTCACTACCAATATCCTGACGAATACCGCTTAAAACAGCAAATGAATCAACTTCACTCTACCAGCAACATAAAAATCATAGGGTTCGACAGTGAACATTTTTTACTGCCCTTTGATGAAATTAAAACGCACTTTAAAAAAGATAAACATGTAAAAATGGAGTTTTTTTACCGCATGATGCGCAAGCGCTTTGATATATTAATGAACGGCGACTCCCCTCTCGGTGAACAGTGGAATTTTGATCAAGCTAACCGTAACAAACTCAAAAAAGCTGATTTAGCTCAAATACCAAAAGCAAAAACGTTCCGCAATCCAGTTGGTACAACTATCAAACGAATTGAAGCCCATAATATTAATACCTTCGGCCATTGCCCTGAAAACCTGCTTTGGCCGACAAGCCGTAGTCAGGCCAAGCAATTATTGGCATATTTTTGCGAACATTTATTGCCATCTTTTGGTCAATTCCAAGACTCCATGACTTGTCAGAGTACAGAACAATGGAGTTTGTATCATAGCCGAATATCATTTGCGCTTAACACTAAAATGCTCCACCCGATGCAAGTCATAAACCTAGTGCTTAAAGAATTTGAATCGCGTCCCGATGATATCAACCTTGCACAAGTTGAAGGATTCATTCGGCAAGTCCTAGGGTGGCGTGAGTATGTACGTGGTATTTACTGGCAAAACATGCCCGACTACGCATCTAAAAACGAATTAAACGCTAGCCGCTCTTTGCCTGATTATTTCTGGTATGGAAACACCAATATGAATTGTATGAAACATGCAATTAACCAAAGTTTAGATACCGCATATGCCCATCATATTCAGCGTTTGATGATAACCGGTAATTTTTGTTTATTAACTGAGATGGACCCAGCCCAAGTAGATAGTTGGTATTTGGGCATTTATATAGACGCTATTGAATGGGTGGAAATGCCTAATACCCGAGGTATGAGTCAGTTTGCCGATGGAGGCCTTATTGCAACTAAACCGTATGCGGCCAGTGGTAATTACATAAATAAAATGAGCGATTACTGCAAGGACTGTCATTATAACGTAAAAGAAAAAACTGAAGATTCTGCATGTCCATTCAACAGCTTGTATTGGCACTTTATGAATAAGCATGAAGAACGATTATCTCGAAACCCGCGTATCGGTATGGTGTATAAAAATTGGCAGAAGCAAGCTCCAGAACAACGCCAAGCCACCTTAGACAGAGCTAAATGGTGTTTAGATAATATTGAAAGCTTATAGCCAATATCTATTACTGAACCAGTAACAAAAAAACCGCCTCAAATGAGGCGGCTACTAAAAATAACAAGTCAATTAGGGGAAATAATGTTTAAGGGTTGGTTATTTCCCTTCTAGCAAGTTACCACTGCCAATTTCAATTTTGCGTGGCTTTAATGCTTCTGGTATTTCGCGTTCAAGGTCGATACTCAGTAAGCCGTTAGCTAAATCTGCGCCAAGTACTTTAACATGGTCGCCTAACTGAAATTTCCGCTCAAAGTTACGTTCGGCAATACCTTGATGAATAAATTTACGCTCATCAGATTCACCTTTATCGGCTTTTATACCAGCAACTTTTAAGGTGTTATTTTCTGACTCAATGGTCAGCTCATTGTCACTAAAACCGGCTACAGCCATAGTGATACGGTATTTGTCTTTATCAAGCGCTTCGATATTGTATGGAGGAAAACTCGGCTGCTTGTCTGTGCGAGCCGCGGCATCCATTAAAGATGCTAAATGATCGAAACCAATGAATGAACGATAAAGTGGTGATAAGTCTACTGTACGCATAATAATATCCTCATATTTAAGCGATATATTGCATGTGCTTTTCTGTCGAACAAGCGCAGGCAAAGTTAAATTAATAATATAAATTTCAATTACTTCTGTTTAATTTGGGACCCATCAGGCGTCCTCACTAAACTATATATGGACGGTAAAAATGTTTTCAAGTAAATAAATAAAAAAAGTTTAAAAATAATCATGAGGCATGCTTAAACATGCCTCATGCGCTAGTTATGACGCAAATGTGCCACGAATTGGATAGTCGTTTTCGCGGATGAATTTAATACCAGAAAGCAGCGCACTCAAATCAGGACGTGAGAATGGTGCATTCGACTTATCTAAAATCTGAATTTGATTTTTTTCATTAAGTACAAATATTGCGGGCTCTGAAAATGGGTGATCGGTCTCATTTTCATTACGCGGCTCACTAATATAAACGCCTAAATCTGTCATTTGCTCAAGTGTTAAGCCAGAATAAAGCGGGAAATTAACCTCTAAGTCCTGCAAATGTCCGCTCAGCTGCTCTTGGCTATCAGCACTGACGGCGGCAATCTCGATACCAGCCTGAGTGTAGTCATCTTTTATAGATGCCAAAGCGTTTAATTGCTTAGTACATAACGGGCAATGCTTACCACGATAAATAACTATCATCTTCCAAGGAAGCTCAGTTTGTCGCTCAGTTAAATCAACAGATTTGCCATCAATATCATTTGCCGTCAATGTAGGCATTATGTTTGCTGGTGCTGTAGAGTTGTTCATAATCATGATCTCCTTTGTAAAGTATAAATCTAAACATCTTCATGGTTTCCATTAATAGAGCTTAGGGTTAAACTTCATAATTCAACCACGAAAATGTAACTCAGTTTGGAGATATGCTTGAAGCTCATTCGCAGTACACTGATAAACATAGTTTTAGCAGCAATAATCTTTTTTCTGGTTAGCGCATTCCAAGAGCGTAATTTACTAAAAGCAGATAATAGCCCCGCGCCCTACTTTAGTTTGGCATTGCTCAATAACATCGATAACCGTGTGAGTATCGCTGAACTTAAAGGCAAAACAACTGTTATTTACTTTTTCGCGCCCTGGTGCACGGTTTGTAAATACAGCATGCCAAATTTAGAAGCTGCAATTAAAGGCCGTGACATTAATGCAATTGGTATTGCACTTGATTATAAAAGTACAACGCAAGTAGAAGAGTTTGTCAGTGATTTAGCGCTGACAATGCCAATATTGCTTGGCAATGATCAGACTCAAGCTAACTATAAAGTATCCGCTTTTCCTACCTATTATATTATCAATGAACAACTGCAGATTAGTGCCAGCTCTATGGGTTACTCCAGCCAATTAGGGATTAGATTAAGAACGTTGTAGTGTAATCATTTAAATAGAATCAACTAATCGTTTTTTTACACTGTTTATTTTGCTCTAGTTAGATAAGATAGACGAAACCAAATCGAGGAGAGCGATATGTTAACTGTAATTTTTGGCCGTGAAGGCTGCCCATTTTGTGTTCGTGCAAAAGACGTTGCACAAAAACTAGCTGATGAACGTGATGACTTTAAATTCCGTTATATTGATATTATCAAAGAAGGCATTAGCAAAGCGGATCTAGAACAGTCAGCTGGTAAGCCGTGCCCGACAGTTCCACAAATATTTGTTGATCAAGAACACATCGGCGGATTCACTGAATTTGAAGCTTACGCAAAAGAAAATCTTGGCTTATACAAATAAGTATTGCGCTATCATTATTAACCAGCTTAATTTGAACAAATATTAAGCTGGTTAAATTTCAATCAACATCAAGCACATACAAATTAGTTGTAATTTATACAAGCAATTGCCTCGTATTTCCTATACAATGCGCGCCTCTTTAAATTCGTTGAGGCGTATTAATGTCAGAACCAGTCACGTTTGAATCTCTAAATCTTTCTCCTGCAATTTTAAAAGCAGTTGAAGAGTTGGGTTACAAGACACCATCTGAAATCCAAGCTCAATGTATACCGTTATTGCTAGAAAGAAAGGACGTACTGGGACTAGCACAAACGGGTACAGGTAAAACAGCAGCATTTGCACTGCCATTACTAAACAATATTGACCCGTCTGTGAAACAGCCACAGATCCTTGTACTCACACCAACACGTGAGCTTGCGATCCAAGTTGCTGAGGCATTTGAACAATATGCAAAACACACTCGTGGTGTAGAAGTATTGGCACTTTATGGTGGCCAGAGCTACAGCATCCAATTAAGTGCACTTCGTCGTGGCGCGCAAATCATTGTCGCTACACCGGGTCGCTTAATCGATCACATTAACCGCGGTACAATCAAGTTTGATGCTTTACAAGCACTTGTACTTGATGAAGCCGATGAAATGTTACGTATGGGCTTTATCGATGATGTTGAAAACATCATGGAAAAAACGCCGCGTGAAAAGCAAACATGTCTTTTCTCTGCGACTATGCCTAAGCAAATTCAAAACATCAGTAGCAAATATATGAATAACCCTGAACAGGTTCATATTTCTGCACGTAACTCGACTGTATCTTCAGTTGAGCAAGTATTTTGGAATGCTCACGTACATAAGAACAAAGCTATCGTTCGCTTCTTAGAAGCTGAACAATACGAAGGTGCTATCGTTTTCGTACGTACACGTAATGACACGGTTCAACTTGCTGAATTATTAGAGCGCGAAGGTTTCTCTGCAGCTCCTCTTAATGGTGATATGAACCAGCAAGCGCGTGAACGTACTGTTGATCGCTTAAAAAGCGGCATGCTAAACGTTGTTATTGCAACAGACGTAGCAGCCCGTGGTCTAGATGTTGACCGCTTAAGCTTAGTTATCAACTACGATATTCCACAAGACTCAGAAGCCTACGTTCACCGTATCGGCCGTACAGGTCGTGCTGGTCGTACTGGTAAAGCAATTTTATTCGTTAAGCATAACGAGCGTTATTTACTTAAAAATATCATTCGTCATACTAAATCTGAAATTGCCCAAGTTGAACTACCAACAGCTAAAGTTGTTGAAGAAAAACGTATCAATGCATTACAAGAAAAGCTTACCCTTGCTCTTGAAAATAAAGATATCACTTTCTTCAATGAAGTTGCTGCTAACATGGCACAAAAACTTGACCTTGCTCCTGAAGACTTAGCGGGTGCATTACTGTGTTTAGCACAGCAACAATCGCCAATCAAAGTTGAAGAAGTTAAGATTCAACCACGTGAGCGCAATGAGCGTAACCCACGCAATGAACGTGGTGACCGTGGTCGTCGTAACGAACGTGGTGGTGAGCGCGCTGAGCGTAAACCTCGCGAGCGTAATAGCCGTGATGCAGGCCCTATGGATACTTACCGTATCGAAGTAGGTCGTGAACATGGTGTTCAAGTTAAGAACATTGTGGGTGCAATCGCTAACGAAGCTGATATCTCAAGCAAGTTTATTGGTGACATTCGTCTTCACGACAGTCACAGTACGGTACAATTACCGCAAAACATGCCTAAAGATGTACTTGATCACTTCCAAAAGGTGTTTATTTGTAAACGCCCAATGGGTATGACATTGACTCAAGATCAAGGCCCATCTGAGTCACGTGGCGAACGCTCTGAGCGCCCTAGCGGTGACAGAAAGCGTAACTTTAACAAAGACAACCAACGCGGTGATAAGCGTGGCGGTCCTCGTAAAGAACGTCGTCCAGTGAGCTTTACTTCTAACTAAACCTACCGTTTAGATTGAAAGTTAAAAACCTCGTCATGTAAATGCCGAGGTTTTTTTGTGTTTGGAGTAAAGAGCGAGTTGGCGAGTTGGCGAGTTGGCGAGTTGGCGAGTTGGCGAGAGTAAAGCTACTAGAGGTTAAGTTTGCAAGCATTACTGCGAATCTAAGGGTTATAAATGTAAAAGATCCACCTTCTAAAGAAGGTGGCTTTGAATTAGCCCCCTAAAAGGGGGCGTTGTTTACTCCAGTGTTAACTGAGCTTGCTCTTGCCTCTCTTCTTTCTGCTGATGCCTGACATATCTTCGTATTACTTCTTCATTTATGCCAACCGTGTCAACAAAATACCCTCGCTGCCAAAAATGATTACCCCATAACTTATTCTTTCTTAAATACGGATATTTACTAAACATTTTTAACGCTATTTTACCTTTCAATGCTCCCATTAATTTTGAAATTGACAGCTTTGGTGGCACTTTTACTACTAAGTGTACGTGATCTATTTGTACATTCAGCTCAACAACTTTGCATCCAAGCTGTTCACAATAGACCTGAATGCATCTGTATACATCCCTGCCTACTTTGTTTTTAAGGATCCTAAATCTATATTTCGGTGTCCAAACTATATGATATTGACATCGCCAATACACATGCGATGCTTTCTCGTATCTACTCATGTTTTTTCCTTTTGTGACTTCGCTAAAAATCAACTTAGGAATTAACATGAGTACTTTTTACAGGCAAAGCCTATTTGATGATAACCACCTACTGAAGTAGGTGGTTTAGGGGCTGAAAATAAAAAAGCCCGCAATTGCGGGCTCAGTTGTAACAACTTACGATTATAACTATTTACCAAACTCAGAAGGTGCAGCAGGCACTGTTAGCGGCTTTTTCGGGTTCGCTTTAAGCTCTTTTAGCAGCTCTTTCACAGCACGCTCTATCGATGGGTCCTGCCCTGCTTGAATAAGCTCAGGGCGGTCAATCACTTCGATATCAGGGCTTACGCCTTCATCTTCAATTATCCAATTACCATCGTTATCAAGTATTCTGAAGGTCGCTGCAATCACAGAGCCTCCATCAACAAGGCCTGGGTTACCTGAAATACCGATTAACCCACCCCATGTACGAGTACCAATTAACTTACCTAAACCCGCTTGGCGAAAGTAATACGGTAGCGCGTCGCCACCAGAACTTGAGTAGCCATTAATTAACATGGCTTTAGGTCCATCATGGGCAAACTGGGGGGTTTTGGTAGGTTCAACACCACGACGTTTCCAATAATTAAGTGGCTTACGCGCAAGCCAAGTGATCATATGCTCAGGAATAAAGCCACCGCCGTTATAACGGTCGTCGATTATCATGGCTTCTTTAGTGGTTTGCGGTAAAAAGTTTTTGAATAACGAACGATTTCCCTCGTAATGAGTATTTGGTAAGTGTACGTAACCAATACGACCATTTGAGAGTTTATCTACGTAATCAGCACGCGATTGTGCCCATTGTAAGTAACGTAAACCGGTTTCACTGGCGGTTGGTTTAACGGTTACTTTCCAGCTTTTTGTCAAGCTAGGTGATTTACTCAGTAATAGTTCTACAGGCTTTCCTTGGGTGTTCTCAAGTAGCTCATAAAAGTTAACCACGCCTTTTACCGACCGGCCATTCACTGCAACAATATAATCACCCACACTTGCATTAATACCGGTTTCGTTAAGTGGAGAGCGGAAGTTCTCGTGCCAGTTCTCACCTTTAAAGATGTTCTCAATTTTCACGAAGCCTGATTTATGAGCGCTAATTTCTGCACCGAGTAAGCCATGCTGTAAGCGTTCAGAGCGGGGCATATCACCTGAATTTACATAAATGTGGCCGGAGTTTATCTCCCCTGCTATTTCACTTAGTACATAATCAAGATCTGCTCGGTGTGCGACAGCATCAGCCATAGGTTGGTAGCGTTTTAAAATAGCGTCCCAATCTTGTCCATGGTGGTTTTCATCATAAAACCAATCACGCAGAGTACGCCAACCTTCGCGGTACATTTGTGCCCACTCAGTCTGTGGATCAATTTTTAATACCATGTCTTCAAGGTTTAGCTCTGAAGCTTTTAAATCTTGTTTAGCTGCGGGCTTAATAACACTAAACTTATCCCCTGCACGGGCAATAATATGCTCACCATTTGCTGACACTTTATAACTGCTGACGCCAGCGGCTACAGTTGCAACCTCGCCATCAACCGCATGTGGAATTAACTTAAGCTCACCACCAGTGAGTGTTAATACGCCCTCTTTTACGCCTACTAAGGCGTTATAGTTTCCTGCTGGCGCATTAAGTGCTACAACGCGCTCCATAAAGCCCTTACTTTCAAACTCTGTATTGGCTTTTTTTGCTGACTCTTTGTCGTCTTTTTTCGCTTTAGCGTCAACAATACTGATTTCATCTGTCAGTGGCGTATTTAGTGGTTTAATTTTATTATTTACTGCAACCGAATATAAACGGGTTGCATTGTTAAACATGTAATCAAACTCATAGCTACTAAAGGTTAAATTAAAATCACGCTCTGAGGTAAAATACAGATGCTGACCATCCGGCGAAAACGCTGGATTTCTTTCGCTGCTCATATCATCGGTTAAACGTGTCACGTCTTTGTCGTTAATATTGTAATGCCACAATGATGCATAACGGTTTTCGTTATTCTTAACAAATACGATATCTTCACTATTTGGTGACCAGATATACGAAGTTAAACTGTCTTCATTAAATTTTGCAGTATCAATTTTACGCTGCTTGCCGGTTTTTATATCAAGCCACCAAAGCGTATGATTTTGATCAGCAAACAATAGCTTCTTACTGTCTGGCGACCAGAGAGGATCAAAGCGCCAGATACTGCCATTACTGGTCAACTGTTTTATTTTATTGTTGTTTGCTCTATCTTGCAGGTAAATCTCATATTCGCCGCTTTCATCACTCATATAAGTAATATAACGGCCATTAGGAGACCACGACGCAGCAATTTCCCGCCCTTTTGGTGTGTGCGTTAAATTGCGGGTTGGTCCATGTTTAACGGGCACTGAAAAAACGTCACCTCGGGCACTAAATACCACGCGTTTACCGTCATGTGATACGTCCATTGAATCAATAAAGTTACTCACGTTTTTAGTATAAGGCATGGTGTATTCTCGGTTGCCTTGCACATTGATTGTAAGCTTTTCATTGCGCCCTGTCGCATCATCAAAGCGATACAAATAACCGCCATTTTCATACACGATAGCTTGTGGCCCTGCTGATGGCCAAAGTACGTCAAAGTTTTTATGGTTGGTGACTTTTTGTGGCGCTTTGCCTTCTTGATGCTTATAGAGGTTTAAGGTGTAATCCCTATCTGAGACATAATAAATATTATTATTCACCCAGGTTGGTTGCTGATCAGTCGCTCTATTGGTGGTTAGCCGCTGAGATTTATTGTTCTCTAAATCATACACCCAAACATCTTGAGCACGGCCACCACGGGTGCGCTTCCATGTACGAAACTCACGGTCTATTGGTGTATAAACGTATTTTTTACCATCTGGCGATAACATACCGCCGCCTGATTCTGGGATTGCTAACGGTTGTTCTAGCCCGCCATCAGCTGGCACCATATAAGGCCTGCCAACACGCTTACCAAACGGTGTGCGGTTAGCTCTGAACACGATATGCTTACCGTCAGGTGTCCAGTCAAGCACTCTGTAGTCAAATCCTCCACGCGGTGGCATAACGCCTACATCATTATAATAAGTTAATTGCTTTAGCTGCGAACCGTCACGGTTCATCACATATACTTGACGACTGCCGTTGTATTGCGCTGAAAACGCGATACGCTTACCGTCAGGCGAAAACTTCGGAAACGTTTCAAAGCCAACATGATCCGTTAAGCGTGTGCTTTTGCCCGTTTTTGTATTAGCGATGTAGATATCGCCCGCATAGACAAAAGTGACCGATTCTTTATGAATGTCGGGAAAGCGTAATAAACGCGTATCTTGCGTTTCATAGGCGAGCGCGACAGATGAGATTGCAGGCGTAACTGCAACAGCGATTGCCGTTAATAAAGTACGTAGTTTCAACGTGACCATCCTTCTATGCTCAACTAATGAGCTGTTGTTATTTTATATCATAATAACAACTTAAAGATGGATTGCAGCTTTGTTCGACGAAATACTGTAACAGAGTGTAAATGTCGTTACGCTCGCTTTAAAAATTATACTCTTCGTTATCTCGCTGTTTCAGCTCAGTGATTACCATATCGATCATCTGTTGCTTAACTTGTGCTTGTTTAGATTGCAGTTCATTGAGCTGCTTGAGCAAAATATCAACTTGCTCTTGTTGTTGAGAATCACGATATCGTTTAACGCCGGTGTGCTCAGACTGCATTGTTAGGCTTTGGCTTTTATTACTGCTTTGCGAGACTTGGTTGTGACTTTTAAGCTGTAACTGGCGCTGGATAGGGTCTTGATTGAGTTTACTAATTTGCTCTTGCAGCACATTAATCTTGCGCTCTAAATCATCGTAAACTTTTTCTAAGTTCTCATAATGACCTGCAAAGCTGGCATCTTCGTCACTGAATTGTTGCGCTTTGGCATCTAAAAACTCAGATAAAACATACTCAGGCTGATCATCCTTGGATTGCTTTTGCTCCAACCGCTTGTCGCTATTAGTTTGAAAGCCCTCAGTTTTAGGTAAGTTTATTACGGGTGATATCTTCATTATTTCATCCTGAAATGGTCCTAATAAAGGTATCGGCATTAAATAACAAAACTTTAAGATAACTACTTTGCCACTAAGCAATAAAATTAAAGGCAATGATTTAAATCGCCGCCTTTAAAAACCCGTTAAGATTCTATTTTCAGCAACTCTACTTCAAATATAAGCAATGACGCGGGTGGAATGCTCCCCACTCGCTTTTCGCCATACGCAAGCTGATGCGGAATATAAAAAGTGTATTTATCGCCTTCGCTCATCAATTGTAAGCCTTCGGTCCAGCCTTTAATTACTTGATGCAGACCAAAACTAATGGGGGTTTTTCGCTCAACAGAGCTGTCAAAAACACTGCCATCAAGCAAAGTACCGTGATAGTGAACGTTCACCATGCTTGTAGGATTTGGTTTTACATCAGAGCCACTGCTGTGCTCAATTCTATATTGTAGCCCTGAAGCGGTCTCTGTTATGCCTTCAACTTTACTGTTGGTGGCTAAAAAATCACTACTAAGCTGCGCATTCGCAAGGGCTTGCTGCTTCGCTTTTTTACTATTTTGAAAGATTAAATAGCAAAATATAGCGATAATTATCACTAAAATAATATTAATCATGACTCTTCACCCTGTTGTTCTTTTTCATCTTCATCACTATCACCATTTACGATACCGGCGATATTATTTAATCGTGCTAAGGCAATGCCATTTACTGAATCTTCAGGGTAATGACCATCAACCAGCTCACCGGCGTCTATATCCATTAACGCGTTAAGAGCTTGATCTACCGTTTCAACGGCATAAATGTGGAACTTACCTAGCTCGACCGCTGCAAGTATTTCGTCATCGAGTACTAAATTAACTTGGTTAGATTTGGGCACAATTACGCCTTGCTGACCGGTTAAACCGCGCATTTTACACAGTTTGAAAAAGCCTTCTATTTTCTCATTTACGCCACCAATGGCTTGTACATCACCATGTTGGTTTATTGAGCCTGTCAGCGCAATTGACTGGCTAATTGGTAAATTAGTAATAGCCGAAATCAGTGCACATAGCTCAGCTAGTGACGCGCTATCTCCATCTATGTAGCCATAGCTTTGCTCGATAGCAATATTCGCACTGAGCGTTAAACTAAATTGCTGAGCGTATTTATTACCCAAGTAACCCGTAAGTAACATCACACCTTTAGAGTGAATTGCTTTACCGAGCTCAGCTTCACGCTCTACGTCAATCACGCCATCAGCACCTGCGTACACTGTGGCAGTAATACGTGCAGGCGTACCAAACGATGTATCGCCAATGTGCAACACGGTTAAGCCATTCACTTTACCAACGGCTTGGCCGTCAGTGGCGATTAAGGTGTGCCCTTCTTTAATATCGCTGAGCATGTTTTCGCTAATTTGCCCTGTGCGGTACTGTTTCCCCTCAATCGCTTCATCAATATGGTGAGCGTCAATTAAGCTTAAATTATCTTGTTTGGTGTAAAAACTTGCCTCTGCTACCAGCTCTAGTACATCAGCAAAACGCGCTGATAGTTTATTGTGGTGCTCAGCTTGGCGATAACTAAATTTAAGTAGCCGTGCCATAGCAGATTCAGTCAAGCTGCATTTAAGCGTATTTTGGCAGTACTCAGTTACTTTAGTAATAAACTGATATTGCAGTTTATCGCTACTAGGTAGGTAGTAATCAAAATCTGCCAGTACTCTAAATAGTTCAGCAAACTCTTCATCATACTCACCAATGGTGTAGTACAAATCACGCGAACCTAACAAAATAATTTTCACGTCAAGGGGTATCAACTGCGGACGAAGTGTAAAGCTGCTGCCTACTGCACTGTCTTGATACGGTAAATCATTTTTGATTTGATGAGTCTTTAGTGACAGCTTTAGTCCATCCCACACTTGTGGGTTTGCCATCACTTTTTCGGCGTCCATAATCAAGTAACCGCCATTAGCACGGTGAAGTGCCCCGGGCTGGATTGACCGATAGCTAGTGATCAATGAGCCTTGCGACGCGGCATACTCTATTTTGCCAAAAATATTGCCAAACGTTGGGTTGGGCTCATAGACGACCGGTGCGGCATCACCTTCTTTAAATTCTACTAAGATATTGGGCGCAAAAAAGTCGGTCAACATACCTTTGCTATCAAAATCTTCTTTGTTTTCGTCGCTTACATCTTCGTCATCTAGCCACTCAAGAACTGCATCAATAATTTCAACTCGAATATCTTTTAAATAACGTAGTACACCAATATGGGCGGCATACTTATGTTCTAGATCTTTTAACAGCGGTTTAGTCGCAAGCTCTGCGGTGGATTTTTTTAAATTACGTAGTTTTTCTGAGGACTCACGCTTCCAACGTGGTAATTCAATTAACGCTTCAATCAAAGCATCTTCGAGTTTTTCGATAACCTCATAAAATTGCTCGCGTAAGTCATCATCAAGAGCTGCAAACTCAGCATCACTTAATTGTTTACCATCAATTAATGGCGCAAAGCCAACAACGCTTTTTTCTTCAATCAAAGCAACGCTTTGTTCAAGTGCAGCAATTTCAACTTCGGTGATTGCAGCGTCATAAGCGTCATTAAATTCACGGTCTATTTTTTTCTTTTTGCGCTGATAAGCAGGGTTATCAAATGCTGCTGGAAAGGTGTCGAGTACCTCGTCGATAAACGAGTCGATATCATCGGCCAATTGCTTGCTTTGCCCTGCTTGTAAAAATAGTGCGATTGGCTCACGGTGATCGTCGTAATTATTAACGTACAACCACTCGTTTGGCGTCGGCCGACCTTTACTGTGTGCCTCTAATTTGTCTTTTACTAAAGTAAAACGACCATGCGCAGCTTCACCCATAACATAAACATTATAACCAGGTAGTTCCATGCCTAATGAG
This sequence comes from Pseudoalteromonas sp. APC 3893, assembly GCF_030408095.1. Taxonomy (NCBI): domain Bacteria; kingdom Pseudomonadati; phylum Pseudomonadota; class Gammaproteobacteria; order Alteromonadales; family Pseudoalteromonadaceae; genus Pseudoalteromonas; species Pseudoalteromonas sp. APC 3893. The sequence continues at coordinate 78,386 of NZ_JASDCD010000003.1, forward strand.
AAGTCCAGCGCGCTTTGTGCGCGCTGTTGACCAATAAAAGTCAGTGTTTCAGGGTAAGGGTTACTCATGCAAGTTTGCACGTGATTGAGTGAAATCGTCGGCGCAAGGGCAGACACAGGTAATGGCAGCAATTTTTTCGTCATTCTAACTTCTTTTTGTATCAGCTAATTGGCTGATTTATTTAAATGCGCTCAACATATCTGTTGTGCACTATTTTACGGTTGTAATGCTCGGCGGGTAAAGTAGATGCCGTTACATTCTGAACAAGCTCTAATTTGCGCGGCATGATAAATATCATAACTATGGCTGCAATTCTTACACACTAATGTGCCCATGGCTATCCATTCACCTTGGTGATAAACACCATTGTGTTTAAAATCTTGATTTAATGCGTGCCATTCTAACTGGGTTTTATCTTCTATATGTGACAATTCAAACCACAAAGACTCTTTAAGCTCTTGCCATGCAAGAGAATCGTAATGTTTATCATGCTCTTGAATATGCTCAATATCACGCTTTAAATAGTTGCGATATAATTCCAGTTTTTCTTGGCCAAGGCTTTTTAGCGCTTGCTCAGATTCCACAAATTTGTCCATTGCATCTTTAAGCTCGTGATCTTTTACATCTTTAAGCCAGTCAGTTAAATCGGTTAACCAAGTTTTATAATCAGCCATTTTATACTCCTTCAAAACTGCGTTAAATCAAGTAATCAACATACTTGAGTATAGGTTAACCTGCCCTGAAAACTAATTTAGTAGTGAAATTATAAAATCCGTTTATTTGCTGCTGTGATTAGCGTTTATTTTGGGTTATCCTATTTAACAATTTTTTATTAGTTTGCAAGAAGTCTGGAATCGTTGATGCAAGAGCAATATAACCCGCAAGACATAGAGTCAAAAGTCCAAGCCTACTGGGAAGAAAACCAAGTATTTAAAGCCACCGAAGACGAGAGCAAAGAAAAGTATTATTGCCTTTCTATGTTCCCATACCCAAGCGGCCGACTGCATATGGGTCATGTGCGTAACTACACCATTGGTGATGTTGTTTCTCGCTTCCAACGCTTGCAAGGTAAAAATGTAATGCAACCTATGGGTTGGGATGCGTTTGGTCTACCAGCAGAAAATGCGGCTATTAAAAACAAAACAGCCCCTGCAAAATGGACCTACGAAAACATTGATTACATGCGTACCCAGCTTAAGCAATTAGGTTTTGGTTATGATTGGGATCGTGAAATCGCAACGTGCCACCCTGACTACTACAAGTGGGAACAATGGTTTTTCACCAAGCTTTACGAAAAAGGCTTAGTGTATAAAAAAATGTCGACGGTAAACTGGGATCCAGTTGACCAAACAGTACTTGCTAACGAGCAAGTAATTGATGGTCGTGGTTGGCGTTCTGGTGCAGTGGTTGAACAAAAAGAAATCCCACAGTGGTTTATTAAAATTACCGACTACGCACAAGAGCTACTTGACGACTTAGACAAACTCGAAGATTGGCCTGAGCAAGTAAAAACCATGCAGCGCAATTGGATTGGCCGCTCTGAAGGTTTAGATATCGAGTTCACGCGCACTGATAACAACGAAAAATTCAGCGTATATACGACTCGCCCTGATACTTTCATGGGTGTCACTTATCTTGCGGTTGCAGGTGCGCACCCTATTGCTCAAGAAGCGGCTAAAAATAGCGACGCTGTGGCAATGTTTGTTGAAGAATGTAAAAACACCAAAGTTGCTGAAGCAGACATGGCAACCATGGAAAAGAAAGGCATCGCTACAGGCTTTTATGCAACCCACCCACTAACGGGTGAGCAAGTACCAATTTGGGTTGCCAACTTTGTATTAATGCATTACGGCTCTGGCGCTGTAATGGCAGTACCTGCACACGATCAACGTGATTATGAATTCGCGACAGCGTACGGCCTAGATATAAAACAAGTTATCGCGCCTGTTGCGGGTTCTGAACTTGAAGTAAACCTTGATCAAGAAGCGTACACTGAAAAAGGCATATTAGTGAACTCAGGTGAGTTTGATGGCCTTGACTTTGACGGTGCATTTAACGCGGTTGCAGATAAGCTTGAAGCACTGGGTGTAGGCGAGCGTAAAGTCAACTTCCGCTTACGTGACTGGGGTGTAAGCCGCCAGCGTTACTGGGGTTCGCCAATCCCAATGCTTAGCGATGAAGATGGTAAAGAACTTGCTGCTACTGAAGATATGCTACCAGTGCGTTTACCAGAAGACGTGGTAATGAACGGTGTAACATCGCCAATCAAAGCTGATCCACAGTGGGCTAAAACCACGGTTAACGGACAACCTGCGTTTCATGAAACAGATACCTTTGACACCTTTATGGAGTCGTCTTGGTATTACGCACGCTACTGTAGCCCACGTCATGATGAAGGCATGTTAGACCCAGCAGCTGCTAATTACTGGCTACCAGTTAACCAATACATTGGTGGTATTGAACACGCAATTTTACATTTATTGTACTCGCGCTTTTTCCATAAATTATTACGTGACTTTGGGTTAGTAAACTCAGATGAACCGTTTGACCGCCTACTTTGCCAAGGCATGGTACTGGCTGAAACTTTCTATCGTAAAGATGAGAAAGGCGGCGATGTGTGGATTTCGCCAAGCGATGTTGAAACCGAAACAGACGACAAAGGCCGTGTAACAAAAGCATGGCATAAAGACGATGGCGAGCCGGTGTTCTCATCAGGCATGAGCAAAATGTCAAAGTCGAAAAACAACGGTATCGACCCACAACAAGTTATCGCTCAATATGGCGCTGATACTGTTCGTTTGTTTATGATGTTTACCGCACCACCTGAGCAAACACTTGAATGGTCTGACTCGGGTGTTGAAGGCGCACACCGTTTCATTAAACGTGTATGGAAATACGCGGTTGATGTAAACACAGTAGGTTACCAAGCACTTGATAAATCAGCGTTAACAAATCCACAAAAAGTACTTCGTCGTGAGCTACACAAAGCAATTGCAAAAGTGACTGATGATGTTGAACGTCGTCAAACATTTAATACTGCGATTGCCGCTATCATGGAAATCTCAAACAAATTGTTAAAAGCCCCTCTGGCTGATAAACAAGATGTTGCGATTGCTAACGAAGCACTTGAAGCACTATTAATAATGCTTGCACCAATCACACCGCATTTGTCACATCAATTATGGCAAGAGCTTGGCAAAGAAGGTGACATTCTTGATGCCGCTTGGCCAACAGTTGACGAGTCTGCTTTGGTTGAAGATGAGAAGCTTATCATCGTGCAAGTAAACGGTAAGTTACGTGCAAAATTAACCGTGCCGGCTGATGCAACTAAAGAGCAAGTTGAAGCACTTGCTTTTGAAGAGCCTAACGTGACTAAATTTACTGACGGTGTAACAATCCGTAAAGTTATTTACGTACCGGGTAAACTACTTAACGTGGTTGCTAACTAATATGGCATCATTCAATGCCTTTAAAAACGGACTAGCCTTAGTGCTAGTCTGTTTTTTACTTACCAGCTGTGGCTTTCACTTAAAAAAAGCATCGAGCTTGCCGGATGATCTAAAAATTATTACCCTCACCGGTGATGATGAAAAATCAGCACTATTCGCCATGCTTGAAAAAGAACTTACCCTCAGTAAAGTGGAGTTACTTTCAGCGCCGGAAAACAATGTCGCACAACTGTATTTATCAAAAGACCGTTTAGAGCGCCAAATTTTATCGCTATTTAAAAACGGACAAGTGGCTGAATACGAACTTGCATACAGTGTTGCTTACACATTAAAACGCCCAGGCCTTGATCCTATCAATCAAAGCTTTGAGCTGTATCGTAATTATCAAGACGATCCTGATAACGCTTTGGCAAAAGCAAAAGAGCTTGATTTGCTGCTAAATGAAATTCGTATGCAGGCAAGTCGTCGTATAGTACGAGAGCTTTCGCAACTATAATGCGCTGTTACGCTAATCAACTACCTAATGAGTTAAAAAAAGCGCTACAGCCTTTTTATCTAGTGTTTGGTGAAGAACCTTTTCAAATAGCACAATGTGCCCAGCAAATTCGTACATGTGCAAAACAGCACGGTTTTGACGAAGTAATAAAGTTTACATTAATGCCCGGCTTTGATTGGCAAGAGCTGATCGCGCAATATCAAAGCATGTCACTATTTAGTGCCCGTACTTTAATTGAGCTTGATCTCAATGGTCAAAAGCCAGGCACTGTTGGCAGCCAAACATTTAAAAAGCTCGTTGAACTAACAAATCCAGATACCCTACTAATTGTCACAGGCGCTAAAGCAAGCCAAGATATTCAACGCAGTGCATGGTTTAAAGCGCTAGATAAACACGGTGTATTTGTACCTTGCTACCCGCTTAGCGGTAATCATTTGCAGCGTTGGTTAGATGAACAATGTGCGCGACTCGCTATTAATATGCAACCTGATGCAAAGCGAACCTTAATTGACGCCACTGAAGGTAACTTACTGGCCTGTTTTCAAGAGCTCGAAAAACTGTCTTTACTGCATGGGAATGCTTTAATTGACCAACAACGAGTACTGCAAGGCTTACTTAATCAAGCTAAGTTCGATATTTTTGATTTAAGCGATGCTCTGCTTCAGGGAAATAGCCGCCAAGCAATTAAAGTTTTGACTAAACTCTCTGGTGATAACACCGAGGCAGTCAGCATTTTATGGACTATTAATAAAGAAGCTAACACCCTATTGAGTCTTCAATTAGGGTTGCAACAAGGCGAGAACCTAACGGCCTTGTTTAAACAAAAAGCCATTTGGAAAAACCAACAAGGGCCAATTAGCCAAGCGCTTAATCGTTTAACAGTACACACCCTTGAACATATTATTAGTTTATTAGCACAATTTGATGCCAGCTATAAGCAAGGTAATTTAATTAAACCCTATCAAGCCTTGGCTCATATATGTTTGGTTTTTTGCCAACCCGTTGCTGTTGCACTTCCTGCTCACCCGTTAGATCCATAACCAGGAGCTGAAGATGATTGCACTATTTGGTGGCACTTTTGATCCAGTTCATTTAGGCCACCTTAACATGGCGCAGCAATGTGTTGAGCATCTAAAGCTTTCACAATTGCGCTTTATGCCCTGCGCTATTCCCGCTCATAAAGCCCAACCGGGCATTAGCAACTCACATCGTATTGCCATGTTAGAAGCCGCTATAGCTCCTTTTCCCAGCTTCTCATTGGATTTACGCGAACTAAAGCGCAAAGGGCCTTCTTATTCATTGCTTAGTTTACAAGAGCTGCGCGATGAATATCCCAACGAGCCTATTCTATTTTTAATTGGCCTTGATTCATTTAACACCCTAGATAAGTGGTTTGAATGGCAAGCAATTACACAACTATGCCACATTGTGGTGTATCAACGGCCAAATCAAACAACCAATTTAAGTGCACAACTGCAACAATACCAAACTAACGCACAAACCACCTCGTTAGATACCTTGCACAGTGAGCTTGCTGGCAGACTGTATTTTTTACCTGGTCAAGTTATGGATGTGGCATCGAGTGATATTCGCCAGAAAATAAAAAAAGGCCAACTTTGCCGGGAACTTCTGCCAAGTACTGTGAGTCACTATATACATAGCCATGAACTTTATCTAAGTGATGAATAAAACTCATCAGCGTGATAAAATAGTAACTATTCCCTTTTTTAATGAGATAACACTTTGGATTCGAAACAACTACTCGCCTTTGCCTTAGACAAAATTGACGATATGAAAGCCCGTGATGTGGTTCAGCTTGATGTAAGAGGCAATTCTGACATTACTGACTACATGCTTGTGTGCTCTGGTAACTCTAAACGCCATGTACAATCGATTGCTGATCATGTTGCCAAAGAAGCCCGCCACGCAGGTGAAGAGCCGCTGGGATATGAAGGTCAAAACGAAGGCGAATGGGTACTGGTTGATTTAGGTGATGTAGTTGTGCATGTTATGCAAGATCAAGCACGTAGCTACTACGATCTAGAAAAGCTTTGGAGCTAACGGCAGCTATTTTAATCTGAGTTTGGAAGTACACGCGTGAAAATACAAATGATTGCCGTTGGTACCAAAATGCCAGCATGGGTTGAAACGGGTTTTGCTGAATATCAGCGCCGTTTTCCAAAAGATATGGCATTGGAGTTAATTGAGATCCCAGCAGGTAAGCGTGGCAAAAATGCCGATATAAAGCGGATTCTACATATCGAAGGTGAAAAAACCCTTGCTGCGATACCGAAAGGCAATCGGATTGTTACTTTAGAGGTAACAGGTAAAGCTCTTGATACCCATCAATTAGCAAAAAACATGGAAAAGTGGCAATTAGATGGCCGCGATGTCAGTTTGCTTATTGGTGGCCCAGAAGGACTGGCACCAGAATGTATCGCTGCTTCTGAGCAAAAGTGGTCGTTATCAAACTTAACCCTACCACACCCTTTAGTACGCATCATAGTGGCTGAAAGCTTGTATAGAGGATGGAGTGTAAACAACAACCATCCTTATCATCGCGAGTAATCATCTATGCTCAAAAGAAGACCCACAATTCGAGATCACTCAGCAGAAGCTAATCTGTTTGCTCGTCGCGCGTTTGTGGGTTTTGTTTTTGTCACTATTTTAGTCGCTGTATTGTTGTCTAACTTATACACTATACAGGTTGACGATCATCAAGATTATCAAACTCGCTCCAACGACAACCGCATAAAAGTCATTCCTATCGCGCCAAATCGTGGGCTTATTTATGACCGTAATGGTGTATTACTGGCAGAGAACAAACCGGTTTATAACCTTGAAGTAATACCTGAAGACGTTGATGATCTTGACACTTCTCTTAGCGAAATGAGTAAGCTAATTGATATTTCAGAGCAACAACGTAATGACTTTATAAAGGATATAAAGCACAACCGCCGTTTTAAAAGCCAAGTATTAAAAGCTCGCTTAAACGAGCAAGAAGTCGCAAAGTTTTCGGTTAATCAACATAAGTTTCCTGGTTTTAGTATCGAGGCACGGTTAGCTCGTTATTACCCTTATGCCGATACCCTCACCCATGCTTTAGGCTATGTGGCTAAACTAAACCGTAAAGAGCTCACTAAACTTGAATCACAAGACCAAGCAACTAATTACCGTGCTACCCACGATATTGGGAAATTAGGTATCGAAAAATACTACGAGCAATTGCTGCATGGTCAAGTGGGCTCCCAACGTGTTGAAGTAAATAACCGTGGGCGCGTAATTCGCACTTTAAGTATGACCCCGCCAGAGCCTGGTCACGACCTCGTGCTCACTCTAGATATTGGCTTACAGCAAATAGCCCAGCACGCGCTAAAAGATATGCGCGGTGCAATTGTGGTTATGGATGCAAAAGATGGCGGAGTACTCGCCTTGTATTCAAACCCAAGCTATGACCCAAATTTATTTGTGCACGGTATTAGTAGTAAAAATTATAAAGCCTTACTCAATCCAGATCGCCCATTAATAAATCGAACTACGCAGGGTCGATATGCCCCTGCATCAACAGTTAAGCCTCATATGGCCATTCTTGCTTTAGAAGAGGGCTTAGTCACTGAGCATACAAAAATGTGGGATCCGGGCTTTTTTCAAATCCCGAATGTAGAACACAAATGGCGTGACTGGAAGCGTTGGGGACATGGCCATGTGGATGTTTATAAAGCAATTGAAGAATCCTGCGATACTTACTTTTACGATGTCTCTTATCGATTGGGGATTACTAAAATCAGTGACTTTATGGCGCAATTTGGTTTTGGTGATTTAACGGGCATTGACATACACGAAGAAACAACAGCAATCTTACCCTCTAAAGAGTGGAAAGAAGGCCGTTTTCGTGAGTCTTGGTGGCGTGGCGATACGATATCTGTGGGCATCGGCCAAGGTTATTGGACAGCCACACCAATGCAAATAGCCAATGCAACCAACATTTTAGTTAATAAAGGGCTTAATCATCCCCCTCATTTAGTCCAAGTTGCGAAAAAAGAAAACGAAGTAACGCAAATTAACAATGACGAAAAGCCCCCTGTTGTTTTAAAGAACCCAGATCACTGGCGTATTTCGCTAGACGCTATGCATAACACGGTAAAAAAAGTAACCGGTACTGCCCATAGAGCTTTTAAGGGCGCAAACTACGACCCTGCAGGAAAAACCGGTACAGCTCAAGTGGTGAGTATTGCCCAAGGTGAACGCTATGATGCTAAATCTCTCAAGGAGCGCCAACGTGACAACGCCATTTATATTGGTTTTGCGCCATTTGACGACCCACAAATTGTGGTATCTGTGGTGGTAGAAAACACCGGTGGCGGTAGTTCTGTCGGTGCACCAATTGCACGCCAATTAATGGATTACTATTTTTCAGCGAACCCTGTAACCCTTGCTGGGAGTGCAAAACAATAATGCAATTAAACGATAAGCGCTCAATTTGGGACAAACTTCATTTAGATTTGCCATTGCTCATCGCCTTACTTGCCATGATGGGGGCAAGCCTTGCCATTGTTTATAGCGCTAGTGGGCAAAACTCCGCCATGATGGTACGTCACGCAACACGAATGGCCGGCGCAATTATTGGCATGTTTATTTTAGCTCAATTTAGCCCCGCGACCCTAAAGCGACTCGTCATCCCATTATACTGCGCAGGTTTACTGATGCTCGTTGGCGTATTGTTATTTGGTGTAAGCTCGAAAGGAGCACAGCGTTGGTTAGATTTGGGGGTGACGCGTTTTCAGCCGTCTGAACTGATGAAAATCGCCGTACCAATGATGGTAGCTTGGTACATAGGACGTAACCACTTACCCCCAAGAGCGTTACATTTGGTGGTTGGTTTTACCATTGTAATGTTACCAACCCTACTCATTAAAGAACAACCTGACTTGGGCACATCGATATTAATTGCCAGCTCTGGCGTATTTGTCCTGTTTTTATCTGGCTTGAGTTGGCGGCTAATCGGCTTTTTAACTGGCTTAGTTGCCCTTGCAGCATGGCCATTTTGGCACTACGGCATGCATGCCTATCAAAAACAACGTGTACTCACTTTGTTCAATCCTGAAAGCGATCCACTTGGTTCTGGTTATCATATTATTCAATCTAAAATAGCGATAGGCTCTGGTGGCATTGAAGGTAAGGGTTGGCTACAAGGTACCCAATCACAATTAGAATTTTTACCTGAGCGCCACACTGATTTCATTTTCTCCGTACTCAGCGAAGAGTTTGGTTTATTTGGCGTATGCATATTGCTGTGTATGTATTTATTTATCATTGGTCGCGGCTTATACATTGCTGTGAATGCCCAAGACGCCTTTGGAAAATTACTGGCAGGTGCACTTACGCTAACATTTTTCGTTTACGTATTCGTCAACATTGGCATGGTATCAGGGCTCTTACCGGTTGTCGGTGTTCCTTTACCACTCATTAGTTATGGTGGTACGTCAATGGTTACACTCATGGCTGGCTTTGGCATAATCATGTCAATTGCAACCGATAAAAGGATGCTTTTAAAATAATGAAGTGGATGTTGAAGTATATTAGTTTAGTGCTCTTTAGCATTGTTTTAAGTGGCTGTAGTAGTTCAGGCAGTAAAACGGATCACAGCAGCCGTTACAGCATGAAACATGACGCTGCACCTTTACGTGCGCCAACCGTGTTAGAGATGCAAGATGCTGTTGTAACTGAAGTAATAAAAAGTGCCAGCGCAGGCCGCCCTTATACTGTACTTGGTAAAAATTATACCCCCATGCTGGATGAAACTGGTTACAAAGAAGAAGGTATAGCCTCTTGGTATGGGCGCAAATTTCATGGCTACCACACATCAAATGGTGAAACCTATGATATGTTTGCCATGACTGCCGCACATAAGACACTGCCCCTACCGAGTTTTGTTCGGGTAACCAATACGGCTAACGGTAAATCAGCCATTGTACGAGTGAATGATCGTGGTCCATTTCATGATGATAGAATCATAGATTTATCATACGCTGCAGCTTATAAGCTTGGTTATTACAACCATGGTACAGCCAAGGTTAAGCTTGAGGCTATTACACTATCGGATTCGCCCACACGTCCAAGTTATATCCAAGTTGCAGCGGGCAGTACATTAGCAAATATTGAAGCCCTCGCCTCAACCTTGCGTCAGCAGTACCATTTACCTACAAGTATTGTAGAAAAAGATGCCATTTATAGGTTGCGACTAGGACCAATTAAAGACGCTGAACAAGCTCAGCTAGTGCTCGAAAAATTAAAACAAAACCAATTTCAAAACGCGTTCTTGCTTTACGGTCAATAACACCTTTAGAATAGCTCTACGCGAATCTTTAACTTTAACCATTAATGAGTATGATGAAATCATTTAAATACAAAATTCTCAACGGTGTGTGCGGCTTAGTCTGTTCTGCTGCCATTTTCTCCGCAACTGCACAAATCATCCCTGCGCCTCCACAAGTTAATGCAAAAGGTTATTTCCTTGTTGATTTTACCACTGGTAAAGTCATTGCTGAAGGTGAGCCAGATACTCGTCTAGCACCAGCTAGCTTAACAAAAATGATGACCAGCTACGTAATCGGTACCGAAATTGAAGCCGGCAACATTGCCCCTACTGACATGGTCACCGTGAGTGAAAAAGCATGGGCTAAAAACTTCCCTGATTCTTCTAAAATGTTTATCGAAGTAGGTAAACAAATTAGTGTTGAAGATTTAAACCGTGGCATTATCATTCAATCAGGTAATGATGCCTGTGTTGCTATGGCCGAGCACATTGCTGGTAGCGAAAGTGCTTTTTCTGATTTAATGAATGCCCACGCTGAAAAATTAGGCATGAGTAATTCTCATTTTATTAATAGCCACGGCTTAGATACTAACGAGCACTTTACTACACCACGTGATATGGCAACGTTAGGAGCGGCGCTAATTCGTGATGTACCTGAAGAGTATGCACTTTACGCTGAGAAATCATTTACCTTCAATGGCATTAAGCAATACAACCGTAATTCACTATTATGGGATGAAAGCTTAAATGTTGATGGTATTAAAACGGGTCATACATCAGAAGCAGGCTACAGCTTAGTTACCTCAGCAACGAAAGACGACATGCGTTTAATCGCTGTTGTTATGGGCACTTCGAGTGAGCGAGCGCGTAAAGTTGAAAGTAAAAAATTACTAAATTATGGCTTCCGCTTTTTTGAGACAACCACTCCTTATAAAGCGGGTGATAGTTTTGCCGAGCAACGTATTTGGATGGGTAACAAAGAAAATGTGTCGCTGGGTATTTTAGAAGATACACCTATTACGATACCACGCGGTCAACGTAAAAACTTAAAGGCTAACTTCGAATTAGACAAAACGCTAGAGGCACCTCTAGCTAAAGGCACGAAGGTAGGTACTTTGTTCTTACAGCTAGAAGGCGAAGAAATAGCTCAGTATCCGCTTGTAACGCTTGAAGAAGTTGAAGAAGGTAGTTTCTTTAGCAAAATTTATGATTACTTACGTTTACAAATAATGTAAAAGTAATCTAAGCGCCTTGCACTGCAAGGCGTTTTTTTTTGCCTGAAAAATGCTAGAATGCGCACCATATCTAACCTACAAGGTCGAGTGTAGGTTTATTAGTCAGTTATTAGAGCATTAAGTGAGGAGTCATCGTCGTGGCTACACCTGTAGAAAATACTAAATTTGATGAGTACTTAGAGTACCCTTGCCCGTTTACATTTAAAATCATGGGCTTAGCAAACGTTAATTTAACTGACCAAATTCTTGAAAAGTTACAGCCGCTTGCGCCTGGTGATTATGCACCTAAAGTAAAACCAAGTAGCAAAGGCAATTATGAATCAGTGACCCTCGTTGCAACGGTAACAAGTGGCAAGCACATCGAAGAAATCTACAACGTGATCAGCAATATCGATGACGTCCGTCACATGCTTTAAGCCATAATTGGAGTTTGCAGTGAGCGAAAATACGCTAATCGTACGCCAACTAGGCCGCCAGCGTTACATGCCGATATGGCAAAAAATGCAAGAGTTTACCGACACTCGCGATGACGCAATTGCCGATGAAATTTGGCTAGTTGAGCACGAGCCTGTATTTACCCAAGGCCAAGCAGGTAAAGAAGAACACTTACTTGCCCCAGGCGATATTGAAGTGATCAAAGTTGATCGTGGTGGTCAAGTAACCTATCACGGTCCAGGTCAGCAAATGATGTACGTATTATTTAATTTACGCCGCTTAAAAATTGGCGTGCGTGAATTAGTAACTTGGCTTGAAGAATGTATCATTGATACATTAAAAGAATATGACATCGATGCATACGCAAAAGCCGATGCGCCTGGCGTGTACGTAAACGATAGTAAAATAGCATCGCTGGGTCTTCGCGTTCGTCGCGGCTGCTCATTTCATGGCCTCGCCTTAAATGTAAGTATGGATTTAAGCCCATTCTTACGTATTAACCCATGTGGTTATGCAGGTATGAACATGGTGCAAACAACTGATTTAAACGGTCCACAAAGCCTAGATCAAGCGGGCAATGGATTAGTTAAACATATGATCAAAAAGCTTAACGCAACACAGGTTAAGCATACTGAAGGGTTTGAAAACGAATGAATAAACCAGTCAAGATGGAACCAGGGGTAAAACTACGCGACGCAGAAAAAATGGCGTTGATCCCAGTAAAAGTATTACCGACTGAAAAAACTGAAATGTTGCGCAAGCCAGAGTGGCTAAAAATACGTTTACCAAAATCAACTGAACGTATCGACGGCATTAAGCAAGCAATGCGTAAGCACGGCTTACACTCAGTGTGTGAAGAGGCGTCATGCCCTAACCTGTCTGAGTGTTTTAACCACGGTACCGCAACATTTATGATCTTAGGGGCAATATGTACTCGTCGTTGTCCGTTTTGTGATGTAGCACACGGTCGCCCTTTGAAACCTGATGCAGCTGAACCTGAAAAGCTTGCCCTGACTATCAAAGATATGAAGCTAAGCTATGTCGTTATCACATCCGTTGACCGTGATGATTTACGTGATGGTGGTGCACAACATTTTGCTGATTGTATCCGTGAAATTCGTAAGCATAATCCAACTATTACCATCGAAATCTTAGTGCCTGATTTTCGTGGTCGTATGGACCGTGCACTAGAGATCTTGATTGAAACGCCACCTGACGTATTTAACCACAACCTTGAAACTGCGCCGCGTTTATACAAACTTGCGCGACCAGGTGCGGATTATAAATGGTCATTAGAGTTACTTCGCCGCTTTAAAGAAGCGCACCCAGAAGTGAAAACTAAATCGGGTCTAATGGTAGGCCTAGGTGAAGAAATTAGCGAAATCGAAGAAGTATTACGTGATTTACGTGAACACAACGTCGACATGCTAACTGTAGGTCAATATCTACAACCTTCTAAACATCACTTGCCAGTAAAACGTTACGTGCCACCTGCAGAGTTTGACGCGCTTAAAGAATACGCTGATGAAATTGGCTTTACTCATGCAGCTTCTGGCCCGTTTGTTCGTTCAAGCTATCACGCTGATCAACAAGCCGCCGGTAAAGAAGTAAAATAATTACTTTTTATAGCATTGAAAAATCGTTAGTTATGTACTTTTAAAAGCATAGCTAACGGTTAACAAACCACAATTTTCACCTATGTTACTCGAGACTAATACGACTAACGTTTCGAAGCATTGTTTCTCAGTTGTGCCGAAACATTATCGTTTAACTTAAGCCAATTGGTTTCATAATCCCATGTTCCTTTAAAGTCTTCATTACTTCTTAAGGTTTCTAGCATTTCTCTAAAATCAAAAACTTCAGCAAAATTACTTTCATTTACGCGGTAATTACCCCACCCCCTAGGCTCCATCTTAATATACTTTAAATAATTAGCCTTAAAGTCATTAACAGCAGTGACTAACTCTTCATTACTATTTAGTTTTCTGCAATGATTGTCTTTTCATCATTAACAGAACCAGTTACTGTAAGCTCACCTGACTCATTGATAGCGATGCCCCAACTTTTATTTGCTAAAGAAGGTTGTTCATTTCTTAATTCAGCCATGACCTTATCATAGGGTGAAAGCATTTTTTCAACCGCTTTAGGGACTTCACCGCCTGGCATATACAAATGAGCTGTAGCAACTCCAATATCATACATAACATCTTCAATTTACGCGTACCGAATCACAGTCACAGTGTTTGCGAGCCTAATGTAAATTCATAAAAAACAATCAAGGTTTTATGTTTGGAACCGATAAAGGTAGTGACGCTAAGATTTTTCGTTATAAATGGAATTAAATATGAACATAGCCCATAACACTTTAACTAACATAGCAACCACACAGCATGAGAATGAATCAAAGCCCGTTAATGTTGGAAAATTGTCAGATAATCTCCCCGATGAAAAAATTAATAAACAGCAAAAGTTTACTAATGATATTTACCATAAAGATGAACATATCCCAAAAAATCAGAGCACTTATGAGAGGCCCCTTGGTATAACTGCCCATAAATCTGAATCTGAACTTTTAGATAAAATGACTAATACAATAAGTTTTGGTGAACTACCCAAAAAGTTAAGTCAACTTAGACCTAAATATGAAAGTTTCCTGAAAGAACTAGAAATATCATCTCCATCATTAGCTCAAAAAGATTGGGGGTTCTCTATTAATAGTGATGATAAATTAGTTGTTTCAGGTGATATTACTGATGAGGAAAAATCCTATCTTGAGGACAAGCTCAATGCAGATAAAGATGTAGTAAGTTTAGTTAAAGAATTACCTGACATTTTAATAAAAGGACAAGAGTATGACCGTGGGTATGATGGGAAAGGGAAATATTGGGGAAAATATGATGTTACCCAAGAAAATTTTAAAGACAATATTGATATAAAGGCACTTTTAGATAGTTCATACGGACCCAATGCAAAAGCATTTGATAATGGTTTTGATATATTTTCATACCAAGAAAATTTGCGCAGCCAATTAGCAAGTAAAGCAGAAGTTAAATATGCTTATTGATAAATTACTTTCGCTCTGCATTTCTTCTAAGTTGAGATGAGATATTATCGTTTAACTCAAGCCAGCTAAAGTCCTTATTCCAAGCCTGTTTAAAGCTTTCAGTGCCTTGTGAATTATCCAGAATTTCTTTTAAATCAAATGTTTTTGAGAAATTATCTTCGTTTACGTCGTAACTTGACCACCCCCGAACGCCCATGTCAATGTGCTCTAGCATGCTCGATTTAAATTTCTTAGCTGCGGCCACAAAATCCCCGTTGTCATTTAATTTTTTAGATATAAGACTTTTCTCTTTATCACTAATGGAACCTGTAACTTCTAGCTCACCTGATTGACTGATTGATATACCCCAGTCTTTATTCGCTAATGATGGTTGTTCGGCCACTATTTCAGCCATAATATCGTCATACTGGGTAAACATCTTTTCCACAGACTGAGATACTTCACCACCAGGCAGGTAGAGATTCACAGTAGCGAATCGAATATTAGTTAATGCTTTTTCTTCTGCTGCTCTAGATGTTAGAACGTGATTTGTTGCAATAGTCATTGGCTTATCATAGGTCGCTTCAGGCTCTTTAGGCTGATCTTTATGGTATGTATCCTTCGCTAGGCGCTCCATTTCACTATTTAATTGCTCTTTACTATTGACAGATTTATTGACTTTCACTTCTGAACTAGTCGATATAAACTGAGATGCTAAATTGGTATTATTTGAATTAACTTCCATATTATTTTACTTGTTAATATCGCTATTAGTTTATATCGGCTGTCAGCGCATTTTATTTAGCAAGCTATTACTATTGTGCCAAGGTACCTTTTTTAATCGAAAAGTCGGCGAACCTTACTTGCTCTTCTTCTGCTCTGAGGCTATCTGTTTCAACAATAGAGCGATAGATACCCCACTTAGGGCGAGCAAAGTCTTGCGCTAAAACACCACGCCACATATCAATGTGCTGCTCACTGATATTAAATATTTCTTCATTATCACTTAGCCGGGTTAATGTCATATCAAACTTACCATCTTCACTGAAAGTCGCTTGTACGAAAACGTGTACCCACTCATCTGTAATAAGTGACCAGTCAGTTTCAATTAGGTTTTTATCAAGCCCAGTACTGTTACCGTTTTCATCAAATCCAGCACTGTAACGGACCTGCAGTTGATTACCTGTACTGTTTTTTTGTGCACCTGAGAGTGTGATGATTGGCTGGTCGTCATTTCCGTTGCTGTTGTCATTATTGTCATTACGGGCTTTTAGTTGAAAAAAATGACTAAATTTACTCGTCAGTTCAAGCTCACTACTTACTTTAAACTTCCAACTATACTGAAAAGTATCTCCTTTATAAGCCAAGGTCTCTTGGGGGGATTTATCGTACGCTTTTATTTCATTACGTTGTCTGTCACTTAGCCCTTTATCTTTGTCTTGATCTGTATCTCTGTGAGCTAAAAATACAAAGTGATTGCCAATTACATCATCGGTATCTTCAATAATGTGCAGCACACCTTGATGATTGCCTTCATACATATCAGGGGCTTCTATCGCGCCTTGTGAAAATACATTCTCGATAAGCGTGTATGCATCAAGCCCAGTATTAGCCCCATCGGAATTAAGCGTCACTTCTGATGACATTACAAACCCCGTTGCTGATAGTTGTTTACTACCATTAATAGTAATTAACACTGTTGCCGTTGTGCCATCAAGCGAGCTAACGAGTATGCTATCTTGTAATGTATCCCCCTCGAGTAACTGTACAATACGGCTATCATTAATATTTAAGTTGTATGACCAATTACCTATACTACTTAAGGTAAAAGCACCATACTCAGTGCTAAAATTAGCTTGCTCTACAAATGCGGCTTCGTCACTTTGTTCATCCGTAACATTTAATTTCCCACTAACCGACACCGTTAATAGCGCTGTAATGCTCGAGCTTAAATCTCCCGTAATAGTCGCAGGAGCTTGGGCCGATACTTCGGCTTCTGCGTTGGTTTGAGTCGATGAACCCGAACTACCACATGCCATTAAAGTACTTGCTATAAGCAATGTAACTGACGCAGTTTGTAATTTAGATTTATAGTTGTTCATAGATAACCTGCAACATTTTGGTAAGAACAAAACCGAAAATACAAATTACCAACTAGCACTTTAAATAACCACAAAAAATCAACCAATTTATCGTATTTTTTACAACATTGAGTTTTCAGTAAAGTATTTAGTTGGTTTTTAATTAATCACTAGGTCAATTGAGGTTTCCTTGAGATAATTAGGGCAATTATTTTAAAACATGGTTTATTATGAAACTATTAGTTAGAAACCTTGCCCGCACAACAACTGAACAAGATATTCGTACTTTATTCACCGCTTATGGAAAAGTAGCTGAATGCACACTGGTACTTGATAAAGAAACGGGTAAATCAAAAGGCTTTGCGTTCGTTGAAATGCCAAATGAAGCCGAGGCTTCAGGTGTTATAAAAGCACTAAATCAGAGTAATGTTGATAAAAACAAAATCCGCGTAAAGTTAGCCGACTCTTAATAGATTAGAAACGATAAAAACCAGCACTAAGCTGGTTTTTTTATCTCTTCGATTTGATAGCGCACTGAAAACATGAGAGCAGTTTGTTGAACTCTTTTATCCCCATCGACTATATTTGGCTCATCCAGCTTTGACTCCACTTTGAACGTCAAAAACGTTTGCTGGAAAAGTTAATTTATTTAATTAATTAGCTTTACTTTGGCGCTGAGAGTTAAGCAGTAATGTCTCAGCCTTAGCGCCAAGGTAAACGTAAACGGCTAGAGCAACGAGTAAACCGACCACTGCAAGCATCATATAAATAGCAGGCAACAAATACTGAGATTGACCCAACGCTGCTTTAAACATCGTCAGTAATGCCTCTATGGAGACGGCGATTAAAATAGTCGAAATAAATCGTGTGATAGTTCGCCGTGTTGAGCTATGCCTAAAGATATCTTTATGCATCAAAATTTCTTCTTCAAGTATGGTTTTACCTAAATCAAAAATAGCCAAAGCCAGTGTTATAAAAATTATTATACTAAACGCCTCTAGTGGGTCATCCTCCATAGAGCTATTGAATAAGAGGGTATATATATCACCAAATACTTTATAAAGTAAAAACAGCACTAAGCAAAACAAACAACTAACGATAATACCGTAACCAGCCTTAAAAAATGGAGTCATATTGGCACGCGTACGATCCCCCATTATAAATTCAATTAATTGCGTTAAGCACACATCCACCACCAAATAACCTTGCTCGCTCTGAGGTGCACGCAGTGGCTTTATTGCAGAAATACATAAATGTTGTGTGGCAATGGAAATATAAGGCGCAGTAAAGCAGGTTTGCTGATGTGCGAGAATTTCTTGAAAGTAAGGACGATCACTTAAATCCTGCGCGTTCCCTTTGTTATTAAGCACTTTCATATACTCACGTTTAAAACAAACGTTATCACCTTGCTGTAAACCATCTTTATCTAAGCAATATTGTAATTCTAAAAACGGATATTGAGCTACCAGCAAACGGTTATCTTGCTGCTTTTTAATGCCATCTTCTAAGGTTGCGAGAATCGAGTTTAGTAAATCATGGATCACTGTTTGATATTCTTGATAACGCTCAACACTACTTATATAGCTCATTCTTGCCATAGTTGCTTCTCCAAACCGCTGTACAGAAGAGGTAGCAATAACAGAACCAACTTTTTAAAGCTAATATATATCAATGCATTAGCTTTATAAAAGTGAATGTATTTAGTTATATTGCACCGTATCTGTGCGGCTATGGTGCATTTTCGCAGATAGATTAAGGCCTAATACTGATATTTTTAACTGCAACTACCGCTTTGCCACCCATTGCATCCTTTAAATCTGGCACTAAATAAACTGCGTCAACATGCTCTTTTATTATACCTTTATCTACTGAACTGGTAGGCGTCCAGTTTGGGCGAGAGAAGTCGCTTAGATTAATACATTTAGTTTGCCAATGAGTTTGTGCCGGCAATGTATATTGATAATGAGCATAACTTTTATCGCCCTCACCACCATAGTCTTGTTGCGATAGTTTAACGACGAGATCGGTACTACTTTTGTATTCAAGCATAATGCCTGATTGACCTGCGAGGGTTTTATTCGGTAAGTCATAGATCAATTCAACCCAGGAGTTATTTTTAGCGTCGACCCGAGGCACCCTACTAAAAGCTATCCATACTTGTTCTTCGTGTAGTAATGCTTTTTTAATGGATGCTGTACTACCATGAGGGTCTGTCGCATAGCGCCAGTCACTGTCATTGAGGGGTTGGTTATTGTTTTTAGTAAAGCCACAGCTTTGTTTGGCCATTACTGAGAATGGAAGCAGCGAGCTCAAAACTAACACAGGTAAAATTCTAATGAGCATATCAATTCCTTTTCAATTTTTCACAAGCTTACCCTAAACTCGGTTTTATTTCAGACACAAAAAATGGGCACTCAAGCCCATTCCTTTAGCAATGAAAGCAGTTATTGCTTAATCATCTGCTTCGTCATCAAAATCATGTGACTGGCGCTGTGCTGGCCTTGCAATGATTTCGACATAAAAAGACGATAAACCCTGCTTTTCAATTTCGCTGATACAATTATTAATTTCGGCAACATGCACAATTTGCGCTTCTTCTACTGTGTTACCAAACTTACAATCAAATGCCCAATAATCAGCATCGAACGGCAACGTTTTGTTACGCTCTCTTTTCAAATATTTTTTCACTTCATGCTTTGCAGCGTCGACCATGCGAGGGTATTTGATTTTCTCGTGATTCAGCGTGAATGTTTTCTTCATTACTTTCCTAAATTACCTTGGTTTAATGATAATGGCATTTTTGAATCCCATTTAAGGGCATTATAGCAACTGCATATAAATTTGGGTGCTTTTTTTACACTTAACGAAATAAATTACTTTAACGACTAATTATTACAATACAGTGTCATGCTTGCGCTAAGTGAAGGGGCTGATGTAGGGCATCATTATTGAGGCTATCATAAAAGGCTGCTGCGTCCATCTGGGGGTTATCTAGTTGGGTTTCTTTATCAAGGTGGCGCTTACGAACCACGGGTTCACAGTTATCAATGATATGAAGTGGGATGTGATTTTTATCGTCTCGAACAGCAAGTGGCTCTGGTGATAAACAACTACGTAAGCGTATGTCACTCATGCCTGCTTGTTGCAAACGTTGCGCGTTATGCTCACCAATGAGCATATCAAACTCATCTGGGGCAAGTGGTTGTTTAGGTCCGGCCCCTAATTCTGCGCGCAGTTGTGATTCATCATATTCTTTTACATCAGCGCCAAATGGGGTTTTAGGTAAATGAAACTGACTAAAATCCAGAGCATCATGAGATAACATTGCTAAAAGTAACGCAAACTCGCCACGACGTGATTCACTCACGCTTTTCGCGAGGCGATTGTCGAGCTGACTCTCTGTGATTAACAATCCATCGATTTGCATAGACTTTAGCCGATTATGTTCATGAATAGATATTTATCGGCATTATTTGATATTTCTTTAGCTTTTTTCTTTACTTAAATAATAAGTTTGCTATTATCGGCGCCGTTGCATTGGAGGGGTTCCCGAGCGGCCAAAGGGATCAGACTGTAAATCTGACGGCTCAGCCTTCGCTGGTTCGAATCCAGCTCCCTCCACCACTTTTCTTACCGCTAAGTTAAGTGGGGCCAAATGTAACAAAAATAGTGTGGAGGGGTTCCCGAGCGGCCAAAGGGATCAGACTGTAAATCTGACGGCTCAGCCTTCGCTGGTTCGAATCCAGCTCCCTCCACCACTTTCCTACTAAGTATTATTTATTATCATTCACTTCTTCTATTTTATATCTCAAAAAAATTAATTAACTATTTAGTACATCCCTCAATCAGTTCTCTAAACCAGCCTATTGCAACTAAACAATTGAAACACTTTCTTAAGCGCATATGTTTTAACTCACTCAAATGGCGCCACCAAAACCACCCTAAGCCTTTCTATGCCTAGTTTGCTATATTCTATTTTACGATTACTTTAATCTGTCTCACACGGCCTCTGAGGCTGAGTTTACATTTGAGACACTGGTTGGTTCTAATTTAAAAAAACGGACGGGGATAAAATACAGCTTAAAAGCGTATTACGTATTTAGTGGATATTAATTGATGGAATAGATGTGGTTTACTCGACTAGCTTTACTTTTGCTAACTGCTTTAAACAATCACAGCTAAAGCTTGTTCCTACGGGGCTATTTCAACTCGCTAACTTTACTCTCGCACCCAAAAACCAAAACAGGTTGTAACCCGAAGGCTACAACCTGTTTTATCTGCGTTGATAAACAGCGCGTATTAGTTAAGTTTTTCTCTAATACGTGCAGATTTACCAGAACGCTCACGTAGATAGTAAAGCTTAGCACGGCGAACTGCACCGCGACGCTTAACTGCTACGCTATCGATAAGAGGGCTGTGCGTTTGGAATACACGTTCAACACCTTCACCGCTCGAGATTTTACGAACTGTGAATGCTGAGTGAAGACCACGATTACGCTTAGCGATTACAACACCTTCAAAGGCCTGTAGACGCTCTTTAGCACCTTCTTTTACACGCACCTGTACAACTACTGTATCACCAGGGCCGAATGCTGGTACGTCTGTTTTTAGCTGCTCATTTTCAAGCGCTTTAATAATATTTTGGTTTACTTTTGCCATTATGTTTCTCACTTTCCTAGGTGTAACTGTCTTCTAGCCACAAGCTTTTTGGTACTCTTGCTGAAATTTTGCGAGTAATACCGCTTGCTCCTCAGTCAGAGCTAGGTTATGCAACAAGTCAGGACGTCGTAACCAAGTTCTGCCTAGTGACTGCATTTGCCGCCATTTAGCTATCTCTTGGTGGTTTCCACTGAGTAATACAGCAGGAACCTGTTTGTCGTCCAATGTTTCTGGCCGTGTATAGTGAGGACAATCTAGCAAGCCATCCGAAAATGAATCTTGCTCTGCTGATTGGTTATGCCCTAACACACCTGGCACTAATCGCGCTACTGCATCAATTAATGTCATGGCTGGTAGTTCACCACCACTCAAAATAAAATCACCAATTGACCATTCTTCGTCAACGTATGACTCTATTATTCTCTCGTCTATACCTTCATAGCGACCGGCAATCAAAATCAGCTTTTCAGAGTTTGCGAGTTCGCTCGCTCCTTGCTGATCTAATTTGCGCCCTTGCGGGGACATATAAATTACTTTTGCACCATCACCTGCCGCTTTTTTTGCGTCAAGAATGGCTTGTTTCAATGGTTCAACCATCATTAACATACCCGGCCCGCCCCCGTAAGGACGGTCATCAACGGTTCTATGCTTATCAGTTGCATAGTCTCGCGGATTCCAGCAGTTAAAGTCGATTAAACCACTTTTTACTGCACGACCTGTTACACCTTGCTGTGTAATGGCATCAAACATGTCCGGGAAAAGGCTGATAACCCCTACCCACAACGAACTCGTTTGACTCATTAAAAGCCAGGATCCCAGTCTACGGTAATTTCTCTCGCTTCGTGTTTAACTTCTTTAATAACTGAATCAGTTAAAAATGGAATTAAACGCTCAGCTTGGCCAAATGCATCTTTATTATTTGCTTTCACAACTAATACGTCATTTGAGCCTGTCTCCATCAGGTCATCAACAGTGCCTAAGTTATAACCTTTATCAGTTACAACCGACATGCCAATGAGATCTCGCCAATAGAATTCACCTTGCGGTAATTCTGGTAGCTGCGCTGAATCCACAGAGATTTCAACATTGGTATACGCCATTGCTTGGTCTCTGTCGTTTACTTGCGCAAACTTAGCGATAAAGCCTTTGTTGTGGCGACGCCAGTCGACCACTTCTAAGGTCTGCCATTTACCTTGCTGCCCTATCAACCACGGGCTGAAATCGAAGATCCCTTGGGGATCATCAGTAAATGAATGTACCTTAAGCCAGCCCTTTATACCATACGGGGCACCGAGCTTTCCTACGACAATTATTGATGAGGTGTTCTCTTGACTCATGGTTACACTTACGCCTATTAAGCCGCTTTACGAGCGTCTTTAACTAACTTAGCTACACGATCTGAAAGACCTGCGCCTTGACCTACCCAGTGATCAACACGAGATAAATCTAAACGAACTTTTTCTTCCTGACCTGAAGCAATTGGGTTAAAGAAACCTACTTTCTCGATGAAGCGACCGTCACGCGAGAAACGGCTATCCGCAACCACAATTTGATAGAAAGGGCGTTTTTTAGCGCCACCACGTTGCAAACGAATAGTTACCATACCGTCCTCTAAATAGATTGACTGTTTTCATTAATAAGATTTACTCCCCAGTATGGGGAGCTGGGGAATTGTACGAGTTTTTAGCAACAATGCAAGTAAGAAGTGATCTAAAATTCCAGTTTAGTAGATTAAACACTGATCTGTGCGTCAAATAAGGAGTTGTAAGCAATTGAATGCATAAATTATCCACAAAAAAAGAGGCGTTTCGCCTCTTTTTAAAATTAATTTGCCTGTTTATTATGCAAAATTAACTACTGTATTAAAATTTAGGTCCGCCGCCGCCCATCATACCCGGTGGCATCATGCCTTTCATACCGCGCATCATTTTTTGCATACCGCCCTTACCTTTCATCTTTTTCATCATTTTTTGCATTTGGGTAAACTGTTTGAGCAATTTATTGATTTCTTGTACTTGCGTACCTGAACCTGCTGCGATACGCTTTTTACGCGACCCTTTGATGATTTCTGGACGCGCACGCTCTTGTTTTGTCATTGAGCTGATGATTGCTTCCATTTGAATTAAGGTTTTATCACCCATTTGGCCTTTGACTGCATCAGGTAAATTAGCCATTCCTGGTAATTTATCAAGCATTGACATCATGCCACCCATATTTTTCATCTGCTTTAATTGCTCTGCAAAATCATCCAGGGTAAAGCCGTTTCCTTTAAATACTTTTTCAGCAACCTTGGCTGCTTTTTCCTTATCGACTTTCATTTCGACTTCTTCGATTAATGAAAGTACGTCACCCATACCTAATATACGTGACGCGATACGGTCAGGGTGAAAAGGCTCAAGTGCATCAGTGCGCTCGCCCACACCCATAAACTTAATTGGCTTACCGGTAATGTGGCGAATAGATAAAGCAGCACCACCACGTGCATCACCGTCGGTTTTGGTTAAAATCACACCAGTCAGCGGCAATGCTTCATCAAATGCTTTAGCTGTATTTGCCGCATCTTGACCTGTCATTGCATCGACAACGAATAAGGTCTCGATAGGATTAATCGCACTGTGCAGCGCTTTAATTTCATCCATCATGTCGCTATCAACATGTAAGCGACCCGCGGTATCGACTAATACAACATCAATGAATTTCTTTTTCGCATGAGAAATTGCCGCATTGGCAATATCGACCGGTTTTTGTGAAATATCACTGGGGAAGAAATCGACATCAACTTCAGTTGCTAATGTTTCTAGCTGTTTAATCGCCGCAGGACGATACACATCGGCACTCACTACCAGAACAGACTTCTTCTTGCGCTCTTTTAAAAACTTCGCCAGTTTACCCACACTGGTGGTTTTACCCGCACCTTGAAGGCCTGCCATCATTACGACTGCTGGAGGTTGGGCATTTAAGCTTAATTCTTCGTTTGCCTCACCCATGGCTTTTTCAAGTTCTTCTCGTACTATTTTTACAAAAACTTGGCCTGGGCTTAAGCTTTTAGTGACTTCAACACCAACAGCACGTTCTTTTACTTGTTTTACAAACTCACGAACAACAGGTAACGCAACGTCAGCTTCTAAAAAAGCCATGCGCACTTCACGCAGCGTGTCTTTGATATTATCTTCTGTTAGGCGTCCGCGGCCGCTAATATTTTTTAAGGTTTTACCTAGTCGTTCTTGGAGATTCTCAAACATATAAAGGGTCCGATAAAACGTGATACCGATAGCATGTGAATCATGTAGCTCAAATTGTGAGCCAAAATTTATGCTTATCAGTATTAATTTAAATTTTAATTAAAAACAGTATACCGTAAATCTAGGCGCACAATACAGTATTCAAGTACTCTGTTTGAGTTTCTTTTTACAAAGTCTAGGCTTTTGCCTTGCTATAAAATACAATGGGCTAACTTTAACAAGGATTATTTGACTCAAATTGAGTGGCCAAAGCACTATGCTGATTATTAGTTTAACTATTATTGCCAGTTTATTTTACGTATTAGCGACATCTCATGTGTTGTCTCGGCTGTTTCATCAACAAGGACCGAGCCAAAAGCTCACTGTCATACTCAGTACAGTGGCAATCTTAGCGCATATGCTGTTGTTAGTTAATTCTGTGTTTCGTGCTGATGGGCAAGATTTAAGTATTGTTAATGTTGCTCTGCTTACATGTTGGGTCATTGTGGTTTCGGTCACAACTGTATCACTTAAATTTCCTGCAACACTTTTACTCCCCGTTGTTTATGGCTTTGCGGCAATTCTGACCTTTGCTAGTTTGTTTATTCCTCACCACATTTTACTGCAAAGCATTGAAGTAGAAATCGCTCTAGTCACCCATATATCACTGTCCTTATTAGCCTATTGCGTCCTGATCATTGCGACTTTATACGGTGTGCAATTTTACTTTATTGATAAGCGCTTAAAACGCAAAGACCTAGCGATTGTTCACAGCCACTTGCCGCCTTTAATGGTGGTTGAACGCCAGCTCTATCATTTGCTAACATTGGGCACTGTTTTATTAAGCGCAGCACTGCTTTCAGGCTTTTTATTTTTAGATGGCATGTTCGCTAGTGAGTTTATCCATAAGACTATTTTGTCATTAATTGCATGGGCAATATTTGCTATTGTAACGCTAGGGCATATAGTTAAAGGCTGGCGTGGAAAACCAGTTGTACTGGCTATTATGGTCGCGGCATTTGTCCTGACCCTCGCTTATTTTGGCAGCCGTTTTATACAAGAAGTTATTCTGAATAAGTTTTAACTTGACTCAGGCTGCTCACTACCGCTTAATACGCATTGATTTATAATAAAAGGATCCTTCTTTGGACAGCATATCGACGAGTGTTTTATTTATAATACTCGGTATTCTAATTTTATGTTCTGCATACTTTTCTGGCTCTGAAACGGGCATCATGTCAATAAACAGAATTCGTCTGCGCCACCTCGCTAAAGAAAATCATCGTGCTGCCAAACGCGTTAATAAGCTGCTGAGCCGTCCTGACAGACTCATCGGCTTGATCCTAATTGGTAATAACCTCGTTAATATCGCTGCTGCTCAGGTTGCCACTATCATTGGTATTCGTTTGTACGGTGATTTAGGTATCGCTATTGCAACTGGTGTACTTACACTTGTTGTACTTATCTTTGCTGAAGTTACGCCAAAAACCCTTGCTGCTCTCTACCCAGAAAAAGTCGCTTTCCCAAGCTCGGTAGTACTAAAAGGGTTACTTAAAATTTTGTTCCCGTTTGTTGTCGTAGTCAATTGGATGACCAACGGAATGTTACGCTTATTTGGTATTAGCGCTGAACAAATAGACGAACACAGCATGAGTAAAGAAGAGTTAAAGTCTGTATTAAATGAGTCCGGTGCACTAATCCCCGCTCGCCACCAGAGCATGTTGACCTCTATTTTAGATTTAGAGCAAGTCACCGTTGAAGATATTATGATCCCGCGTAATGAAATTATTGCTATCGATATCAATGACGACTGGAAACTAATTAGTAAACAGTTAACACACGCCCAGCATACCCGCGTGCTGTTATACCGCGATCAAATTGATGACGCTGTTGGCTTTATTCATTCACGTGATGCGCTACGCCTACTAACTAAAGAACAATTTGATAAACCCTCTTTACTACGGGCTGTTCGTGAAATTTACTTTATTCCTGAAGGTACATCTCTCAATACACAGCTGTTTAAGTTCCAACAATCAAAAGAACGCATTGGCTTAGTGGTTGATGAATATGGTGATATTCAAGGCCTCGTTACGCTTGAGGACATATTAGAAGAAGTGGTTGGTGATTTTACTACAACACAAACGCGAACCCCTAGCGAAGAAATTGTGCCGCAAGAAGACGGCTCATTCTTAGTGGATGGCAGTGCCAATGTACGTGATCTGAATAAAGAAATGGATTGGGAATTCCCGCTTGATGGGCCTAAAACTCTCAGTGGTTTAATTATTGAATACTTAGAAGACATTCCAGATACTAACTTAAGTTTACGTATTTCAGGCTACCCTATTGAAGTCGTTGAAGTTAAAGAAAACATGATCAAGTTAGTACGCATTCAAGCCAATAAACGTAACGTATAAGTCTCTAAAGTAGAGTAGTGAAATACTACTCTACTCCTCTTCACTTTAAAATTTCTGAATTTTCCGATCCAATTACTCATTTAAGTCATAAATATTAGACTATTATAGACTCTGCTAATTTTATGCTTAACGGAGAATCCTTAATGGACGAAATTTCTATCGAAGTCATTTACACCCAAGCTATCGAAATGCTGATGTTGTATGGCCCTAAATTTTTACTCGCAATATTTGTTTTAATTATTGGTTGGTGGTTTATTGGTCGCATTTCAAATATGGCTGAAAAATCAATGGCGCGAGTTAAATTTGAAGCAGGACTGACACACTTTTTAGTGTCGTTTATCTCTGTTATCTTAAAAGTATTATTGCTGATCTCAGTTGCCTCTATGATTGGCATAGAAACTACCTCATTTATAGCGATGCTCGGTGCTGCTGGGCTTGCAGTCGGTATGGCGCTACAAGGTAGCTTGGCTAACTTTGCCGGTGGTGTTCTTATATTGTTCTTTAAACCATTTAAAGTCGGCGACGTTATTGAAGCGCAGGGTCATATGGGTAAAGTGGTTGAAATACAAATATTTGTTACTGTGTTACTAACTTATGATAACGAAAAAATCATCATTCCAAATGGAGCACTATCAAATGGCTGCGTTAAAAACAAGTTTGCAGAGCCTACCCGCCGCATTGATATTGAGTTTGGTATCAGTTATGGCGACGATATTATAAGAGCTCGTGAAGTACTTATGAGCGTATTAAATGACTATGATTTAGTACTAAAGGAAGAGAATAAACAACCTGTGGTACACGTTAGCCAACATGGCGACAGTCATATAGGTATGTTGGTATGGGCTTGGGTTGATTCTGATAACTTTTGGCCAGTCTATTTTGGTTTATACGAACGCGTTAAAATTGCCTTCGATAAAGAAAATATCACCATCCCATTCCCACAACGAGATGTGCATATCCACCAGTTCCCTGGTAAGTAATTTTACTAGGATAATAATAAAGCCCGCAACTGCGGGCTTTTCGTTAACTTAAACTTGATAAATCAGCTAAATAAACGCTCTAACCAGCTTTTATCTAAATCATCTTCACATTTTTGTAGTTGCGCACCGTAGCGGCTGGCACGATTTTTAACTTTGTTAGCCACACTCATCAGCCACTTTTTCTTTTTATAAGTGCCACGCTTATAACCACCCCAGCCTTCGTGGTAGTTAAGGTATTGAGCGTAGGCGTCCCATTTTGATACCCCATTTACCTTATTGGTTTTATAAACAAACCATGCCATAAAATCGATAGCGTCATCAAAGTCATCACGATCAGCCCCACTATTCCCCGTCTCGCGAATATAATCAGACCACGTCGGTGTTTTTGCTTGTGAATAACCATAGGCAGAACTTGCACGACCGGTTGGAATTATCCACAAAAAGTATTCCATTGGTGGCGCTGCATCATGACGAAACGAGCTTTCTTGGTACATCATGCTCATAAGTACATGTTTTGGCGATCCCCATTTATCTTGAGCATCGCGTGCATCATAATACCAATCGTTTTTTTCTTCAAAAATTTTACAGATATCATTAGGTTGCTTGGGGGGAGCTGTGGCGCAACCAGTTAAAATAGCTCCCAGCGATAAAATAATTAATTTTTTTTTCATTTTTTTGAGTACTCGCTGAACTTTTTGTAAAAGTATGAGTCTTATTTTTTGAATGCGCAGTTTAGCATTGTTTCATCCCTGAAGAATTTTTACGCAGCCACCTTAGGCTGCGTTTTTTTGTCTGTTAATTAGCTTTAAAATAATCCGCTAAAAATGACTTAAACGACACACTATCAGCCGCGCTAATCGCTTTCTCATCGGCCATTGATTGTATAGCTTGTTGCTGTAAATAAGCATCGGAATAAACATGATAAGGCGTTACTTGATGGCTTTGTTTATACTTTTGGGCAAGCGCTAAAGCAAAGTGTCCATTATCAATGTTTGCGTCTTTTAGCTGATCAACGTATTGGCCTGAATAAGTTAAAGATGAATCATGTAACCATGTTTTTAAACGGTTCACGGTTGTTACATAATGCTCGGTACCATATGCATTATCCATATATGCAGCAACATCAGCTAACTGGCTAAATATTTCTTCACCCCAGTGTACTAAACTCGTTGCAACACCTGATTTATTTAACTCTAATGAGCTATCGCGCCCATTGTTCACAACGGAGTCAAGGTTTTCAGTGCTTCGAGTTTGCGAATCCCAATCCATATCTGGAGAGTCTTTTAACAAGCAATAGGTTAAAAACACATCTAAAAAGTGAATCTGCTCTAATGAAATACCCGTTTCACTAAATGGGTTAACATCCAGTGCTCGGATTTCAATATACTCGATACCACCGCGTAGTAATGCATCTGTTGGTGTTTCACCACTTTTTGCATTGCGCTTAGGACGAATTGGCGAGTAAAATTCGTTTTCTATTTGCAAAATATTTTTATTTAATTGCTTGGGTTGCTCGCTTTTATAGTCATCAATACTTTCGTAGATATCAGACGGTGTATTGATTGCACGTTTAAGCCCTGCGACATACTCTTCTAAAGAGTTATACATAACCTTTAACGACGATTGTGCGCTATTGGTATAACCTAAGTCTCCCAAACGCAAAGCAGTGCCTGTTTCTAAGTATAAAGTACCTTTACCTAATTTCTTAAATGGCAAATTGGTTTTACGCCCTTGTAAAAAGGAATTACATAGCGCAGGAGATGCGCCAAATAAATAACTTATAAGCCAAAGCTCTCGTTTGAAATTACGAATAAGGCCTAAGTAACCCGCTGATATAAAATCATCTAAAGAGCCTGAATCAGCTTTAATTGTTTGTAAACTTTGCCAGAAACTAGTCGGAAATGAGATATTAAAATGCACTCCAGCAATAGCTTGCATCATACTGCCATAACGATTTTTTAAACCTTCACGATACAAGGTTTTCATTCGACCAATATTTGATTCACCAAATTGCGCCAGAACTATATCGTCTTGATGTTCAATAAAGCATGGCATGCTAATCGGCCAAAGTAATTCGTCACCCATTTGCGATAAGGTGAATTTTTGTAAGTCTTGCAACTGCGCTAATGTTTCTTGGGCAGACTCACTAACAGGGGTAATAAACTCTAATAACGCTTCTGAAAAATCTGTGGTTATATGGCCATTTGTTAATGCACACCCTACGCCTTTGGGATGACCTTGCTGCGAAATAACTCCATTAGGCTTAATCCTTAGAGCTTCTCTTTCAATGCCACGTTGAATACCTTTAATTGCGTATTTATGTTGTTCTGGAGATAACGCTGTTAACGTTGAAGTTAGATCATGTGTTGTCAAAAAATGTTTCCTCGAGCCACGTGGCTTAATCCTAAGTCTATGGGGGCAAAATGATAATACTCAAGGCTTAATAGTTAAGAACACTCTCATTCCCACTATTTAGCATAATAACTATTATGCGTATTACAGCAAAATACTGACATTGCCAACACAATACCCAAAACCATTCAGAGCAGTTTGCTTCATTGTAGTAATCTTGCCATTGAAAAGGTGATTATACAATTGCTTTAATTGCACCACTGCTATGCGTTAAAATTATCTAGATAAGACAGACCGGGTAATAACCTATAACTGTTCAAAGTATTACTACGAGAGCTAAATAAATTTACTCCTTTATTGTTTCAGATCAGTAAACCTGCAATTAGTTACTTGAAAGCATTATATTTAGGTATTTTTACTTTATAAACTAAGTATTAACTTTATAATTGGCGTTAATAAAAAAGTATGTTTAAGGAAAGCCCATGCGTCGGGGTCACGAATTAATAAATGAAGAAGTTTCTTTTTCACAACAGCAAGAGCTCGTTTCTACAACGGATTTGCGTGGGGTAATCACCTACGCTAATGAGGCTTTTTGTGACATTGCAGGTTACAAATTAGAAGAGTTAGTAGGTAAAAACCATAACATTGTCCGTCACCCTGATATGCCCAAAGATGCATTTAAAGAAATGTGGGAAAAACTAAAAGCAGGTCATTCATGGCGTGGCATGGTGAAAAACCGCTGCAAAGATGGCCGTTATTATTGGGTTGATGCTTTTGTAACGCCTATTTTCGAAAACGGCCAACTTGTTGGCTACCAATCAGTACGAACGAAACCTTCAGAACAACTAAAACAACGAGCCATTGCGCTATACAAAAAAATAAATGAAGGTAAATCCGTCACCTCATTCAGAGAGCAAGTTGGAATCAGACAGCTACTTTGCGTTATTTTAGCCATCGTAAGTTTGCTAGCACTCGCTGTTTACACATCTATAGCAGTAGCACTTTTTGCGACGTTTTTTTTAGGTTTAATTATTTTACTCAATTACGACGAGCTAATTGTGACGCCACAGGCTTTAAAGCAACAAAAAGCAGAGTTTGACTCAGTCTCTCGCTATATTTACGTTGGTGTTCACCCTTTTAGCATTAGTGAGTATAACCGTGAAATGCTAAACGCCAAGTTACGAACCGTACTTGGTCGTGTAAAAGATGCCACGGTAACCTTTAATGCGATAGCCCAAAACTTAGATAATCAATCATCGCTTACAGAGCAAGGTATCTCAGCACAAGGTCAGCGTTTAAGCCAAATTGCTACCGCGATGTCGCAAATGAGTGCCACCATTGGTGAAATATCTAATAGTACTCAAGACACCGCCGAGAAAGTAAATGTAACTTATCAAAGTTGCTCTGATATAAAAGCCCACATAGCTGATAATAGTTCCATGGTCTCAGATCTGGCTTCTCAAGTGGAGCAAGCTGCGAGTACTGCAAATGCGCTGGCCACGGAAGCGGATAAAATTGGTCAAGTAATGACTGAAATTGAAGGTATCGCTGAACAAACGAATTTATTAGCTCTCAATGCAGCCATTGAAGCCGCAAGAGCGGGTGAACATGGCCGAGGTTTTGCTGTTGTTGCTGATGAAGTTCGTGCATTATCGTCTCGTACCCAACGCGCTACTTCACAAATCCACAGTTCAATTAAAGAAATTCAAGATACCTTATTTAATTGGTCTACAGTGATGAAAAACACCAAGGCACAAGCTGATGAATGTGTTAATACCACTGGACACACTCAAGTTGAGTTAGATAGCATTTTTGCGCAAATCAGTGAAATATCACAACTAGCAACACAAATATCCACTGCCGCAGAGCAACAACAAACAGTGAGTAGTGATATTGGTATTAATGTAGAGCAAATTAAAGGCTTTAGTGATGAAAACTTAAATTTGAGTTTTAATGTCGCTAAAGATGCAGCTCATTTGGTAGAAGGTTCACGTAAGGTGAAAGACATTTTACTTACTTTTAAAGTATAAAGTGTGTTACTAATCAATTAGCTCAATTGTAGTAGGCTAATAAAAAATCAGCCTACTGCTCCTTTATATTAATCGAGTACTTTTGCGTCATTTGCTTTATTAAGTAAGCTGCGGCTTTGAGTTAAAAAGTGCGCCGTTGAATCTGAGAAATACGCTTTTGCTTGTGCAAATGCATTCATCAATGCTTCTTTATCTCCTGCTTTTAACTTCTCTAAAGTTTGTGCGAAGGTATCTTGGTATTGAGCTAATAACTCCTCCACATTATCAAACTGCGCCAGCATAATATCTGAATACAACTCTGGTGATTGAGCAAATAAACGCCCGACCATCATTAATTCCAATTGGTAAATAGGCGACGAACAACTGCGAAGCTCCTCAAGTGTATGACCTTGTTTTGCTAAAAACTGTCCATAAACAAATGTAGTTAAGTGACGCATAACCTGAATTATCTGCATCGCTTCATCATGTTTCTTTGCGTTAAGCTCTACTAATTGACAGCCCCAAACTTGTAACTGCTCAAGTAAGCCTTTCGCTATGTGATGATCTCGCCCTTCACACACCACGACAGTTTGCTTCACCCAGTGTGATATATCAGGACCAAACATGGGGTGTAATCCAACAACTGGGCCACTATGGGCGGCTTTTAAAACGGCTAGCGGTGCCTGTTTCACTGACGTGATATCAACTAACAGACAATCTTCATCAAGCTTAGGTAGTGCCTTTACTACGGTCTCTAATGCATTGATTGGCACACTGACCATAACCAATTTAGCACCACGCAAGATCTCAGTAGCATTATGTTGCTGTGATTTATCGAGTATTTTTACTTCATAGCCAGAGCGCTGAAATTGCTTTGCAAATAATTGCCCCATAGCGCCTTCGCCACCCACAATTACGATCGGTGATAAGTTAGGTGCAGCGCAAGCAAGTTTAGCCTGTTGATTTTGATAAGCTTCGCGCATCATGCGCCTTAATATATCTTCGACTAATTCAGGGTTCACACCTTGATTTATTGCTTCTTCGCGGCGTGCAGCAAGGAGTGCAGCTTCACGATCAGGCGCGTGTAAAGGCGCACCAGTTTGTTGCTTAATCGCGCCGATTTGCCCAGTTATACTGTTACGTTTCGCCAGTAATGCCACTAACTGCGCATCACATTCATCAATCCCTGCTCTTAATTGATCTAAATCTCTTATATCTGCCACGAACTCTACCACCTATAAAACACCCAAACGCAAACTTAAGTTTACATAAAAGTAAACTAATCAATACGATGAATACTAACAGGATCGCTTACTTGATAAAAGTGAAAGAAGTAAAAATAACAACGGGTATGAAGAAGAGATTTATAACTGCAAGGTTAACCAAATAAAGAGGAAGAAGTTAACCTCGGGCATGCTTACTCACGCAACAAGTGTCTGGGCTCAGTAAATGCCCAGATAAATCAATCTTGCAGTGCAATTGATGCCATAACCATAACACTGGCAAATGACTCTGCACCTGCGATAAATAAACCATTATGGCAAAAAGTTGCATCTTCTAAGCCGGTCACAGCTTGAAATTCATCACCAGATAAACCAGCCCACTGCTGTGGTAATGGTTTTCTATCTTCGAAGGAACCAGGTTCTACCGGCACGGTTTGAATAATCCACTTACCCGAATGAGATGGATAAACCATATACAGAGCCTCATTTGATAAACTGTGAACTGTTTTTTTCCACGGCGTATATTGCTCAAGTACAATGACACGGGGATCATCTGCATCAGTAATAGCCTTAGCAACTATTTTTTTAGCGTCCGCACTACCATTTGCAGAAGCAATAAACCGTTTAAGTAAACGCACTGCAAATTCTACAGCTTCATTAAAGCAGCTATCAAAATCACTGTTTTCTTGCCACGTAGGATTAAACATTGAAATAGTTTGGCTTAAGCTAATCCCTTGCTCTACACCTTGAACATAACCGCAATCTATCGCATCAATAGTAGATACCAATCCAGCATCAACTGAATCTGCAACGGTTTGATTCCCTTGGCACAGATCTAAACCATATTTTTGCCAGATTAAGCCAAACGATGAAAAAGGAATACCGTTTTCGCGTGCCCCAGCTCCACCCCGTTGATGATGATCAAAGCGCCCTTTATCCGGGTCATATTCATTACCCACATCAATGACAATATCAGCTTGGCTAATTATTTTGGCATCTCGGGTGCGAATTAAATTAAAAGAAGGGAAAATAATTTTAAGTGCTGCGATGCTAAACACGTCATCGGCATGAAAATTACCATCGTGCGTAACTATTGTAATATCGGTCATTAATTCATCATTATAGAAGAGAAAAGAATTTTACTTATTTAAGTAAACGGACGCAGACAGTATACCCAAGCTAAAAGATAAAAACAGCTTTGTGTATACCCAAACCACCTTAAGATACGTGTTTCAGTTGGAATTAAAAGCGATTTAGGCAAGGCATTGATTGCAAGTAATAGTGGTTCTATTGTTAAAATCAATAACGCAGTATAAATCGCTTTTAAACCAACCCTTTGGGCGTTTCACAGAGACTTACTCTCATCGTTGTTACTTCTTAAAAGGGAGTGCCATTGTTGCAAAGTAACGCCTTGATATTAAGCCCCTGTTGAAACGCTGAATTCCGCATCTTGAGGTGGTTTGGGTATAATTATTCAAACACCCACTGCAAACTTGCACCATGTTGTTTTAACCATTGCGTTGCATGTTTATAATCAGGATAAAATTCACTAACACGGTGCCAAAATTGCTGGCTGTGATTCAAATACTTTAAGTGAGCAAGCTCATGCACAACAACGTAATCAATGACCCAATGTGGCGCACCTACCAGTAATAAATTAAAAGTCAGTTCACGACGTTGATTACAACTACCCCACCGGCGCTTGTAAGTGGTTATTTTTAAATTACTCGGTAACGCTTCGGCCATTTTCGAACAATAATGCTGTAACCGCATTTCAATATAGCCTTCTAACTGCTCGCGCATAAAGTCTTCAAACTGTGTTTGATACATAGCAGTATGTTTTTTAACGCGGCCGGAACAACTAACCTGTAACTGCGGTGGATTCATATTAGCAAAAAACTGCCAGCAGCTTGTTTTGTTTATTTCAAAGTGCAGTGTCAATAGCTCATCAAACAAACGAATTTGTAAACTATCCAGTGGAAACTGACGGAGATCCTGGTGCTGACTTTGCTTATATACTTGCTGATTAATCCACGCTTGTTTAGTCGCCAACCATTGCTCAATATATGCTATAGCAACGCCGTATGGCGCATAAACGGTTAATGATTGTTGGTGAACCTTGATAGCCACGGTTTTACGACGGCGACTGCGCTTTAATGTGTATTCGATCAATGCCAACTCTTAAACTGATTAATATAAGAAATTTACTACTTGTTATAATACCTTGCTCAATAACTGCTAATCTATAAATTTGTGGTTGTTTTTGTTAAGCAGATGACACGATAATTATTAAAAAAAATAAAACAATTATTAAAAAACAAACTGTAATTTTAGTTATTAATAGTGCTACAATTATAACCAATAACACTTAGTAACTTGATTCCATTGATATTTTACTTCTGTTAACCTATGGTTATCTTAAAGGTAACAAAAGCCTACATAAATATGTAATTAATTATTCCTATGAATATACTTCACAGTCATTACTTTCACTGATTGTAAAGTTTTGAGATTGAGCCACTATGCTGTCAGCTTTTTTTATCACCGATCAAGATCCAAGCCTCATAATCAATGGGGTTTATAACCCATATCTTGTTACTTTATCTGTCATGACAGCTATCTTTGCGGCTTATTTCGCAGCGTTATTAATCGATCTTGCGAAAGCAACTCGATTTCAAAGCTACCAAAAACTAGCAAACTCAACAGCAGCATTAGTTCTTTCTGGCGGCATTTGGAGTATGCACTTTATTGGTATGCTAGCGTTCTCATTATGCACAAATATTAGCTATGATCCGACACTGACCTTTTTATCTTTTATTCCTGCATTTTTAGCTTGTTGGACTGCAATATCGATGTTGGTCAGAAGTGACAAAACGATGTTGCAACTCATTGTTCCATCCATTTTACTTGGCGCTGGAATTGGAACGATGCACTACAGTGGCATGGCTGCCATGGAATTAAGCCCATTACTACGTTATGACCCATTAACTTTTGCTCTATCAATCCTTGTAGCAGTCGCGTTGGCTTATATATCATTGTATATGCGCTTTAATGTTAATAAATTTTTCTCAAAGCTAAGTGAAGTACAAACTCGGTTTATTAGCGCAATAGTACTAGGGTTTGCAGTTGCAGGCATGCATTACATGGGCATGCTAGCGACGCGTTTTGTTGCCGTATCGCCGATTCTCAATGACAGTCAAGACTCTGAACTAACCTTGATCGCTATTAGCGTTGTATTTTCTACAATCATTCTTACCGCAATTGTGGCGATTATAAATGGTATCGTTCGTTACCGTATGTTGCTTGAGGATAAGACAAGTAACGAATCTCGCTTGCAGGCAATTCTTTCAACAGCCATCGACGGTATTATCACTATTGATCACAAAGGTCATATTTTAAGCTTTAACAACGCTGCTGAACTCATTTTTGGCTGGAATAAGCAAGATGTTAAAGGTAACAATGTCAAAATGCTAATGGCCGATGATATTGCTGCACAGCATGATGGTTATCTATCAAAAGCAGGACATATTGATTTTGGTACTGTCATTGGTGTTAACCGTGATGTATTGGCAAAGCACAAAGATGGCCACTTATTCCCTATTCGCCTTGGCGTTGGTGAAGTAGATCAACCGGGCCAAGAACCACTCTATGTTGGGTTCATCACAGACTTAACTGAACAGCGAAAACTACAACAAAACTTGATAACTAAAGAGCAACAGTATCGCTCACTCATGGATAATATGCCTGGTGTTGTATTTCGTTGTGAGATTAATGAAAAGTGGAGCATGATGTTTATCAGCCCTAACATCTTTGAAATGACCGGTTATATCCCTAATGAGTTTATAAATAAGAATATCGAATACGGCGATTTACTATTCAAAGACGATATACCGCATATAAACAAAGCTGTTGAGCAAGCTATTACTAAAAAAGAGCACTACTCTATTGAATACAGAGTGCGCCACCGTAACGGCAAACTTGTGTGGATACTTGAAAAGGGCAGCTTTGAATTTAATAAACAAGGCGAAGCAATTTGGATTGATGGCGTTTTAGTTGATATAAGTGAACGACGCGAGTACGAAGACAAGCTAAAACAGGCCAAAGTTGCAGCAGAGGAAGCAGCTCAAGCTAAACAATCATTTATGGCCAACATGAGTCATGAGATCCGCACTCCTATGAACTCGATCATTGGTTTTAGTGACTTGCTGATGGATACGCCTCTCGATCAAGAGCAACAAAAGCACTTAGTAACGGTTAATAATGCCGCGCGGTCACTGCTGAGGTTATTAAACGAGATACTTGACTCTGCCAAACTTGAAAAAGGAAAGTTAACCATAGAACCTGTGCATTTTAATTTGCAACCTGTGCTCGACAGTATCATTTCAACTTTTTGGTTAGAGGCTAAGAAAAAGGACCTTGAAGTAACGTTAACAATTAAAGAGTCTGTCCATAAAGCTTATTATGGCGACCCCGATAGAATTCGCCAAGTACTAACAAACTTAATTGGCAATGCGATTAAATTTACTGAGCAAGGTTCAATCCAGGTCACAGTGAGTACAACACAAAATAATCATCTGTTTTTTGAAGTGCAAGATTCAGGTATTGGTATTGCACCAGAGCGAATCAAGGCTATCTTCCAGCCCTTTGAGCAAGCTGATGGCACGACGACTCGCCGTTTTGGTGGTACAGGCCTTGGTACAACAATCAGTAAACAATTAGTTGAGCTAATGGGCGGTACTATCAGCTTAGTAAGTGAAGAAAATAAAGGTAGCTGTTTCTTTTTCGCGCTTCCGTTAGAGCCTGGCGATGAAAACCTAATTAACTACTTTGACGGTTTACATACGCAATTACCAGCTCTGCGTATATTAGTTGTTGATGATATTGAACAAAATGTAGAGCTGCTGCGTTTATTGCTTTCTCGTGATGAGCATAAAGTCAGCACGGCGAGTAATGGCTTTGAAGCTTTAGAAATTTTTGAGCAGCAAGACTTTGATGTCATTTTGATGGACATTCATATGCCACAGTGCGATGGCATAACTGCAACCCAAAAAATACGTGAAATTGAACAACATAGACAGCTAAAAAACACCCCTATCATCGCACTCACCGCAAGTGTACTACAGCAAGATAAGTTGACAGCTAAGAAAGCTGGAATGAATGGTTTTGCTAATAAGCCTGTAGATATCAATCAATTAA
Source organism: Pseudoalteromonas sp. APC 3893 (assembly GCF_030408095.1). Classification (NCBI taxonomy): domain Bacteria; kingdom Pseudomonadati; phylum Pseudomonadota; class Gammaproteobacteria; order Alteromonadales; family Pseudoalteromonadaceae; genus Pseudoalteromonas; species Pseudoalteromonas sp. APC 3893. The sequence goes on from NZ_JASDCD010000003.1 coordinate 117,495, forward strand.
ATCAAGAAATATCTCAAGTTCTCGGCTATGGCCTGAAAAAAGAAGTGCTTATTGAACAAAGTGATCCTCAAGCGAAACATATCGACTTTAAAAAAGGTAAGCAGCTTTGGGGTAGTAAGTGTAAGCAAATAAACGAGATACAGCGCTTTATTGATGAGCAGCACACCTTATGTACGGTACTATTTGCTCATGGTCTTAGCGCATTAAATGACGTGCAAGGCAAGCTACACACACTTAAAGGGCTTGCTGGGAATTTAGGCTTGCCAACTATGATGTCGTTATTTTCAGAGCTTGAAAAATCAAGCTCTCAAGAACAGCAAGAAAAAGTTATTGCACAATTAGAAGTAGAGTTAACCGCTGTATCTTTATTGTTAGCTGAAAAAACTTTAACGTGTGTGCCAAGTGTTAATAAGCACGAATCTCAAGATGCACCGGCATTGTCGGCAACTGAATTTAAAGCGCTTTGTGAACAGTTATATATAGACGCTGAAAACGCTGAACTTAATGATGAACTGCTTGCAACAATTGTAACTAATGCGCCTACAAATTATAAAAATGATATCGATAATATTGTTGAATGTTTCGAACAATTTGATTTTGATACCGCCCAATCAAACCTAGAGTCGTTAATATCTTTACTCAAACAAGCACAAACAATGGAGGCAAATTAATGGATTTAAATATCGAACGCCCACGAATTTTAATCGTTGATGATGAGCCTGCTAATCTTAAGGTTATGCGTGAAGTATTGAGTAACCAATACCGATTATCGTTTGCAAAATCAGGCGAAGCTGCCCTTGCCTTAATTGAAAAAGAGCCACCTAAACTCATTTTGCTCGACATTATGATGCCAGATATGAACGGCTTTGAAGTTTGCCAACGATTAAAAGAAAACCCGCAAACCCAGCATATACCTATAATTTTTGTTACAGCCCTTGCTGACGAAAGCGATGAATTTAAAGGGTTTGAGATAGGTGCTGTTGACTATATAACCAAACCTATCAGTCCTGCAATTGTGCGCTCTAGGGTTAAAACACACCTATCACTGGTGCAAGCTGAGCAACTCAAGCTCGCTCATGTTGATTTGGTTCATCGCCTTGGCCGAGCGGCTGAATATAAAGACACGGATACTGGCGAACATATAATCCGAATGAGCAAGTACAGTAAAATTTTAGCTCTCGCTTATGGTATGGGTGAGCAACATGCTGAACTGCTCAAACAAGCAGCCCCGATGCATGACATTGGTAAAATTGGTATTCCTGATGCGATTTTATTAAAGCCAGGCAAGCTCACCTCTGATGAGTTTGACTACATGAAACAGCATGCTGAAATAGGTGCTAAAATCTTAGCAAACTCTTCGTCACCGTTATTGCAACTCGCTTATATTCTAGCCATGGAACATCATGAGAAATGGGACGGCACGGGTTACCCGAAAGGCTTACAAGAAGAAGAAATATCAATAGAAGGCCGGATTGTTGCTATCGCAGATGTATTTGATGCACTTACCTCTAAACGCCCTTACAAAAAAGCATGGAGTGTTGATGAAGCACTCTCGCACATGCGTGAACAAGCTGGTAAACACTTTGATCCACAGCTTATCGCTCTTTTTGAAGGCCAGTTTGATGCCATTATGAAAGTCTACTCAGCCTATCAAGATTGATTTATCGATAGATTGGCTAATATAGCTGTAATCATGAGAGGTTATCTCATGATTATTGCCGCTGTTATCTTTAAAATACATAGAAAACGTCACTCCGTGATCAGCAACAATCGTTTTGATTTTATGTGATTCAAAATGACTCAGCCAAGTAATAAATTGCTCACCTGTTGCACCAAACGCAACCCCTTTACTGACACCCGCGCGTTCAAACAATGCTAACCGTGTTGTTGCAGCGTCGTCTTCGAGCGTGAGCGGGCCTTTGCCCTCATCCCAAAAGGCAAGCTCAGGCACAATATTAAAACCGAGCACCTCTTTATACCACACAACAGCTTCGGCCAAGCTTTCTACATTAAGATGGCAATGATCTATACCTGATAATAATGGCGTGGCCATATTACTCACCTATTTCTGATTTTAACTGCTCGATAAATGCCAACATATAATCAGTGCGGCGCTGCGCTTCAGCTTTAGCTGACGGTGTATTCATGCTGTTGGCGACATGGAGTAGCTTGATAAAAAAATGATCAAGCGTATAAAGTTTGTCGTCTGCTTCGCGGTTTTGGCAAAAAGGGTCTTGTGGGTGATATAAATGGCGGCTTATTGAGCCCCCTACCTTCATACAGCGACTCACACCGATTGCGCCCAATGCATCCATTCTGTCTGCATCTTGAACAATTTGCGCTTCAACTGATTGTACTTTTATATTAGCACTGAAGCTATGAGCTGCAATTGCATGATGAATTGCATCAAAGTAACTCTCGTCATAGCCAATAGAAGTTAAAAAGATAATCGCTTTATCTGCGGCCATGGTTGAAGCTTTTGCACGATCAGGGTGATTTTTTGCCACTGCAACACAATCGTGTAACCATGCAGCAGGAAGTACCACGGCCATCTCGGCCTGCTCTGCAATACATAATTGTTTGGCTACTCTCACAACTCGCTCAATATGCGTTATATCATGCGCTACATCGGCGCAAATAAGTGACGAAATAAAACCCCGACATTCATTTTCAAGTTCTTGTAGTGACGCTGATAACGCTATTTGCTGTTCCATAAATTTCGCTGTTTCAATGTAAAACAATATATTACGGCTACTTTACCGCGGTTATAGGTCGTTGTGCAAAACATTCATTGTATGTTCGACCTTGCTTTACTAAAATAGCCGCTAATTAATCTGTCATGAGTATGCCAATGTCATCTGCTATTTACCTGCAAGCTGGTCGCGAAAAGTCGTTAAAAAGAAAACATCCGTGGTTATTTTCTAAAGCCATAAAAAAAATGAAGGGCAAACCGGGTCTAGGTGACACTGTTACTATTCACGATAGCGAAGGTAAGTTTTTAGCAACTGCGGCATATAGTCCACATTCACAAATTCGTGCACGTGTATGGAGTTTTGACGAAAAAGAGGTTATTGACCAAAACTTTTTTGAACGCCGTTTACGTCGTGCGCTTTTAGCCCGTGCACAAGTCATTGAAGAAGGTGGTTTAACAGGGTTTCGTTTATGTGCCGCTGAGTCTGACTTTTTACCGGGCGTAACCATTGATAAGTTTGACAACGTACTAGTCTGTCAGCTACTAAGTGCCGGTGCCGAGCGCCACAAGGGCGAAATTGTAGCTGCTCTTATTAGTATTTTTCCAGGTTGTGATGTGTATGAACGCTCTGATGTTGACGTACGAAACAAAGAAGGGCTAGAGCCAACAACCGGTGTACTTTGGGGCAATAAACCCGCGCAACCAGTATTAATAGAAGAGAATGGCTTAAAGCTCGAGGTCGATATTATCGAAGGCCATAAAACTGGCTTTTACCTTGATCAACGTGATAGTCGTGCTGCGCTAGAGCGCTTCTCTAAAGATAAAAAAGTACTTAACTGCTTTAGTTATACTGGTACTTTTTCACTTTACGCATTACGTGGAGGCTGTGAGCATGTTACTAACGTAGATGTATCACAACCTGCGCTTGATACAGCGAAACGCAACGTTGAACATAACAACCTTGATTTAAATAAAGTCGACTTTGTAAAACAAGATGTGTTTAAGCTATTGCGCCAATACCGTGAAGAAGGTGTTTTATTCGACACCATCGTTATGGACCCGCCAAAGTTTGCAGATAACAAAGCACAACTGACTGGCGCGTGCCGTGGTTACAAAGATATCAACATGATTGCCATGCAAATACTTAAACCCGGTGGCACATTACTTACATTCTCGTGCTCAGGCTTAATGGAACAAAACCTATTTCAAAAAGTGGTTGCCGATGCGGCCCTTGATGCGGGTAAAGATTTATTGATTATGGAACGTTTAAATCAAGCAGCAGATCACCCTATTGCAGGTAGTTATCCTGAAGGGTTTTACTTGAAAGGTCTTATCTGCAAGGTATTCTAGCTAGTTAAACTGCATAATCTCAAGTCCTGCGGTGATCGTGCCATCATCTTCTTTAGAAGCACGTATCACCTTCGCTGTTGCATCTAACGGTGCAATCGCAGGGCTTGTTGAATCAATATTTACTTTTACTATCGTACCAACTTCTAATAAATCATCTAAATGCAAGGATAGGCCTGTAGCACTTAAATCAACACACAATGCTTCATATTGCTGGTCTGGTATCGGCTCGAGCGTAATGAGCGTCGCCTTAGCATTAACTTGCATGCGTCTGAAATTGCGTTGGTCTTCATTAAACATATAAGCTCCTAGACAACTGTATTTATTTTATCAAGTAACCCAACCACTGAAAACGGCTTGATAACATAGGCATCGCACCCAGCTTCAAATCCAGCTTGTTGTTCTTGTTCTGATTCTAACCCTGACACCATAACAACAGGAATGTTATTCGTCTCTGGGGTGTTTTTTAGCATTCTACATGTATCGTAACCATCTAGCCCTGGCATACACACATCCAACAGAATAACATCCGGTGGGTTAGCAATGGCTGATGCTAAACAACTTTGCCCTGAATCGGCATAGCTTAACTCAAAGCTATTTGTTAGAGCTGCTTTGAGCATTTCAAAGTTAAAGTACTCATCATCGACAATAAGTAGACTTAACTGTTTATTTGCGGTTGTACGCATAGTAAGTGTCAGTTCCTTCTTTATTATTCCAATTTAGTCACATTCTTTTAATGCATTTAAAACCCGTTTAGCTGAAATAGGATAAGGCGTGCCTAGGGTTTGCGCAAAAAGCGATACGCGAAGCTCCTGTTGCATCCAAAAAATATCAATCAACGCCTGTGGTACTGGCAATCCCGGCGCTACTTTTTTAAGCTGTTTTTGATATTCTTGTGCGACCTTGTCTAATTCTAGTACACATAATCTGTCACGATTTGGGTCTACTGGCAACTTTTCTAAGCGTTTTTCTATGGCTTTTAGATAACGAATTAAGTCTCCTAGTTTTTCTGCGCCATGAGAAGAGACAAAACCTTTAAACACCAGCGACTCTAATTGGCTTTTTATATCGCCATGTGCGGTGATCATGGTTAAGTCCACTCGCCCTTTCATTTTTTTATGTAAAGCGTGCGCAATACTTAGCACTTGCTCAACTTGCGTTGCTATCGCAACAACGGTATCACCTAGTTCACCACGTACTTGCTCTTTAACTTGCTCAAATGCTTGCTCGGTTCTCACATCACCTAAGCTTTTAAGTAAGCTGTCTACGCCTGCGGCAATACAATCATCGATTAAATCAGCCACTTTACCAAATGGGTTAAAGTAAAGGCCGAGCTTGGCTTTATTAGGCAAATTTTGTTGTAAATATTTTATTGGCGAAGGTACATTTAATAACACCAAACGGCGTAGCCCTTGCTGGTGTGCTGCGTGTGCTTTGATTTCATTGTCAAATAACTCAACTGCGGTAGATGATTTTTTATCCACCAGCGCGGGATACGCTTTAATTTCGTACTGGCCTTGTTTTTTCACATATGAAGCGGGAAGCTTACCAAAATCCCACTGCGTTAAATCTGTTTTTTCAATTCCTTTATCAGCTACTTTAGACAGTGTTTGCGTTACTTTACCTTGTAGCTGCGCTTTTAGCTTAGCTAAGTCCATACCACGCGCAAGCAGAGTATTTTTATCATCACGCACTTCAAACTGAAACCGTAAATGAGTCGCGAGGGTTGATAAATCCCATGCATCAGGCTCAACGCGCACCCCCGTCATACGTAACAGCTGATGACTAAGCGCTTCAATGAAGTTACCTTGCATTGGCGTAATGGCTGCAAGCACAGCGTCGGCGTAATTTGGAGCTGGAACAAAGTTACGACGTAACGATTTCGGCAACGATTTTATTAAACCAGTAATAAGCTCATGGCGAAACGCCGGAATGTGCCAATCAAAACCTGTTTCTTCAACCTGATTTAGTAAAGCGACGGGTATTTGCACCGCAACACCATCGACGGCTTGGCCTGGATCAAAATGATAACTCAGCGGCAGCATTAAATTGTTTTGCTGCCAAACATCTGGATAATCAAACTCGGTGACACTGTCAGCACCGTGTTGCATTAAATCATCACGGGTCATATGTAAAAAGCGCTTATCTTGCTGCTTTTTGGTTTTGTACCACTTAGTGAATGCCGCACGGTTATTTATATCTTGCGGGATTTTTTTATCGTAAAATTCATAAAGCGTTTGCTCATCAACGAGTATGTCGCGGCGGCGGCTTTTGTTCTCAAGCGTTTGAATATCTTCTATCAGCTCACGGTTAAACTGTAAAAACCCTTCATTTTGACCCAACTCTTGTTCGACCAGGGCACTGCGAATAAATAGCTCACGGCTCACTTTTGGGTCAATATTGCTATACACACAACGGCGTTTAGAGACAATAATCAGTCCATAAAGCACTTGTTGCTCAAACGCGATAACAGCGCCTGGCTTTTTCTCCCAATGGGGTTCACTGTAGCTACGTTTAACTAAATGTTGCGCAAACGGTTCAACCCAATCAAGGTTAATTTTAGCGTTGATGCGCGCATAAAGCTTACTGGTTTCAACCAGCTCCACCGACATAATCCATTTAGGGCTCTTTTTAAATAACCCTGAACCTGGAAAAATATGAAACTGACTATTGCGTGCACCTTTATACAACTGCTTTTCGTCTTTAAAACCAATATGGCTTAGCATACCGCTCAATAACGCTTGGTGAATTTTATCGCCGTCAGCTACATTTGTAGTGGCTTTCATTCCCATTTCGTTACAAACCGTGCTTAATTGATAAACAATGTCTTGCCACTCACGGATGCGCATATACGCCAGCATGTCTTTTTGGCAAAGCTTTCTAAACTGACTGTTACTGAGCTCACTTTGCTGCTCTTCTAAATAATTCCACAAGTTTAAAAACGCAATAAAATCGGAATCTGGGTCGTCAAAACGCCCATGCTTTTCATTCGCTGCAGCGCGTTTTTCTTGCGGGCGCTCACGAGGGTCTTGAATAGACAGCGCTGCAACAATAATAATCACTTCGCGCAGTGCACCAAGCTTTTGCGCAGTCAGTACCATTTTTGCTAAACGCGGGTCTACTGGGAGTCTGCTTAAATCCATTCCCGATTTAGTTAATCGTGTTTCTTGATGGCGCTTGCTAGGTTTAACCGCTTCGAGCTCTTCGAGTAGAGTTAAACCATCATTAATATTGCGACTATCCGGTGCTTGTACAAATGGGAAGTTAGCCATATCGCCTAAGCCTAAACCAAGCATTTTTAAAATAACCGAGGCTAAGTTGGTACGCAGTATTTCAGGGTCGGTAAACTCAGGCCGCGAATTAAAGTCTTCTTCTGCATATAAACGAATGCATATCCCCGCCTCAACACGGCCACAACGCCCTTTACGCTGATTGGCACTTGCCTGTGAAATCGGTTCAATAGGCAAGCGCTGTACTTTGGTTCGGTAGCTGTAGCGGCTAATACGCGCAGTACCTGGGTCAATAACATAGCGAATTCCCGGTACCGTTAAAGACGTTTCAGCCACGTTGGTCGACAAAATAATATGGCGGCGATTATGCGGGGCAAAAATACGGTTTTGTTCAGCATTTGATAGTCGCGAATACAGCGGTAGTACATCGGCTCCCTTAAGGTTACGCTTACTAAGTGCATCGGCGGTGTCGCGAATTTCCCGTTCACCGTTTAAAAAGATTAAGATATCGCCAGGGCCTTCTTGGCACAATTCATCTACTGCATCAAAAATGCCTTGCAGTTGATCCCCTTCAGCCTCCATATCGTCTTTATCAATTTCAACTAACGGTCTGTAACGAACATCAACGGGGAAAGTGCGCCCTGAGACTTCAATAATCGGTGCATCATTAAAATGTTTTGAAAAACGCTCAGGGTCAATGGTTGCAGAGGTAATAATGACTTTTAAATCAGGGCGTTTTGGTAATAGGTTTTTTAAATAACCTAAAATAAAATCGATATTAAGGCTACGTTCGTGGGCTTCATCAATAATGATGGTGTCGTATTGATTTAAAAAACGGTCTTGTTGAATTTCAGCTAACAAAATACCGTCAGTCATCAGCTTGATATAACTATTATTGGACACTTGGTCGCTAAAGCGAATTTTAAAACCCACCTGTTGACCAAGTTCGCATTGCATTTCACTGGCAATACGATCAGCAACGCTGCGCGCTGCTAAACGCCTAGGTTGGGTGTGACCAATATAGCCATCAACGCCACGACCAAGCTCTAAACACATTTTAGGGATTTGCGTTGTTTTACCTGAACCGGTTTCGCCAGCGATGATAACCACTTGGTTATTGGCAATCGCTTCTTTAATGTCGTCTTTTTTCTGACTAACCGGAAGTTGCTCTGGGTAGGTCACTTTTGGTAGTTGAGCTAAGCGAACCTCACGCAACTGTTGGCTACGTGTTATATCTGCGGTTATTTTTTCTATAACAGCCGCTTGCTTTGCTTCATCGGATATTTTTTTTATGCCATGAAGGCGCTTTTTAAAGATGAATTGATCTTTTCTTAAACACGTTTTGAGTTCACCAAACAATTGACCTAGGTTTACCACCCGCGACTTCCTTAATAATTTTGAATAAAGACACCCAATTGTATCAAACTTTGCAGCAATATAAATTTTATCTATGAGTGCCGATTTTGGCTGAGCCTCTAATCAGACAATGCTATGCTTGGCGCTTACTTATCCAAGGTGTTTACTATGAGCTTAAAAAGTTTGATCCAACTATTTGCGCTTGCGGCTATTTGGGGCGCATCATTTTTATTTATGCGAATGGCAGCAACCAGTTTAGGCCCCGCTGTACTGATTGAATTTAGAGTCGGCTTTGCAGCCCTTACATTGTTTTTAGTAGCACTGTACATTAAACGCCAATCTGTTTTTAAGAGCTTAGCGTTTAAAGCCCATCGTAAACATTTTTTTATTATTGGCGCACTTAATTCCGCACTGCCCTTTTTACTCTTTGCGTATGCAGCCCAAACAATCAGCGCATCAACGTTATCTATATTAAATTCAACAACCCCTATTTGGGCAGCATTAGTAGGCGTAATATGGGCTAAAACAAAACCAACAAAGAGTATGATTTGTGGTTTAGTGCTTGGCTTAATTGGCGTTGTACTGCTTGTAGGGCAAGATAACTTTAGCCCAAGCTCAAACTCACTGATAGCTATTATTGCGGCACTTTGCGCATCATTAAGCTATGCCATTGCATCTCATTACACTAAACATGCACCTAAGTTAACACCTTTTAATAATGCACATGGCTCGATGTGGGCAGCAAGCATATTGGTATTGCCGCTCGTTTTTTTCATGCCGATTCGAGAAGTCCCATCCTCAGACATCATGTTAGGGGTTGTTGCTTTAGGCGTGATTTGCACTGGCGTTGCCTATATTTTGTTTTTTAATTTAATTGAAGAAATAGGCCCAACGTCGGCACTGACCGTGACGTTTCTAATTCCACTTTTTGGTATTTTTTGGGGTCATATAGTGCTTGATGAACAGATTGGTTCAAACACCTTGCTTGGTGCATTGTGTGTAATAAGTGGCACTATGTTAGTCACTGGCTTTTTACCTAAAAAACTGCCACTAGGCTCACCAAAAAACACGTAAAAAAAGGTGCATTTATAATGCACCTTTTGTCCTATGGGTAAAACAGGATTAGTTATAGCGCAGCAAAAACTTCGTCAGTTTTAGCTGCACAAATAAAATCATTTTTATGCAGACCTTTAATTGAATGGCTCCACCACGTTACCGTCACTTTTCCCCATTCAGTTAATAAACCTGGGTGATGGCCTTCGTCTTCAGCCATATCACCCACTTTGTTAGTAAAGGCAATAGCTTGTTTAAAGTTTTTAAATTTATAAACACGCTCTAACTGCATAATGCCATCGCGTACTTCTGGCACCCAGTCTGGGATCATTTTAATTAGTTCTGCTAGCTCTTCGTCTGACACTTTTGGAGCATCAACATGACAGGCTTCACACTTTTGTGCGCTTAATGATGACATTTTAAATCCTTAACTTGCTAATTTTTCTTTAGGAGGAAATTTTGGGTCGTGTAACCCTAATTCTTTTGCTTGCTCAACTATCGCCATAATATCCAACTGTGAAATATCAAATAAATCATGGATAGAGTTTATGGTGTAGTACAAAGGCTGCATTATATCAATGCGGTACGGTGTGCGTAATACATCAAGTACATTCATTGGGTTAATTTCTGGCGTATCAGAGTACACGTATTGTGTCTCGCCGGGGCTTGATAAAATACCACCACCGTAAATACGTAGGCCGTCTTTGGTTTGCATCAAACCAAACTCAACAGTAAACCAATACATACGCGCCAAATAAACTCTGTCTTTCTTTTGCGCCGCATAACCTAACTGACCATATTTATGAGTGAACTCAGCAAAATCAGGGTTAGTGAGCATCGCGCAATGGCCAAATATTTCATGGAAAATATCTGGTTCTTGTAAATAATCAAACTCTTCACGTGTTCTTATAAAAGTCGCTACAGGAAACTGCTTGTTCGCCAATAAACGAAAGAACTCATCAAAGTCAATCAATGCAGGCACCGGGGCGACTTGCCAACCTGTGGTTGCTAGCAACACTTCGTTTAACTCGCTTAGTTGCGGGATGCGATCATGAGGAAGGTTTATTTTTTTTAGCCCTTCCATGTATTCATTACACGCTTTGCCTTCGATGCATTTTAATTGACGGGCAACGAGTTCTGACCATATTTTATTTTCTTCATCGCTCCAATGAATCACCCCATTTTCATCGGGTGTTCTAGAGGTGTACTTGCTTGCTTTAGCCATAATTACCTTCTTGCTGTTAAACCGAATATCGGTATCAACGTGTTACCCAGATACTAAGCAAATGTAAGGCAAAGTTTAATAGCTGGGTTCACATCAGCCAATGGCCACAACGCCTATATTGTAAAGTTAAAATTACGATTTTAAAGCAAAATATTTACACCCCTAATTATAAAGACCCTAAGACCAACCTAAGTGTACACTTAAAGTTACATTCTACATAATTTGAGTAAATGCATGGTTGAGATCGTTAATTATGTCGTTAACATCTTCAAGCCCAACAGATAGTCGAATTAAGCCATCGCTTATACCCGCAGCCGCTCTTTCCTCTGGTGTATAGGGCGAGTGAGTCATAGAAGCAGGGTGTTGTATCAAGGTTTCAGCATCACCTAAGCTCACCGCTAATGTGCAAAGCTTGGTGCTATTAATAAACTGCTCGCCATCTTTTAAGCTGCCTTTTAACTCAAATGCGATAACCCCACCAGCCGCTTTCATTTGCGTGCCTATAAACTTATTACCCGGGTGTGACTTCAAACCTGGGTAATAAACGGTGTTGACATGTGGGTGTTGCTCTAAAAATTCAGCAACAGTTTGCGCGCTTTCACAATGGCGTTGCATTCGTATTGCTAATGTTTTTAAACCACGGTTTATTAGCCAAGCATCATGGGGACTAATGGTTGCCCCAATGTCTTTAAGTACCGTCATTTTGATTAAGTTGATATGCTCATCGGAGCCACACACTAAACCCGCCACTACATCGCCATGGCCGTTTAAGTATTTTGTTGCGCTGTGTACGATTAAATCAATGCCATAGTCAGTTGGTTTTTGCAGCAGCGGGGTTAAAAAGGTATTGTCGATAACACTAATAAGCTGATGCTGTTTGGCAACGTCGCTGATCAAATTTAAATCCATCACCGCCATTGTTGGGTTAATGGGGGTTTCAGCAAAAATCATTTTTGAGTTTGGTTTTATCGCCTCACGTAATGCTTGCTCATTGGTCATATCAACAAAGCTTACCTCAATTCCCCAGCGCGGTAGCATATGAGCAAAAAAAGCAAATGTGCAGCCATACAAAGCACTTGATGCAACAAGGTGATCCCCCTGTGAAAGAAAGCTTAACACCGATGCTGACACAGCCCCCATTCCGGTTGCTGTGGCCGCAGCGGCTTCGCAGTTTTCTAGTTGAGCAACCTTTTGCTCAAGCTCAGTGGTTGTTGGGTTACCTAAACGGGTATAAATATAACCGGGCTCTTCTCCTGCAAATCGAGCTGCACCTTGTGCTGCATCAGTAAAATGAAAAGTAGAGGTTTGGTATAGAGGGGATGTTAACGCACCATGCGGGTCGTTCGCTTTTTTTGGCCCATGAATACATTGACTGTCGATGTGGAGTTTGTTCATTGTTTGATCTTTTTTGATTATTATTAATATAATAATCAAAGCGCATCAGCTGGTAGATAACAAGCATGCCGGATGCACAGATGGCTATTTAGTGTTAAGCACCTAATAGCCACTGTACAGATATGTTGTCAGTTTTATTAGTCACCTTGCTCTTGGCTTGTCTTTTTACGAGACACAATTTTACTGGCAATAAGCTGGGCGGTGCCTTTGAGCAAGCTGCGTTTATGCTCTAAACGCGGTAACGGACGGCTCAACTCCATTGCTTTATAACCAATACGCGCGGTAAATATGCCAGCACTTAAACCTTGCGCCGCGCGACCAGATAACTTACCAAGTAACTCAGCGCTAAGTGCGGTTGCCGCTAAATCAGAGACCAGCTCTGCACTACCGACAAACATCACCTGCTTTATCAACATTCTATAAAGCTTAATACGGCTTGCGTAACCAAAGCCAATGCCATAAATGCGCCCTATTTGATCTATTAATTTAGTGCCGCGCCAAAGCACGGCCATCATATCAACTAATGCAAGCGGGCTAAGTGCCACCAGCAAGCCTGACTCTGTCGCAAAACGGTTAATTAATTTTTTTGCTTGAGCATCTTGTGCGACTAATAAGTTATCAGCGTACAAGGTCATGATTTCTTTATCGGTATGGTGCGTTGCAACACTTGCTTTAAATTCAGCAAAGCCTGTTAATTGCTGATGCTTATTAAGCTTTTCAAGCCAAGGTAATGCACCACCCACTTGTTCTGAGTTAAGTAACCTAGCGGCTTCGTGACGGTGTAATTGATTGCGCTTTAAACTGCGTAACATGCGGTATTCACGCCATAACAAGCGGCCAATTAGCAAAAAGCCAGTAACAACGGCAATCGAATAAACAGTGCCTAAAATAATGGATTGTTGAAATGCAACCACTAATGAAAATGCAAATTCCATCAGCACTAACGTTAAAAAGCTGACAACGAATAAGCCCTTTAGGGTTTGCCATTTAGATTTTTTATAAACCGGTGCTAAGTCAATACCCTCTTCTAACTCAGGCTCTTGCTCTTCTTGGTGCTCAAATTCACCGTGTTCAACGATTTTTGCAGTAACTAAATTTAATTCAGGATCGGCAACCGGCAGCTCTGACTCAATACGCCTTCCCGCTTGAAATGAAGTTGATTCACTCATGTAAGTTTATCTCCTAATAGGTACTGCATAACATGATCTAACCGAATATGCTTTAATTGTTTATCTGGGCAAGGCATAGGTGAGAATGACAAAAACTCAAACCCATTTGCAGGCCACTCTGCTTTAGTCAACATACGTGATGGTGGCTGTGGCGGTAAGTAAGTTAGCCATTGCTGCTCATTTAATGGTTTGCCATAAATACAATTTAGGGGGTTGCCTTGCTCAGTAATTTTTCGAGGTTGCGTCGCCGCGATAGAAGACATCGCGATGGTCTCTATTTTCACCCCGTCAAACTTTAGATGATTTGCTTGCTCATGCACCAATGAATCCAGTAATAAGGCTAAATCTTTATGGTGTTCACCACTGATATGATCTGATTTATTAGCCGCAAACAATAATTTATCTATATTGGGTTTGAACAAACGCTTTATAAAGCTATTTTCACCATAGTTAAAATGCGCCATTAATTGCCCAATAACAGCGCTTTGCTCATGCAGCGTTTCAGGCCCTTCATTTAATGCACTCAGTACATCCACCAGCACTATCTGACGGTCAAAATGACGAAAGTGCTGGGTATAAAATGGTTTCACCACTTCTTTTACATAGGCGGTAAAACGCTTATTTAAATGTGCCAAATTTGAGCCGGGTATTACTTCAGAGTCATATTCAGCCACAGGGAAAAACAACAAAAGTGGTGCCCCTTGCAGTTCACCAGGCATCAACATGCGCCCCGGTTGGAGCATGGCAAGTTTAGTGTCTTTTTTTAATCCAACTAACAAGCTTTGGTAGAGCTTGGCAAGTTCACTCAATGCATGCTCATCGACAGGTGCATTCAAATCAAGATTATTGAGTGCGGATAAAAAATCTTGCGCTTTATCAACACGAGGCTGCTGCACTAGTAACGTGTATTGTTGCTCACACCACTGCTGATAGCTTTGCTCAAGCATAGGTAAATCGAGCAACCATTCACCAGGGTAGTCAATAATATCAAGGTATAATGTTGATTGTGGTGCAATGTGCGAGCGTAAACCCGAGCCACTTTGGTATTTAATAGCCAAGCGTAAGGTATTTATGCGTTCAGTTGAGGCAGGCCACATAGGTTCGCCATCATGAGGCAGTAATGCCCCTAACGCATTTTGATAAGCAAACGTTGGGATAGTTAGCGCTTGCTGCGGCACTACCTTAGTCGCGATATGACGTTTTTGCTGCATAACATCAAAAAAAGGTAAGTTTTTATCGTCAGCTTGGCTGGTCAAATGTTTTACAAGTGCAGTTATAAATGCTGTTTTACCGCTACCACTTAAGCCTGTTACGGCAAGCTTTACATGTTGGTCTAAACTTCGGTGGACCGCTTTTTCAGCTTTCCCTTTGAGTTTATTGAAGGCTTTTTTAGCAGATGAAGTGTTTATCATAATGAGTGAGCACTTTATCTACTTACTTTACGAGTCTGATAAAGTGCTATTAAATCCTTTAAAGCTTATTGATTTCACGGCTAACCGTAAACTCTGTTGAAGTAACGTAACGTTCCATCTCTTGTAAGCGAGAATCTACACGGCCTAAACGATCTTTGAGATCTTGTAATGCGCGACGTGGTGGCTCACCTTTTTGCCATACTTTAAATTTGACTTCAAGTGGATCTTCATGCTGTGTTGCATAAGAGCTTGCCGGTGAATTTGCAGGTTTTTTATCTAAAATAAACCATGCTGCAATATACGCGACCACAAATAAGGGACCGCCGGCTAATAAAACTGCGGTGACAAAAATGATTCTGACTAACCACAATTCCATATTAAAATAATCACTGAGTCCTGCACATACACCGGCAATTTTGCCGCGTACTGGGTCTCTTAACAGTTCGCGTTTAGTATTCATACTTTACGTCTCCACTGTGGTGCCTCTTGATCAAGTAGTGCTTCTAGTGTTTCTACTCGGTCTGCCATTTTATCGGCTTTTTGCGCAAGCTCTAATAACTGGTGGTGTTCATGTTCACTCAAGCCTTGGCTTACCTGCTTTTTGCTACGATAATGTAAAATTAACCAAAGTGGCGCCACCACAATCATAAAAATGATAATTGGGGCAACCAGCACATCTGCGTCAATCATAACCTTCTCCTGCACAATCCGTTTATTTGTTTAAGCATAGGGGGAATGCTCCCCCTTAATTATTATATTTTATTTGTCTGCAAGCTTCTTTTTAAGCGCTGCTAATTCATCATCAATCTTCTCATTTTGCTGTAAATCAGCAATTTCATCAGACAATGATTTTTTGCCTAAGTCGTACGATTCTACTTGAGATTCTAGACCATCAATTTTAGTTTCGTAACGTTCAAAGCGATTTAATGCATCTTCAACTTTTGAGCTATCTAATGCTTTTTTCACTTCTAGGCGCGACTCAGCCGAGCGTTGACGTAAGATAATTGCTTTTTGACGTGCTTTAGCGTCAGCTAGTTTATCTTGTAATGTGCTCACTTCTTGTTGCAGTTTCTCGATGTGAGACTCAACATGAGTCAGTTCATCTTCAACGGCGGCTACAGCGTCTGCTGATTTTTGCTTTTCAAGCAATGCTGCACGCGCTAGGTCGTCACGATCTTTACTCAGTGCCAGCTCTGCTTTTTCTTGCCACTGCGATACTTGTGCTTTTAATGTATCAACGCGACGTACTAACTCTTTTTTCTCAGCGAGTGTTTTAGCTGATGTTGAACGAACTTCAACTAACGTGTCTTCCATTTCTTGAATGATAAGACGAACCATTTTTTCAGGATCTTCTGCTTTATCCAAAATGGCATTGATATTAGAATTAACAATGTCTGCAAAACGTGAAAAAATTCCCATAACATTTACCTCTGTGATGTTTAACTTAATTGGTCTGCACTCACTGTTACAATATGCTTGCCAACTTTATAAAACATAAAATACAGTAATATTTTCATAAAGTTAAACTAAAAATACAAATTCCTTTAGTTCTCCCGAATTATGAAATACACTAACTGTTAGTAAAAATGACTAAGAGTTAGGGAATATGAGCCAATTTCGTCAACAGGATAACTTACTCGGCCAATCAGACAGCTTTTTAGCTGTACTGGATCAAGTATCGCAGCTGGCAAGTTTAGATAAACCAGTGCTAATTATTGGTGAGCGCGGTACAGGTAAAGAGTTAATTGCTGCTCGTTTACATTTTTTGTCAAAACGCTGGGAGCAAAACTATATAAAGCTCAATTGCGCAGCATTAAACGAGAACTTACTTGAAAGCGAATTATTTGGTCATGAAAGTGGCGCATTTACCGGTGCCAGTAAACGCCATGAAGGTCGTTTTGAGCGTGCCAACTCCGGTACTCTGTTTTTAGATGAATTAGCAAACACCTCTGCCATGGTGCAAGAAAAGCTGTTACGAGTCATTGAATACGGCGAGTTTGAACGAGTTGGGGGCAAACAAACGGTTAAAGTGGATACCCGTTTAGTCTGTGCTACCAATGAAGACCTGCCCTATTTGGCCGAACAAGGCGAATTTAGAAGTGATTTACTCGACCGACTCGCCTTTGATGTAATTACTCTGCCGCCGCTACGTGAACGTCAAGACGACATAATGCTACTGGCTGAACAGTTTGCCATTAATATGGCTCGCGATTTGGAGTGGGAGTTATTTAGTGGCTTTACCCGAAGCGCCGTTGAAATACTGCAAACCTATGACTGGCCAGGTAACATCCGTGAGCTGAAAAATGTCGTGGAGCGTAGTTTATATCGTCATGGCAATGAACATATTCCCGTTCACCAGATTATTTTAGACCCATTCGAAAGCAAGTTTAGACCCAAGCAGCGAATTAAAGCACCACTAAAATCAGAGCAAACAGAGATAGTGGCCCCAAGCACAGTCGAAGTTGCCCCTGTGAATAAACCTGCGCAACACACCTTTCCATGCAGTTTAAAAGATCTCTCTAACGAGTTTGAAATTGATTTAATAAAAAAAGCACTCGAATTCAGCCAATTTAATCAAAAGAAGACTGCAGAAGTACTTGGTTTGACGTATCATCAACTTAGAGGCTATTTGAAAAAATATAATTTACTAGATCAACAACAATAGTCAGAGGTTGAACCGGTGTATAAATTATTACTTGGGCTATTTTCGCTGAGCTTAACAGGCTGCTTAGATACGAAAGAACCAACCCTAGAAGAAAAAAACCAAGGCTTAGTTTATTGTGCTGAGGCGAACCCTGTGTCGTTTAATCCACAAGTAACGACCACAGGTTCAACAATCGATATCATTGCTAATCAGCTTTATGACCGTTTGATTAGTATTGACCCTATAACGGCAGAGTTTCAAAGCGAGCTGGCAACCGATTGGAAAATCAGCCCTGACGGAAAAGCCGTCACCTTTACCCTGCGTAAAGGGGTTAAATTTCATAGCACCAACTATTTTACACCTACTCGTGATTTTAATGCCGACGACGTTATTTTTACCTTCAGTCGTTTATTTGATGTATACAACCCTTATCATTTTGTTGGTGATGCAAATTATCCTTATTTTCAAAGTGTGGGGATTGATCAACTTATTCGCCGTATAATACGTGTATCGGACTACCAAGTTCGATTTGAGTTATTTAATGCTGAGAGCAGTTTTTTAGCCAATATGGCAACAGATTTTGCAGTAGTATTATCCCGCGAATACGCAATGCAATTAAAAGCCCAAGAACAACTCGATTTATTTGATCAATACCCAATTGGCACTGGCCCGTATGTTTATAAAGAATACCGTCGTGATCATTTAGTTCGTTATTATCGCAATAACGCCTACTGGAAACACAAAGTCGACCTTGAACAATTGGTTTACGATATCACTCCTAATGGCACCACACGTATAGCCAAAATGCTCACCAAAGAATGTGATGTTACTGCACACCCAAGCAGTGCACAGTTAAGTATTTTAGCGAACCGCGCCGATATAAACGTGCAAAAAGAGACTAATCTTAATGTAGGTTATTGGGCGTTTAATACTGAACGCCCCCCATTTAACGACATCAAAGTCCGCCAAGCACTCGCTCACGCCATCGATATTGAAAAAATAATGCAAGCGGTGTTTTACGGTAATGGTATCCGTGCACAATCAATTTTGCCGCCTACCTCTTGGGCTTATCAATCTCAAGGTAACATGCCTGCGTTTGACCCCGAACTTGCCAAAAAATTGCTTAACGAAGCTGGTTTAGAAAATGGCTTTGATATGACAATTTGGGCTATGCCTGTCAGTCGTATCTATAACCCCAACGCCCGAAAAATGGCTGAGTTGATGCAAAGTGACTTACGTAAAATCGGAGTCAATGTCAGTATTGTTGAATATGAGTGGAATACCTTTATCCAACGTATTGGGGAGCACCGCCACGATAGCGTACTACTAGGCTGGGCGGCCGATACACCTGATCCTGATAACTTTTTTAGCCCATTATTAAGTTGTTCAGCCACATTTAGCGGTAAAAACCCAGCTAACTGGTGCAACCCAGCATTTGACTTATTACTCACTCAAGCACTTGATAGCACAGATTTAGAAATGAGGAAACGCTATTATCAACAAGCACAAGCTATGTTGATAAAAGAGCTGCCCTTATTACCATTGGCACATGGCATGCGCTTTCAAGCCAGTAGCAGTGATGTAGAAGGTATCCCGCTTGGCCCATTTGGCGCAATATCACTGGCTAATGCGAGGAAAAAATAATGGTGTTAGATTATTTTTTACGCCGCCTAGGCTTGTTACTATTTATGATGCTCACCTTGAGTATTTTTACGTTTTCATTAAGTTATTTGTTTCCCGGTGATGCGCTCAGTAATTTAAGCGGCATTACCAATACCAGCTTTTCGCAAACTAGCGAACTACAAGAAAAATATCACTTTAATGATAATTACATTACTCAATATTTTGCATTTTTAGAACGCATTTTTTTGGGTGATTGGGGCCTATCTTTTGCCTCAGGTGATAACGTATTTAACCATATTATTGATTTATTCCCTGCAACACTCGAATTAAGCTTATACGCGCTCATTATTTCAGTAGTCATTGGTGTGCCTGCGGGTATTTTAGCCGCGGCTTATCATAAAAAACTGCCTGATAAACTCATCAACTCAGTCACATTAGCAGGCTACTCAATACCTGTTTTTTGGCTTGCGTTATTATTAATCATGGTGTTCTCACTGCAATTAGGTTGGTTTCCTATGTCGGGCCGTATGGGGTTACTTTATGAAATCCCCCCGCAAACGGGGTTTATTTTAATTGATATTGCACTCGCTGAGTTTCCTTATTCGGGTATGGCGATGTTCGATGCCCTGCATCATCTGACTCTGCCAACCATCGTACTGGCAATGTATCCTACCACGGTATTAATTCGCTTTACCCGTGAATCCATGCTCCATGTGCTTGATCAAAACTTTATTAAAACGGCGCGAGCCAAAGGCCTTAACCGCGCACAATTAATTGTGCACCATGCACTGCGCAATGCTTTATTACCCGTGATCAAACAAATCGGCTTACAGTTTAGTACTTTGATCACTCTTGCTATGATCACCGAAGTTATTTTTTCATGGCCGGGCATAGGTCGCTGGCTCATTGATAGTATTTATCAACGTGATTATCCTGCTATACAAGGTGGTTTATTAGCGGTCTCTATGTTTGTTATTTTAGCCACTATTATTGCTGAACTGACCTACACCCTGTTCGATCCGCTTTCTCGGAACCAAGCACATGGCAAAGTTTAATTTATTTTCTGAAGAATCAAACAAAGCGCCTCTGGCGCGGTTTTGGCGCAAGTTTAAATCAAATCACCCAGCTTTAGTCGGGCTGTGGGTGTTTATTGCATTTGCGATATTAGCTGCAGCTGCGCCTTTTATTGCCCCCTATGGTGTGAATCAGCAGCACAGCGATGCTCTTCTTATTCCTCCCTCATGGCATGAAATGGGCGATGTGCGATTTTTACTCGGAACAGATGATCTTGGACGTGATGTGTTATCACGGTTAATGAATGGTGCAACCTACACATTTGGTTTGTCTGTTATTGCTGCACTTATTACCACTGTGATTGGCGTGTTAGTCGGTACTTTTGCCGGTATTAGTCGCGGCTTACGTTCAAGCTTTTTGAATCACTTACTCGATATCACTTTATCAATTCCTTCATTGCTGCTAGCAATTATAATAATCGCAATTTTAGGCCCCGGCCTAATGAATACAGTGTGGGCGATTATTTTAGCGCTACTGCCGCAATTTATTCACTCGGTGCGCAATTTAATTGTGACCGAGCTGGGTAAAGATTACATTACCGCTTTTAAGCTTGATGGTGCCTCTAATTGGCATATCCTCTCTCGTGGAATTTTTCCTAATATTTATGAACATATTGTGGTTATTTTTACCATGGCGCTTTCAACCGCTATATTAGATATATCAGCCCTTGGCTTTTTAAAACTCGGTGCGCAGCCTCCAACCACAGAATGGGGCGCTATTTTGGCAGAGAACTTAGGCTTGATATACTTAGCACCGTGGACAGTAGGATTACCTGGGGTGTTACTCTTTTTAGCCGTGTTATCAACTAATTTAGTTGGCGATGGTCTTCGCCAAGTGTTAAAAGCACGTAAGGCAGATTAAATGCAATTACTCGACATACGAAATTTAACTATAGAGCTGCAAACACCCGATACAGTGATACGTGCAGTAGATAGAGTAAGCTTGAGTTTAAAAGAAGGTGAAGTGCATGCGCTGGTGGGTGAATCAGGCTCAGGCAAAAGTCTCATCGCTAAAGCCATTGTTGGGGTATTAAATAAACGCTGGCATATCACAGCCGACCGCATGCACTGGCGCGGTGTTGACCTTATGCGTTTATCAAACGAGCAACGCCGTAAAATTGTAGGCCAAGATATCGCCATGATTTACCAAGATCCTAGCCGCTGCCTAGACCCAACAGCAAAAATTTTTGATCAAATAGCCGAGACACTTCCCGAAATTCAAGAAAAAGGTTTTTTCTTAAAACGTAACCGCCAACGCAAAGATCGGGTAAAAGCACTGATCCATAAGGTGGGAATTAAAGATCATGAAAAGGTCTTAACCAGCTATCCTCATGAACTCTCAGAAGGCGTGTGCCAAAAAGTAATGATTGCCATGGCCATTGCCCGTACACCAAAGCTATTAATTGCCGATGAGCCCACCACAGCTCTAGAAAGCACCACCCGCGCCCAGGTATTCAGATTACTTAAAAGCTTAAACCAGCTAAAAAACATGTCGATATTAATGATCTCTCACGAACTAGAAGAAATTATTAATTGGTCCCATGGCATGCACGTATTATATTGCGGGCAAATGGTAGAAGCTGGCCCTACAGCTAAAATATTTAGCCAGCCACGTCACCCGTACACTCAAGCACTATTAAAAAGCTTACCCGATTATGAGCAAGGGCTTGCTCATAAAGAACCTTTTTACGCTCTCAAAGGGACGATCCCAACGTTGCAGCATTTACCAATAGGGTGTCGTCTTGGCCCTCGCTGCCCACAAGCACAAAGAGCTTGCGTGGTCACCCCAAAGTTAACTAAACAGCATGGTCACAGTTATGCGTGTCATTTCCCTTTAATTAAGGCAATGAAATAATGCAACCTCTATTGAAAGTACAAGCCTTATCAAAAAGCTTTAACCTTCGTGCTGGGATCTTTTCACGTAAACGCTTTGCAGTATTAAAAAACATTTCGTTTTGCTTAGAACAAGGAGAAACCCTGGCTATTATCGGCGAAACGGGCTCTGGAAAAAGTACCCTAGCAAAACTGCTTGCCGGTGCCGATCATGCAGATAGCGGGCAAATTCTACTCGATGGCAACATTATCGAAAACAATGGCATTCGCAATCAGCAATGCCGTCATATTCGAATGATTTTTCAAGACTCAGAAGCCTCGCTAAACCCAGGACTGACTATTGGCGACATGCTCGACGACTGCCTGCAATATAATACCTCATTAGATAAACAAACGCGCGGCGAAAAAATAACCACAACCTTATCTAAAGTTGGTTTGCTTAACGACCATCAACATTATTACCCACACATGTTCAGCGGCGGTCAATTACAACGTATTGCCCTCGCCCGTGCATTAATTCTTGATCCAAAAGTAGTGGTACTCGACGAAGCGCTATCATCACTAGACCCATCAGTACGGGCGCAAACAGTCAATTTATTACTAAAGCTACAACAAGACACCGGCTTAAGTTATATCTTGATCACCCATCACCTAAGCCTAGTACGCCACATCAGCGACCAGTTAGTGGTACTCGATCACGGTGAAATAGTCGAGTACGGCAAAACCGAAGATATTTTCCAAGATCCACAATCTAACGTAACCCAGAAATTGTTGAGTTGTTAAAGATAAAGGTTCTAGGTGCTAGGTGAAAGGTTCTAGGAAAAGCCAGAGCAGCTCGGCGTTAAACTTATCACCGTAGGTTGTGGTTGAGAGCAACGAAACTCAACATTTAGTGTGAGATCTGAGCGATGCTCTAGAGCGAAAAACTGGCGGTCGGGTAAACTCGTTTTTGGACAAAACGTTTTAGGTCGTCGGCTATATTAGGTGAATTTCGTATAAAAATTTTATGGGCTAACTCCTGATTAATCGGTAAAACAGCTTGGCTGTTTTATTGCGCCGTTTGCAATTAAAAATGACAAGCTAGTTTGAATAAGTCCTAACTTGAACTGCCAGATTTGATTTCTAGAGTTGAATCAAATCAGGCAATGAATAGCCGATTTAAAACATATTTATCTGTTTCGTCCTAAAAGCTTTTCTAACTTTTGCTCCGCTACTTTATCATCTAATGATAGAGCCTTATATTCATCAATAAGCTTTGTTAAACCTGAATTTTTTTCACCACGAAAATATTCAATATTACGTTCGATTTTCTTCAAGATCTTAATTAGGCTAACATCATTAACTAGAGAAACCTCTTCTTTGTCAGCAAATAGGTTTTTCTCTTGCGGGAAGTTCACAAAGTAACGTAAACCACGTTTACCTTCACCTGACGGGTAAAGTAAGCCATTATCAACTAATGACTTTAAATCCCTCGTTGCGGTTGCTGGTGGCGCCCCGGTAATAGCTCGATATTTTTCATTAGTTAAACCATCACGCACAAAGCCGTCAGAGCCTACAGTGAAGATTTTTTTCATCACCTTCTCTTGGCGTTGGTTGAGTTTGACCTCTTCATATTCTGCCCAAAATTTTGATTTTTGCAAAACAAATTCAACAGACTCAAGCGACTTGTCTTGAGAAGTTCTAACTAGCTCAACAAACCACGCTATCCACTCATTAATTTGTAAACCATAATTAGTATCTCTAAGCTTTTGATAATAATCCATTCGATTAGTATTAATCATGCTCGACATACTAAAAAGCGGAGGTCTCGAAAAGTCTTGAAATAACGCATGCTCGGCTATGGCTCTACCAACACGGCCATTACCATCTTGAAACGGATGAATAGCGACAAACCATAAATGAGCAACTGCTGCTTTTATAGGACTTGAACAATTGGCGCTGTTATACCACTGTATGAAAGCATCCATTTCATGTTCAACCTCAATGCGGTTATTACCTGGTGCTTTGTAGATGATTTCACTGTCGCCGTATAAGTCTTCTCTTATTATATCAATGGGCGAGTCTCGATAATCGCCTTTAGTAATAGGCTTTACATAATAATCTTCACTACCGTGTAATAGCAGTGTGTGCCAATGACAAAGTAAGGTTTTAGACATAGCGCTTTTAATGCTTTTACGCACATCAACAAGCATCGCCGCAATGCCTTTTTCTTTAGGGAAGTAACCACCACACTCTGGCTCTTTTAACCCTAGGAAACGAGCAACCGATGAGCGCACCTCTTCACGGTTAAGTTTTTCACCTTCAATGGCACTGGTGCTTAATGCTTCTTCCACCAGTAAGTGGACAAATGCATCGTTATGGTCATTCGACGGTATTTGAGATAATGCCCCTTCAATGCTGTAAGCTTTATTTGAATACTCGCTGACACTTGCCTCAAAGCGTGTCACATCATATTCAAATTTAGGCCAATTTTTTTGTTGCCAATGATACATGTGATTTAAATCTTTAATATTTATAAATCATTTTATATCAAATTTTGATTTAAAAATCCATATTTTATGAATCACATGGAGAGCAGTTTTAATTTATAAAGTGAAGATGTATGAATCAACTCAATCCTTTTAAGCAGAATTGAGTCATTCAAACGTCCACTTTTTGCTCAACACAGATCTTTAGACTATTTGCGTTAACACATTTTGGGGCAGAAACGAGTTACGCCTAACACTCTGCAATTGGCACTAGGCGATCTAATTTTCACCTCAATGACGGATATATTTTTAATATCTTTTAATAAGCGGAGCGTCTCTTAATCTCTTTGTGAATAAATCACTTAAAAGTCTCTACACCTGAATCTGGTTGCTTTTAGTGCGACTGAAAGTTAGCATTAAGCTCCATCCTAAATAATCATGGACGAATTTTGAAAGCTTGGCTTCTCCTCTTTTTGTGTATCTTTTCTATTGCTAGTCATGCTGTTATCAAAAGGCATGATGTTCCCGCTGAAAACTACTCATTAAATATTACTCCAGAATACCTCGTTGATTTGCCTCACGAGGGGCACGGAGTATTAATTAGAGAATAATGAAAAATTTAACACACCTATTTATGCTAGTGCTTTGTATTTTCTTTTTGTCAGGATGCACTTCTATCGGGAGTTACGTCATGTCTAACCCTGACGTATACCTTTCTGAGGCTGAACTTATAAAAGTAAAGCCAAGTGAAATTGGTTTTGAAAAAAACACTTTTTGCTCCGCTAGTTCGTTGCAATGCATTACATACTTGGCTGCTTCAGCTTATCAAACTTCTGATTTTCCAACTGGAAGTGCCCCCTATTACAACCTTCATGCGACAGGTAATGGTGTTGAAAATACTATTACACATAGAATGCCACCTGCTACATTTAATCGGTTTAAAGGCACCGCATTGCTACTACATGGTTATGGTGGTAGCAAAGAGGTAATGATGGCTACGGCTATCTATTTTAGAGCTCTTGGCATGGACGTTGTGATCCCAGACCTGTTTGGCCATGGGGAATCAACAGAAGCTTTTGCCTTCGCTGCAAAAGAACATACTATTTTAAACGAACTACTTGCACAGCTGTATTTAAAACAAGCAGATAAGCGTATTATTGCAGTAGGTCATTCTATGGGGGCGCTTACAGCTACAAACCTGTTATCTTCACAATACATTAACGCAGCTATTTTACTGGCGCCCATGATGAGCTTTGAGCTGGCCGTCAGAGAATACTTACCTTACAAGTCTCCTCTACTGAACAAACTGTTTCAAAATCAGCTAGATGATATTGTTAATCAAACGATGACTAACGCGAAAGTAACGGTTCAAGAAACTGACTTACTTTATAAGATAAAAAACACTGAGAAGCCTGTACTGCTAATAAATTCAAATTTAGATACCCTTTCACCCCCAGCTTATTTTTCGTCAATTCAAAATAAACTTGTAGAGAAAATAGTATTTAAAAATCGATCACACTCAAGTTTAATGGTGTTTGATAGTAATGATATAAATGAAGTTGAACGCTGGTTGATGAAGTTATAAAAGCAATTTCGTTGGGTTTTCGTTGCTCTTAATCTCTTTGTGAATAAATCACTTAAAGGGTTTTGCCAAAATTCAGAATACATCGAAGAAATAAAACACTCGATAATGCAGTGCATTGGTGCAGACTGACAGGGTATTTTATCGTTGGGTTTCGTTTCACTCTACCCAACCTACGTGTGTTACATAAAAGCAGCGCGAGATAAACTCAAGCTTACAAGCTACACTCACCTAGAACCTAGTTACCTAGCACCTTTAACTTTTAACTTTTATCTTTGTACCTATACCTTCCGCTCACAAAAAAAGCGCCATTAGGCGCTTTTTAGTTTGCTTAATTAAGCTTACTCAGCAGGTGTTGCTTGTGCTGGTAAGTTTAACTCTGCTTTAGCTTTTAATGCATCGATGAACACCATGTAGTTTTTATTTACTTGGGCCATTGTGATGTTTTGCTTTTGCTGTGCTTCAAGCTCGCCTTCAACTGATGCGTTAGTAACAGACTTAAGTGCGACGATTGCTGCGTCACCATTGCTAAGCTCTACTTTATCAACCACTGGCGTGTCAGTAGGGTGAGCCATTTTAAACACTTGCTGTACGATTGCAGGAGACACCGCATACGCTTGGCGCGTTAATGATGCTTCTTGACGTAGCTCTAGGCCTTGCTCTGATGCAACTTCAGTTAAGCTCTTACCCGCTGAAATATCAGCAAATAAGGTTGTCGCTTTTTCTTTTGCAAGTTCAGATGCTTTTTGGCTCACTAAACGTGTTTTGATTTCATCAGATACATCGGCAAGTGCTTTTGTGCTTGCTGGCTTATGCTCGCTTACACGTACAATTACAACGTGCTCGTCACCTACTTCAACAACTTCTGAGTTCATGCCATCTTCAAGTACATCTGGTGAGAAGATTGCGCTGACAACAGCTGGCGTATTAAGCGGTGCTGGTAATTCATTGCGAGCAACAAGTGGCGTGGTCGTTACTTCAACGCCTACAGTCTCTGCTGCATCAACTAAGTTGTCAGACATTTCAAATGCAACTTCGCTCATTTGTGTTTGCTTTTCATAAAAAGCATTCACTTTTTCAGTACGTTCTAGTTCAGCACGTAAGTCAGCTTTAACATCATCGTATGGTTTTGTTTGCTGGCTTTGAACATCAGTTAGTTGAATGATGTGATAACCAAACTCAGATTCAACAACGTCAGAAAAGTCACCTTTTTCATTAAGTGCAAATGCAGCTTCTTCAAAAGCTGGATCCATCATGTCGCGTTCAATCCAATCTAGATCACCGCCCATTTCAGCACTGACGATATCATCTGATGATGATTCAGCTAATGCTGCAAAGTCACTACCTTGTTGCAATTGCGCTAATAAGTCTTCAGCTTTGCTTTTCGCAGCATCGTCGTCTTCGCTATTATCTATTAAGATATGTGATACACGGCGTTTCTCAGGCTCTATATACTGTGCACTATTTTGCTCGTAGTAAGCTTTTACTTCTTCTTCGCTTACATTGCTCTGTAAGTCTAGGTTTGCTGCATTTAAATCAATGTAACTTACCGATACTTGCTCTGGCGCTAAAAACTGTGACGTATTTAGGTCGTAATAATCAGCAATTTCTTGCTCAGTTACTTCAACCCCTTCTTGTAACGACTCTTTATTTACTACCACGTAATCAATGCTACGCGTTTGTTGTTGTAACGCCACTGCACTTGCTAATTCGTTATCAAGGGCAAAGTCAGTGCCTGCAACTGCTGAGATTAGCTGACTACGAGTCATTTCTTCACGTAAGTATTCACGAAATGCATCCGGTTGGAAGTTCATTTGACGAATAACTTGTAAGTAGCGGTCGTTATTAAATTGGCCACCGATTTGGAAGTATGGCAATTCTAAAATTGCTTTTTTAACACTTTCATCACTTACGCGTAAACCAAGTTCGTGTGCTAGTTGAGTTTGCAGTTCTTGTTGTACTAGACGGTCAACGACACCTTGGCGAATTTGTGCCATGTAATTTGGATCTGCAGTAATTTGTGCAAAGTATTCACCAAATTGTTGTTCTAAGCGGTTACGCTCATTTTGGTACGCGCGGTTAAATTCGGTTTGACTAATTTTAACTCCATTTACTTCAGCAACAGGCTGCTCTGTGGTTTGACCTAAGTAACCACCGATCCCTGCTAAAGCAAAAGATAAAATCACCGCGCCTAAAATAACTTTGGCTACCGGTCCTTGCGAACCTTCTCTGATTTTCTCAAGCATTTATATATCTCTATTCTATTCTGAGGCAGAAATCGCCTTGCTAATGTAAAAAAAGCGTATCTTACCAGATACGCTTTTTTTGTTGAAGCAATTGGCGATAAAGATAGCTATTTGTGCTAAAAAGCAACGAGCTTCTTACACTGCCAAAACTAATTCACATAAAACAGTGATTAGCTATTACATGCATCTTTAAGCGCTTTACCAGCTTTGAAAGCAGGGATGGTCGCTGCAGCGATTTGAATTGTTTCGCCAGTTTGTGGGTTACGGCCTGAACGTGCTGCACGCTCACGTACTGAGAAAGTACCGAAACCTACTAGTGCAACTGAATCGCCGTCTTTAAGAGCGCCCGATACAGACTCGATGAATGAATCTAGTGCACGACCTGCAGCCGCTTTAGAAATGTCAGCGTCAGCTGCGATTTGATCGATTAATTGAGATTTATTCACAATATCATCCTCTTTCATTGTTATTATCAAGAGCGATTGTTTTTTAAACTAACATCACTATTTTGAAAATTTTAGAGCAAACTATTTCATGCTCGTACGATTGTAATTTTTCTTCAGCCTAGGCCACATAAGGCCTAGGCTTGAAAACCAGTGCTTAACTTATCATACCATCTAGATTTGAAAAGCCCTTTAAAGCACTTTTTTTCGGTTTTTTAGTGCTTTTTAGCCGTTTCGACTGAAAAACTCTCAACTGGGTGTACTAACGCCAGTTCTAAAACCTCATCAATCCAAGTAACTGGGTGAATATCAAGGCCTGCTAATACATTGTCAGGGATCTCTTTTAAGTCACGTTCGTTAATTTTTGGAATAATAACTGTTTTAATGCCACCACGATGCGCAGCTAATAGCTTTTCTTTTAAACCACCAATTGGCAGTACTTCTCCACGTAGCGTAATTTCACCTGTCATGGCAACATCTGCGCGTACAGGGTTACCCGTTAAGCTAGAGACTAAACCTGTGACCATCGCCGCACCTGCACTTGGGCCATCTTTCGGCGTAGCACCTTCTGGTACGTGCACGTGAATATCACGTTTTTCGTAAAAATCGTTATTAATACGGAACGTGTCTGCACGGTTGCGTACTACCGTCATCGCCGCTTGAATCGACTCTTGCATTACATCACCTAGAGAACCTGTATAGCTTAACTTGCCTTTGCCTGGCACAGCTGCGCATTCGATTGTTAATAAATCGCCGCCCACTTCTGTCCACGCTAAACCGGTCACTTGACCAATGCGGTCACCATCTTCGGCTTTGCCGTAATCAAAACGTTGCACACCTAAGAACTCTTCTAGGTTTTGCTCATTAATAGTGACTACTTTTGTTTCTTTCTCAAGCAAGATGTTTTTCACCGCTTTACGGCATAACTTAGACACTTCACGCTCTAAGTTACGTACACCGGCTTCACGGGTGTAGTAACGAATAATACCGACAATTGCGCTGTCTTCGATAACCACTTCGCCATCTTTTAAGCCATTACGCTTAACTTGCTTAGGAATTAAATGCTGTTTAGCAATATTGAGTTTTTCATCTTCGGTGTAACCCGATAAACGAATCACTTCCATCCGGTCTAATAACGGACCTGGAATATTAAAGCTGTTCGATGTTGCAACAAACATAACATCAGATAAGTCATAATCAACTTCTAAGTAATGATCCGCAAAGTGACTGTTTTGCTCAGGATCAAGTACTTCAAGTAATGCTGATGCAGGATCGCCACGCATATCTGATGACATTTTATCGATTTCATCTAATAAGAATAATGGGTTTTTAACGCCCACTTTA
Source organism: Pseudoalteromonas sp. APC 3893 (assembly GCF_030408095.1). Classification (NCBI taxonomy): domain Bacteria; kingdom Pseudomonadati; phylum Pseudomonadota; class Gammaproteobacteria; order Alteromonadales; family Pseudoalteromonadaceae; genus Pseudoalteromonas; species Pseudoalteromonas sp. APC 3893. The sequence goes on from NZ_JASDCD010000003.1 coordinate 147,630, forward strand.
CTCATGTTTTGAATCAGTTTACCTGGCATAGAGCCAATGTAAGTACGACGATGACCACGGATTTCAGCTTCATCACGTACGCCACCTAGTGCCATACGAATATACTTACGACCCGTTGAGCGAGCAATCGATTGCCCTAGTGAGGTTTTACCAACACCAGGAGGACCGACTAAACATAAGATTGGGCCTTTAAGCTTATTAGTACGTTGTTGAACCGCGAGATATTCAATAATGCGCTCTTTCACTTTATCTAAGCCGTGGTGATCGCTATCTAAAATCTTTTGCGCACCGGCTAAGTCTTTCTTCACTTTTGAGCGCTTTTTCCACGGTACATTGATCAGCGTATCTATGTATGAGCGTACAACGGTGGCTTCAGCCGACATGGGCGACATCATTTTTAATTTAGCTAATTCTGAATTGGCTTTTTCTTGTGCATCGCTGCTCATGCCTGATTCTTCAATACGCTTTTTCAGCGCTTCGAATTCGTCAGGTACGTCGTCAAGCTCGCCTAATTCTTTTTGAATGGCTTTCATTTGCTCGTTGAGGTAATACTCACGCTGCGATTTTTCCATCTGCTTTTTAACGCGGGTACGAATCTTTTTCTCAACTTGCAGTAAATCGATTTCGCCTTCCATTAACGCCATTAAGTATTCAAGACGTTCGGTTACGTTTGCGATCTCAAGTACTTTTTGCTTTTCTGGCACTTTTAATGGCATGTGAGCTGCCATAGTATCAGCAAGGCGCGGGGCTTCATCAATACCACTGACCGAGGTGAGCACTTCAGGTGGAATTTTTTTATTAAGTTTTACATAGCCTTCAAACTGGCTAACAGCGCTGCGGATAAAGATATCTTGCTCTTGCTCATCAATTTCTTCAGAACTAATAAACTCGGCATTCGCAACAAAAAAGTCATCGTTATCAACAAAGCTTTCAAGTTTTGCGCGTTGAATACCTTCGACTAGCACTTTTACAGTGCCATCAGGAAGTTTTAATAGTTGCAGCACAGTTGCGATAGTACCTACGCGGTAAATATCGTCTTGCTCTGGCTCATCGACTGTCGCGTCTTTTTGCGCAACAAGAAAAATTTGTTTGTCTTTATCCATTGCCGCTTCGAGGCATTTAATAGATTTTTCGCGGCCTACAAAAAGCGGGATCACCATGTGCGGGTACACCACCACATCGCGCAATGCCAGCACGGGGATTTCGACTCGATCTGTTCTCTCAAGCGTCATTATATTTCTCTTCGCTCTTCATTTATTTTAAAGATTACTCAAGTATATGGGGATAACCTAAGTAAAGTTCAACAATTTATGTCATTTGTAAGAAATAAATTATAAAAAAAGGAGCCATTGGCTCCTCTTTGTAATATCAGTGATTAAAATTTATTCTGATGCTGCTTTATCTTGGCTAGCACTTTGATAAATCAAAATTGGGTCTGATTCACCTTTGATCACGGTTTCATCGATAACCACTTTGCTGACTTCTTCCATTGAAGGAAGTTCATACATGGTATCAAGTAATACAGCTTCAACAATTGAGCGAAGACCACGTGCACCTGTTTTACGCTCCATTGCTTTATGGGCAATTGCACGTAATGCATCTTCACGGAATTCAAGCTCAACGTCTTCCATACCAAATAATGCGCTGTACTGCTTAGTCAGTGCGTTTTTAGGCTCATCTAAGATTTGCACTAGCGCAGCTTCGTCTAGCTCAGTTAACGTAGCAACAACGGGTAAACGACCAATAAACTCTGGGATCAGGCCGTATTTTACTAAATCTTCTGGCTCTACATCTTTAAATGTTTCACTTAAAGAGCGGCTCGATGCAGATTCTTTAACGCTAACACCAAAACCAATACCGGTATTTTTATGGCTGCGTTGCTCAATCACTTTATCTAGCCCTGCGAATGCACCACCACAGATAAATAAGATCTTAGAGGTATCAACCTGCAAAAACTCTTGTTGTGGGTGTTTACGACCACCTTGTGGTGGTACTGATGCAACAGTGCCTTCAATCAGTTTCAGTAAGGCTTGTTGTACGCCTTCGCCTGATACGTCACGGGTAATTGATGGATTGTCTGATTTACGTGAGATTTTGTCGATTTCATCAATATAAACAATACCACGTTGTGCTTTTTCTACGTCGTAGTCACACTTTTGCAGCAGCTTTTGAATGATGTTTTCAACATCTTCACCCACATAACCGGCTTCGGTTAGTGTGGTTGCATCGGCCATTGTAAATGGCACATCAAGTAAACGTGCAAGTGTCTCTGCAAGTAATGTTTTACCACTACCTGTTGGACCTATTAGCAAGATATTACTTTTACCGAGTTCAATATCAACTTTAGTACTTTGATTACGTAGGCGCTTATAGTGGTTATAAACCGCTACCGACAATACTTTTTTGGCGTGATCTTGGCCGATAACATAATCATCTAAATGGTTACGAATTTCTTTAGGTGCAGGCAGTTTATCAGACGTATTGTGCTTTGGCGCAATGTCTTTGATCTCTTCCCTGATAATGTCGTTACACAGCTCAACACATTCATCACAAATGTATACTGAAGGCCCTGCAATGAGTTTACGAACTTCATGCTGGCTTTTGCCACAAAAAGAGCAGTATAACAATTTATTACTTTTGTCGCCGTCTGTAGGAGTGTCAGACATTCAGCTACCTCATCTTATACGTTGGCTGCTAAACTTCTTAGCAGCTATTTCAATACGCTTAACTATACCAAAAATTATTGGCTTTCACAGTGTAAACAATTCAAGTGAGTACCGTTAGCACTCACTTAGTCTTTTTACTTACTGTCGCGATTAGTAAATACCGAGTCAACTAGGCCGTAGTCAACGGCTTGGCTTGCGCTCATAAAGTTGTCGCGGTCTGTATCGCGTGAAATCACATCTAATGGTTGGCCAGTATGCTCTGCCATTAAACGATTAAGCTTGTCTTTAATAGACAGGATTTCTTTAGCATGAATTTCAAAATCAGATGCTTGACCTTGGAAACCACCTAAAGGTTGGTGAATCATCACGCGTGAATTAGGCAAACAGTAACGCTTGCCTTTTGCACCAGCTGTTAGTAAGAATGCACCCATGCTCGCCGCTTGGCCAACACAAATAGTACTTACATCTGGTTTAATAAAGTTCATGGTATCGTAAATTGCCATACCCGCTGTTACAGAACCACCTGGTGAATTGATATATAAAAAGATATCTTTTTCTGGGTTTTCTGATTCTAAAAATAGCATTTGCGCTAAAATTAGGTTCGCCATGTTGTCTTCAACTTGACCAGTTAAAAAAATGATTCTCTCTTTTAATAGTCTCGAATATATATCATACGAGCGCTCGCCTTTCGCTGTTTGTTCAACAACCATTGGGACTAATGCATTTAGAGGATCTGTCATACCAGTGTTGTTCATACTTATTTTATTCCTTATGCGCTTATACTTATCCTGAATATAAGAAAAGCATAGTTATCTTTTTGGCAAAATTGAAGGCCACAAACTAAAATGGCTCGGGCACACTGCAAAATACAGAGTAACACGAGCCATTTAATCGTTAGCGAGGGCTTAAGTCAATGACTTATTAAGCACCTTGCTGTGGATTCATGATGTCATCAAATGCTTTTTCAACATCAGAAACGTCTGCTTTAGCTAAAATAGCTTCTACAGCTTGCTCTTCCATTGCAACATTACGCATTTGCTGCATAAGTTGATCATTTGCTTTGTAGTATTCTACTACTTCAGTTGGATCTTCGTATGCAGAAGCAACTGTAGCAATTAATGCTTCAACTTTAGCGTCATCAACTTTGATCTCGTTCGCTTTAATTACTTCACCTAGTAATAGGCCAGTTTTAACGCGAGTTACTGCTTGCTCGTGGAACAACTCAGCTGGAAGCTCAGGCATGTTTTTAGCGTCGCCACCAAAACGTTGTGCAGCTTGCTGACGTAGTGCATCAATTTCTTGATCTACTAGCGCTTTAGGCACCTCGATTTCGTTGTTAGCTAAAAGACCTTTGATTGCTTGGTCTTTCACGTTAGCTTTAACCGCTTGATCAAGCTCACGTGTCATGTTCTTTTTCACTTCTTCTTTAAGTGCGTCAACGCCACCTTCAGTTACACCGAACTTAGTTGCGAATTCTTCGCTTAGTTCAGGTAGCTCTTGTGCTTCAACTTTCTTCACAGAGATAGTGAATTGAGCAGCTTTACCTTTAAGGTTTTCAGCGTGGTAATCGTCAGGGAACGTTACATCAGCAACTACTTCTTCGCCTGCTTTTTTACCTACGATGTTATCTTCAAAACCTGGGATCATACGACCTTGGCCAAGTTCTAATGGGAAGTCTTCAGCTTTACCGCCTTCAAATACTTCGCCGTCGATAGTGCCTTCGAAGTCAACTGTTACGCGATCGTTCTCGCCAGCAGCAGTGTCTACTTCAGCCCATGATGCATGTTGCTTGCGTAGCGTTTCTAGCATGTTAGCTAAATCTTCGTCAGTAACTGTTACAGCAGGCTTTTCTACAGTGATTTTGTCTAAACCTTGAACTTCAACTTCAGGGTAAACTTCAAACGTTGCAGAGAATTCTAAATCTTTACCAGCTTCAAGCGCTTTAGGAGCGAAAGTAGGTGTACCCGCTGGGTTGATTTTTTCAGCTACGATTGCTTCGTAGAAGTTACGTTGCATTAATTCGCCAGCAACTTCTTGACGAACTGCGCCACCGTAACGTTTGTTGATTACAGACGTTGGTACTTTACCAGGACGGAAACCATCAATACGCTGGGTTTTAGACAGTTGTTGTAAGCGTTTTTTTACTTCGGTCTCAACGTTCTCTGCAGGAACGGTGATAGTCAGACGGCGCTCAAGGCCTTGAGTCGTCTCAACAGAAACTTGCATGATATACCTCAATCTTCAATTTTGGCGACTGTTCGCCTTCCTTACAAACACGGTGATCACTATACGCTTGATACGTTAAAAGCCACTTAGGGGCGTTTAAACTCCATCTTCACTATACGATACCAATGCTGCTCTGCCCTTCGGGCACTATGTTAAACAATAGACGCGGCATTATAACCTAATATTTATGATAGTCGAGTCTAGGGGGAAATTATTTGGTTAGATCACGGATTATAGCGGGTAAATGAGTGAAAAGTAGGCGGTTCAACTGCAAGTTAGCAAGTTAGCAAGTTAGCAAGTTAGCAAGTTAGCAAGTTAGCAAGTTAGCAAGTTAGCAAGTTAGCAAGTTAGCAAGTTAGCAAGTTAGCAAGTTAGCAAGTTAGCAAGTTAGCAAGTTAGCAAGTTAGCAAGTTAGCAAGTTAGCAAGTTAGCAAGTTAGCAAGTTAGCAAGTTAGCAAGTTAGCAAGTTAGCAAGTTAGCAAAATTTTAGCTTTAGAATTAAGTTTTGCAATATTAGTTTTGAATTTTATTAGTTTTGAATTTTTTTGAAAAGTGGTCGGCGATGCAGGATTTGAACCTGCGACCCCTTGGACCCAAACCAAGTGCGCTACCAAACTGCGCTAATCGCCGATATTGAAGTATGAAACTTCGTTTTCTATTTTGAACACTTAAACGGTGAGTTTAAGACCACTTTAAAGAAAGTGGTCGGCGATGCAGGATTTGAACCTGCGACCCCTTGGACCCAAACCAAGTGCGCTACCAAACTGCGCTAATCGCCGATATTCTTTTTGTAAATTGGGGTGACTGATGGGGCTCGAACCCACGACAACCGGAATCACAATCCGGGGCTCTACCAACTGAGCTACAATCACCACGGCATTTACATGTTTTCGAAATGGCGCACCCAGAAGGATTCGAACCTTCGACCGACGCCTTAGAAGGGCGTTGCTCTATCCAGCTGAGCTATGGGCGCATCGAAAACTTCATAGTTTACCAATAAGCCACTCTATTATAAAAAATTATAAATGAAAGTGGTCGGCGATGCAGGATTTGAACCTGCGACCCCTTGGACCCAAACCAAGTGCGCTACCAAACTGCGCTAATCGCCGATGCTTACTATTGTCTGCGAGTGACCTCGTTGACAACGGGGTGCATAATAGTGATTTGACTGGGTTAGGTCAAACCTTTTTTTAAGAAAATAAATCAATCGGTCATTTTTAGTTCACAATGTCTAAATATTGTAAATATAAGCTGAAATTCGACCGTTTTTTATAATAGTGTGGTTTATATAAAAAAAGCAACTTGGCGCTTTGGCGCTTTTCTGCGAAAATAGCACAACTATATAGCAAGGCAAAATTAGGCTGAGTAAAATCAGTCACGTTTACCCCTTTTAAACGATAATCTCTTGCTAAGTATCAGTTTCAAGTTAACTAACCCCAATTAAAGGTCACCCATGACGGCAAACATCATCGATGGTAAGGCAATAGCTAAACAAGTACGAAGTGCTGTAGCAGAAAAAGTAAGTGAACGCGTAGCCAAGGGCTTACGTGCACCAGGACTTGCAGTTGTGCTTGTAGGACAAGACCCTGCAAGCCAAGTTTATGTTGGTTCAAAGCGTAAAGCCTGCGAGGAAGTTGGTTTTGTATCAAAATCATTTGATTTACCTGCAGATACCTCAGAGCAAGCACTACTCGACCTAGTAGATGAACTGAATAACGACCAAACAGTCGATGGTATTTTAGTTCAGTTACCATTACCTGAGGGGCTTGATGCAGAAAAAATTCTTGAGCGTATTACGCCACTAAAAGATGTCGATGGTTTCCACCCTTATAATATCGGCCGTTTAGCACAGCGTATGCCTGCCCTTCGCCCTTGCACACCAAAAGGTATTATAACCCTACTAAATTCAACCGGCGTTAAATACAAAGGCATGCATGCTGTAGTGGTCGGTGCATCAAATATCGTTGGTCGCCCTATGGCGCTAGAGTTACTCCTTGCTGGCTGTACAACAACAGTGTGCCATAAGTTTACTCAAGATTTGGAAACTCACGTACGCCGTGCTGATTTACTAGTTGTTGCGGTAGGTAAACCTGAATTTATACCGGGCGACTGGGTGAAAGAAGGTGCGATGGTTATCGATGTAGGCATCAACCGTTTAGATACGGGTAAATTAGTGGGTGATGTACAATATGACGTTGCTGAGCAAAAAGCACATTTCATTACACCTGTCCCAGGCGGTGTTGGCCCAATGACGGTAGCAAGCTTAATTGAAAATACACTAGAAGCGTGTGAGAAATACCACAGTTAGTTTATTTAAAGTATTAAAAAAACCGCACAACTTACGTTAGTGCGGTTTTTTTATCTACGCTAGCTGTTTACTTACAAACGTCTGCTACAGCGTTTGAGAAGTATTCGATATTTGCTTGGCTAATACCGGCTACGTTTACACGGCTAGAACCAACAATATAAATTCCATACTCTTTTTGTAAGCGCGCGATTTGCTCTTTATTAATGCCAAGGAATGAGAACATACCATTTTGACGGTCAATAAATGAGAAGTCTTGTGCAATGTCTTTCGCTGCTAAGCTGTCTTTGATTAACGTACGAAGACCATTAATACGATTACGCATTTCATCAAGCTCACTGTGCCACTCTTGCGTAAGTTCTGCACTGCCTAAAATAGTGTTTACGATATCGGCACCATGTGCTGGCGGCATAGAGTAAATACTACGTACTACACTTAACATTACTGAGTTAGAGATATCAGCAGTTGCGCTATCTTTGGCAATAATTGAACATGCACCAATACGCTCACGGTATAGGCCAAAGTTTTTAGAACAAGAAGAACAAATGATCAACTCTTCAACTGCGTTAGCTAAAATACGCAAGCCGTTAGCATCTTGCTCAAGGCTTGAACCAAAACCTTGGTAAGCAATATCAACAAGTGGTGTAAAACCAACTTCTTTTGCAAGCTCTGCTACTGTTTTCCACTGTGTTTCGTTTAAGTCCATACCGCTTGGGTTATGACAACACGCATGAACAAGAACAACATCACCTTTTGGTACTTGCTTGAGTGTATTGATCATGTCATCAAATAACAGATCTTTGTTTTCATAATCGTAATACGGGTATTCTTTGACTGTTAGGCCTGCCGCTTCAAATAAGCTGATGTGATTTGCCCATGTTGGGTTTGTGACCCAAATAGTTGCACTTGGGTTACAACGAGCAATAAACTCAGCCGCTACACGAAGCGCGCCTGTACCACCTGGTGCCTGCGCGGTACGAACACGGTTTGCAAGGAGTGCTTGGTGCTCACCTAATAAAAGGTTTTCCATTTTTTGACAAAAATCTAAATTACCCGCTAAACCAATATATGATTTACTGGTTTCATTTTCGAGGCGGAATGCTTCTGCCTTTTTAACGGCGCTTAATACCGGCGTATTACCTTGTTCGTCTTTATAAACACCAACCCCTAAGTCAATCTTATTTGGGTTAGTATCTTGCTTATAGGCCGCCATAAGGCCAAGAATAGGATCTGTTGGTAATGGTTTTAATTCTGAGAACATTGACTATCTCTTATCATTATTTAGGGGTTAGCTGTTGCACTTAGCTTAACATAAAATGTGACTAGCATGGCTAGTGTTATTTACACTAAAAAGTGAGGAATTTTAATACAGCATGCAATTAGTAGTGCTAGCGTTTGCTGATCAAAAAAATCATTATTGAACGCCTCACCATCGACTATGCCAACACAATTGTTTTGCTCATCAAATAAAGGTAAACATGCCTCTGCTTTTACTTTAGGATCGCAAGTATAATACTCGCCACCCGCTGCCAAGTATTGCTCAACATTGTTAATCACTCGGCCCTTTGTACTCAATGCCACTTGAACATTATTACTTCCTGCAGCAAATTCTTTGGTCAATGGAAATAAAGGTCTGCTAGGTGCGCCAAAGTAGGCTAATTTTAACAACTGTGCACCTTCATCAGTGGCAGTGTTTTGATAAATACCATACCAATCCACCCCAGTTTGCTCTACGACATAATTTACGATGCGTTGTAACTGTGTCAGTTTTTCAGTGGTATGTGAGTCTTGCTTTAAATAATCGGTTAACTTAAATGGTGTTTCTTGTAGGTAACCAAATAAACTACAGGCGCCGCCTTCACCTAACTCAGGTATTTGATATTCCCAGTTTATTGCTGGGCGATCATTGTTTGATAAATAACTCTCAAGCTTGGTAAGCTCTGAAGACACTAATTGCTGCGGCACATCAAGTTGTGCAAGTAATAAATAAGAAGAAACCATCTAGCCGTCCAAACATCTAAATAAAGCAAAATAATAGCATGTCATTAATCACTCTACTAGTGTTGAATCTAAGTTAGCTTATAACACATTTCAATTTGGTTACCTGAAGCGTTATAACCTACGTGTTCGGCTATTTCCTCTAGCAATGACAGCCCTCTGCCATGTTCACGCGCTAAGCTTTGGGCGCGATGATTGTTGCAAGTAAAGCCATTGCCTGAATCACAAATGGTAAAATATAAACACAAAGATTCAGGACAATAGCGAATCTCAATAATGATCATTGCTCCTTGTAAGCTCGCCAGGGCCGCTTCTCTTTGCTGGTAAAACTCAAAAAAGCCATCGTCATGATTTTTTATATCAGAATCAAGCCCAAGTAAGCCATGATCAACGGCATTATTATACGCTTCTGATAAAAGTAAAAAAATATCCGAGCGATGTGCTTTTAAACCACTGACCCGGGTAATAACATCAACAACTTCAAGTACAGGATCTGTTTGTTTGATTTGCGCAGAGTTTAAGCTCAGTGAGAAATTAAAAGGGAGCGGCGAGTAAGTTTCAGCTTCGGCTTTGCTTGATGGAACGGGTAAACAATTAAAAAGCACCAAACTTAAGTCATCTTGTTGCTTAGAGCCTTTAGCAAACTTAGTAACTTGTTCAATTATATCATGACAGCTTACTTGCGTTTTGCTGCCTAGCACTTGAATAAATCGTTGCTCACCAAAGTATTCATCTTCGTCATTAGCGGTTTCAATTATGCCGTCTGTCGCTAAAACAATTCGCGTTGTATTATCCACTTCAAAATGAATTAACTCTCGCTCGAATTCATCAGCATCCAAAATCCCGAGCGCCATATGCTGTGATTCTAATGTTTTTAGCACCTTACCTTGCTGATCAATCACATACGCATCAGGTAAACCGCCAAGCCAAGCTGAGATGCTTTTTCCTGAGCTACTTAATTCAATGATGGTCGCCGCGCAAAACATATGACCAGGCAGTAACTTGGCTAATACCGTGTTGACTTCATGAGCGATATCGTTAACCGCCATGCCTTTATTGACCATGGTGTAGAACACTTTAGATGCAGGCAGCGCGCCAACAGCAGCAGCAAGCCCATGGCCGGTAAAATCACCAAGCATACAATACAAACTACCAATTGGGCTTTGCGCAACTAATAACATATCACCATTAAACATAGAGGCAGGAGAGAGATGAAAGTCGATGTTGTTACTAAATTCATTTTGGTTTTCTAACGCATTATTAAAAATATGTTCAACAATTTCGTGTTCACGCTCAGTTTGATTGTAATGGTATTCTAGCTGTGCATTTTGTTCGTGGGCTTTTAGACTAAGTTGGCGAGTACGACTGTGGGCTTTTATTTTAGCGGTTAAGATAACTTTATCAAACGGCTTATGAATAAAATCATCGCCCCCAACGGCTAAGCAATGCTCTAAACTATCTTTGTCTTCTAACGAGGTGATAAAAATAATCGGTAAGTAAACATCTTCACTACGCTGTTTTATTTTTGGGGCAGTTTCATAGCCATCCATTTCTGGCATTAATACATCAAGTAGCACGATATCAATCGACTGGCTATCTATTACGGCTAATGCCTCAATACCATTGTTTGCTGTCGTTACTTGATATCCTTGTTGCTTTAGCATTACGCTAAGCAATGAGCGGTTTAGAGCCTGATCATCAACAACGAGTACATGCATCAGTCGATATCAAACTTTTTATCAAACCGTGAGATTTGTAATATCTTTTTTAATTGCGGCTGACAATTACTAATATGAATGGCATCAACGGAAGTACCTAATGTTTTTTTCATATTTAGTAACATGCCCAAAGCAGAGCTATCCATGTAATCTGTTTCGCGAAGGTCGATAACAACTTTTGCAGTTTTATCGCCGATTTCAGCATAAGCTTGTCGAAATGACTGCACCAAATTAAAATCAAACTTACCTTTAATTTGGATAGTTAATGTTGTGCCATCTGCTGAGGCTGTCTTACTTAAACTCATACTTAATTCCTGATTAGATTATCCATTCTATAGAGTTAATATAACCTTTTAAGACTAAATTCGCCAAAAATAAAAGCGTCTTGTTGTAAATTTGTTATTATAGAAGTCATTGTTTATATAACTTTTTCATTGCAGGTTTAGTATGAGTGACAATAATCTCGTTTATTCAACAGAAACTGGTCGTATTAGCCAACCAAAAGCAACAAAGGAAGTTGCTGGCAAAGTATTTAAAGATGGCGCTCTGCGAATTGAACGCCAAACTAAAGGCCGTAAAGGCAAAGGCGTAATGCTAGTAACCGGTATTGATAGCGAACAACATGACCTAAAAAAACTGGCCAAAACAATCAAAAGTAAAATGGGCCAAGGCGGCGCAGTAAAAGACGGTATCATCGAAGTACAAGGCGATGACCGCGATAAACTCAAAGCCATACTTGAAGCACTTAAATTTAAAGTGAAAATTGCCGGGGGCTAAGCCCCTACTTTGATGGCGTTTAGTAGTATTTAATGAGTGATTCATAACAGTCTGAGCGTCGGGTTTGAGCGAGAACCGGTCATTGAGATTGGCTAAATATCGTCGTTAATTGATTCGTTAAACTGCTCTTTGTGCATATATTCATGAAAATGAGCGCTGCGCGCATATTGATTCGCTTAACTTTACCTAAAAAATTTAGAATACTTAGTGATAGTGATACCTTAGGTTATTTGTTAAAAGTAGATAAGTGAGCGTGGCGTCAGCAGAAATATGCGCGATGAGCGCACTATTAAATTATTATATTCCTAGTGTTTCATCAACATGGAGAGTTATAAATGAGAGTATCGTTTTTTAGTTTTGTTTTACTTTGTTCACAGTTTTCATATGCATCAGATTTGATGTTAGCTGAAGAAATTAAGTTGCAGTCCAATTCACTTGGTGAAAAAAGAAACTTATTAATAAAGCTGCCAAAGAAATATCATGATGAAGATAATTCATATCCAGTACTATACGTACTGCACGGTCAATGGGATATGCTTTCAACTTTATCGACTATTGATTTATTAGAAGATCAAATTCCAAACTTTATTGTTGTCGGTATCGAAAGTAGAGGAAAAGAACTTAGCCCTGAAAACGGAAAAACAACGCCCTTTGCTAACTTCCTTGCGAAAGAAGTCGTTTCCTTTGTTAATGATAAATACCGAGTTGCACCTTATACAATTTTATCTGGGCACTCTAATTCAGGCCGTTTCGTCTTAGATTATTGGTTAAGTAATAATCCTGCTTTTTCAAAATACTTCGCTTTCAGTCCTTCTCTTGATGATAATTACATCTTAGATATGGTATCCAAATCAAAAATTAAGGCTTTAAAAAAGAAAGCTCCTCTTACGATCACCATCGCAAATGAAGGTGAACATATGCAAGAGCCTTTTACTAAATTGTCTCAGAAGTTAAGTAGCTTATCTGAAGGTTCTTTTGAATTCCAAAAATTCCCAGAGCAATCTCACAGAACCACTAAACACTCTTCTATGCAATATGCTTTACAATCAACATTTACGGGCTGGGAACCAACCTACGAAGTAAAAACTTCAGGATTAGATGGTTTAAAAAAACACTATACAGATTTATCTGAAAAATTTGGGTTTAAGGTTTCTGTTCCTAACGAAACCTTGCAAAGGCTAACAGCTCATTATGCAATTTCTGAAAATGCTACAGAAGAACTTCACAAGCACATAGCTTTCACAATTAATCAATCTTCAGATGGCATAGACTCATTGTTTGAAATATCTGACTATTTGTCTAGCAATGGATATAAAGATGCTGGTGAGAGTATTTTTAGTGAAATATGCAATCAGGTTAAAGGTGACCAAAGGTGTAATGGCTAGAGCGTGTTATAACAAGTGACTAAAGTTATGAGTGTCCGTAAATGGCACAGTGAAGACAATCGATAATTCTAATTCCTAGTTTACGCCAAGCATTGTTATTAGCTGTCAGCAATTAACGTATATTTTTACAAAATGCCCAAAGCGCAAGATAAACTCGCGCTTACAACACACTCCCCTAGCTCCTAGTTACCTAGCACCTAAAATCTAGTTACCTAGCCCCTAAAACCTTTTGTAACTGGGCTTCGCTATGCTCAACCCAACCACAATCGCTTAATTTAACGTCGCGCAAGCTTACGGCTAACCACTTACAGCTAAAATCAAAACACCATGGCTTTGCCGCGACCCGACGCTTCTGAGCCTGCATCAAGTTTGCCATCACGCTCAATGATCACATGCATATCACCAAAGCGGCGTTCATCTAATGTGTAACCCATTTTTTCAAGTGCACTGATAACATCAGCATCTAAACCACTGTGATGGCGAATCACATTTTTAGGCCATAGCTGGTGGTGAAAACGTGGGCTATTCACCACTTCTTCTGCGCTCATATTAAATTCAACCGCGTTTAAAATCGATTCATACACTGAGCTGATAATCGTCGTGCCGCCAGGTGAGCCGGTGACCATTTTTACTTTATTGTTTTTAAGTAAGATAGTTGGCGTCATTGAGCTGAGCATACGTTTATGTGGCTGTATTTCGTTGGCCTTGCCACCAAGCGCGCCAAAAACGTTCATCACGCCTGGTTTTGCACTAAAGTCATCCATCTCATCATTAAGTAAAAAGCCAGCACCTGCAACAACGACGCCACTGCCGTACCCTAAGTTAATCGTTGTGGTGTTTGACACTGCATTCCCCCACTTATCTACAATTGAAAAGTGAGTGGTTTGTTCGCTTTCATACAAACCTGGTTTAATGCTTTCGGTGGTTGATATTTTATCAAGGATAATCGTGCTACTGCGCTTTTTAAGGTATTCACTGCCAATCAGCTCTGTTTGTGGTACGTCAAAAAAGTCTGGGTCACCTAAGTACTCTGCCCTATCGGCAAAAACGCGTTTACCTATTTCAGATAGTAAATGGATATAGCCAGTAGAATTATGCTCAAAACCTGCGCTTGGCTTAGTTAATTCATACATTCTTAGCCATTGTAAAATAGCAATGCCGCCTGAGCTTGGAGGAGGTGATGTTAAAACTTCATAACCGTTCCAACTGGCTTTAATAGGAGTCCGTGATTTTGCTTGATAGCCTTTTAAATCGGCTTGCGTGATTATACCGCCATGTTGCGCCATAAAATCAGCGATAATTTTAGCGGTTTCGCCTTCATAGAACCCTGCTTTACCATTATCACGAATGCGCTTAAGTGTCGCGGCAAGCTCTGGCTGCTTAAAGTTTTGCTTTGCTTTAGCGCTGGCAAAATAATCAGCAAAATTAATCGAAACGTCTTTTTTAGCCATACGAGCTATATAACGCTCAATGCTGCTGGCAAGCTTTGGGTGTACAATAAAGCCATGTTCAGCTAATTTAACGGCGGGTTCAACTAAGGTTTTCCAAGCAAGAGTCCCGTGTTTTTTATGAGCAAGCCACATACCTGCAACACTGCCAGGCACACCGCTGGCATGAATACCATACACAGAACGATGCTTAATAACATTACCCTGCTTATCTAAATACATATCGCGATGTGCCGCACTCGGTGCTGTTTCACGATAATCAATAAAGTCACTTGCGCCGTCTTTTTGGATCAGCATAAAACCACCGCCACCAATATTCCCAGCCTCAGGTAGGGTTACAGCCAATACAAATTGTGCCGCGATAGCCGCATCAACGGCATTACCGCCTTGCTCTAGAATAGCCCTTGCGGTATCACTACTATAACTGTCAGGCATGGCAACCGCAGCTTGGCTCGTTTTTTCTGCAGCACTCAGCATTAGATTTAGCTGAATTACCATGAAGCACAATAAAAGCAAAATTTTACCACGAGAAAACATAGTTCATTCCTTTTTAATTTTATTTTTTAACTAAATTATTTCACCATTAATGCATACTGTACCGCACTAGGTCAAACGGCAATTAAACTAACTTTCGATATAGCACAGCAGGTAGCTCACCTTCCTCATCTATATGAGTGTAATTTTTAATAAATTTCATGGCTAACTTTTCCATAACTTTAATTGAAGCTAGATTGTCTTGTAATGCTGTCGCACTAATAGCATGCACTTGAGGCTGCTGGGCAATACAATCAGCTATTGCTATAGCCGCTTCACTAGCAAACCCTTTGCCCCAGCTCGAGCGTTTAAAACGCCAACCAATCTCAATGTCATTATAGTTAGGTGATTTAGTAAAAAAATCCATCGGCCTGCTCAGTACCCAGCCTATAAACTCACCTGTTTGCGTAATATTCACCTGCCATAATCCCCAGCCCTTCTCAGCATTGCGATACGCTTGCATACGTGGGACAAATACCTCTTGAATTGTCTGCATGCTACTCACTTTCCCTCGTGTTAGGTACTGCATAACTTGCGGATCATTATCTAATTCATACAATAGCGGTGCATCGTGCTCATCCATTAACCGAAAACTAAGTCGAGCTGTTCTAGATACGTTCATATTTTTACCTGTATATTGCATGTTTTTAAATTATTACTAAAATTACTTTACCTAAGAATGACGGTCTTAGGAACACTCCCCCTTTTAACAGAGAACAAATATGAAAAAAATCGCGAGTTTAGTTTTGTTAGGTTGCGTTATTCTCAGCGGATGTGAAGACGCTAATGAAGTAAAAGAAGATGCAGCAGAAGCCAAAGCCGAAATGAAAAAAGCATTAGGTGATGCGTGGGATGAGGTAAAAGATACCACTAATGAATTCAAGGATGAATCACTTGACGAGCTATTAGCTGAAAGTAAAAAGCTTGGCTTAGACATGTACGATGATGGTAAAGAAGTTGCCCTTGACGCATGGCTCGAAAGTAAAGAAGCTGCAGGTGAGTTAACTGAAAAAACCAAGCAAAAAGCACAAGAACTCGCCCAAGAATTACGTGAAGCCCGCGAACAGCGCGAGCAAGATAACGATAATTAAAACTCAAGCTTGGTAACCTGCCTGCTTTACAACCGTGCCTGTAAAGCTTTCAAATAAGCTTTGCGGGCGATCAACTCTTCCAATTTACCTTGGTATGAATACACTTTACTAATATCAGCAAATGATAGGCGCCCTTTTATTATAGACATTGAACAGCTTATGTTTACCCAGTTAAAATATAAAAGTAACGTCTGTAAGCCATCGGTTTGTACCTGGTTAAAGCCCACTTTTTGTGCTGTTTTAGGATTAATAATATAACTGGTCGCCTTAATGGTTATATTTTTATGTTGTTGCTGCTCATAATGTTCAATTAGTTTAATTAACCCCGCAACATAGCCGCTTAAGACCTGTTTTTTTCGTTGCTGGGCGGTTTGGCTTGAATCTAGAACAAAGTAGTAATCGAATAAACTCCCACCATGTAAAGCCAAACTGTTATTTTTTACTTTTTCCGCAATGAGTAACGGTGAGTAATAAATTAAGTTCCCTGCTTTTATGCCACTTGGTACATCAATAAAAGGGGCTAATACAGACAAGCTTACTGACAGTACAAATAAAGTAACAAAAGGGACTCCAAGAAAAGTAAACACACTTCCTAGCAGAATATTTAAAAGAACATACAAGCCTATTAGCTTTAGTTGAAAGCGCCGTTGCTGCTTATCACTAAGCACATAAAACCTATGTTCCACTGTGGCTACCCTCAATTGTTATTTTTATACGGTATGGTGCTGTTAAAACACCAATAAATAACAACAATATAACTGGCACTAGAACTGCGCAAGTTCTTATCTTTAAATACCACACCTTTAAAGAGTTTTTTACGATGCCACATAACCTAAAAAGAACGTTAAGTTCGATGAGCAGCCACCTCAGGAAGAAGGTTATAGTTATTTGGTTGAATTAGGTATGATTTAGCTGGATAAAATTAAAAATCTAATAAAATTATTATAAATTAGTCTAACATATGAAATAATCCACCTTATCTATTCTGAATTTTCACTTCTTAAAATTGGCCTTAACTACTTTATTTACCGATAGCGTCGCTAAGTCGCTCTTTTACTACTAGAATATCTTTGAAATCAACATTTCTTTAAATATTAGGATACACAATGAAAAAACTTCCTATCGCAATTGCTCTTTGCGCTGTATGTGCGTCTGCAAGCTCATATGCAGAAGTGCGTATCAATGGTTTTGCCTCTATTGTTGGCGGTAAAACATTAGACGATGATACAACTTTATATGGGTATGATAACGATATATCTTTTAAAAATGAAAGCGTGTTTGCGCTGCAATTATCTGCTGATCTGCAAGATAAATTAAGCGCAACAGCACAAATAGTAGCCCGTGGCGAAAATGACTTTGACGCTGAGTTTGAATGGGCGTACTTAACATACGAGTTTACCGATGAGCTGCAACTCAGTGCAGGTAAAATGCGCGTACCTTTTTATCGTTATTCAGACTTTTTAGATGTTGGCTATGCATACCGCTGGGTAAGGCCACCTCAATCAGTTTATAACCTTCCTTTTTCAACCTATGAAGGTTTAAGTTTATTATATTCATCACAAATTGGTGATTGGGACTCGACACTTCAAGGTATTTATGGAAGCTACGACGGTACAATTGCCGTTGTATCAGTTAATGGTGACACTGAGCTTAATGATATAGCAGGCGTTAACTGGACACTAAGCTACGACTGGTTTAGTGCTCGCGCAGCCTACTTTATAGCTGATACATCTATAGCAATTGAAAATGATAACGCAACAGCTGTCGCACTCAATGAGTTAGAAACAAAATTACGAAACGCAGGGTTTGTTGATCAGGCTGATAACATCGCTGTCGATGAAGATGACGGATCATTCTTAGCACTTGGTTTCTCTATTGATTATAACAACGTGTTATTCGATGCTGAATATACGGAGTTTGAAGTAGATAACAGTGCATTAGCTAAGCAAACTCAATACTATACATCTGTAGGCTATCGTATAGATGAGTGGACTGTTCATTTGACTTATGAGAATAACGACGATAAGCATGAAAAAAGCCGTTATAATGCGCTACCAGCCGTTCCTGATTTAAATCAAGGTATCAACTTGGTATTGGAGGGATCAAAAGCGAAAAGTAATGTATACACTATTGGCACTCGTTATGACTTCCACCCTTCTGCAGCTTTAAAGGTAGACTTTAGCCGCTTTAAAAACGATATCACAGATACTGAGACTGATGTTGTTGCTGTCGCTGTAGATTTAGTATTTTAATTGGAGTTTGTGATGAAAAAATTATTTTTAGCCGCTGCACTGACTGTTTGCTCATTGAACACATTTGCAGAAGTTGCTGTAATCGTAAACCCTGCAAATGCGAATCAAATTGACGCTAATACCATTAAAAAAATCTACTTAGGAAAAAGTAAATCTTTTGCTGATGGTATGAAAGTGAACCCAGTTAACCAAGATAGTAATAGTGTAGCAGATGAGTTCAACGACAAAGTGGTTGGTAAGTCTGGCAGTCAACTCAATGCTTATTGGTCAAAATTGATATTTACCGGTAAAGGAACTCCACCTGAAAAACTTAGTAATGATCAAGCTGTGATTGATTTCGTTAGTAACAACAAGGATGGAATTGGCTACATTGATAGCGCAAAGGTGACTGATAGCGTAAAAGTTATTGGCAAATTTTAAAAATTATTTATTTTTCAATTGAATAACCACCTCAAACGAGGTGGTTTTTTATTATCTACTTAAATATTTTAAAGTTTAGATTCGCCTTTATTCAACTTTAAACTTCGCAGTCGCATCTAATAAGTTATCTGATAAATAATGTAGATTTTTAGCAACATCCCTTACAGCGGCAAGTGATTGCATTGTATCTTCGAATGACGTATGCATGTTAGAGACATTCTCGACAACCATCGCAGCAACGGAAGTTTGCTCTTCAGTGGCCGCTGCTATTTGCGAGTTCATTCCATTAATCTCAAGCATTTGTTCGGCAATTTTTTCAATTGAAACACCGGTATTTTCTGCTGCAATGGCATTATTAGTCGCCATATCCCGTGCCGAAGTCATTGCATTTACCGACTCATTTGCAGCTGTTGTCAGTATATTTAATAGTTCTCGGATTTCATTTGTTGATTTAGCTGTACGTGATGCAAGCTCTCTAACTTCATCGGCTACTACCGCAAAGCCTCGGCCCTGCTCACCAGCTCGAGCTGCTTCAATAGCGGCATTGAGTGCTAACAAATTTGTTTGTTCAGCAATCGACGTTATAACATTTAAAATCTGTGTTACATTTTTAGTGTCATCAGCTAACTTATTGATTGTAGTTGCCGCATGATTTATTTCATTGCTCAGCGTTTTAGATTCTGAAACCGATGTTTGAATCTGGCTACGACTTTGTTCTACTTCTTGCTCCGCTGTTTGTGCAGCACGAGATGCGTTAGCAGCCGATTGAGAGATATCACCCACACTCTGCTTCATCTCTTCCATCGACTGTTTAACAATCTCTGCATCTGAAGTTTGTTTACTGGTTGCCCGCTCAGCTTGCTCCATACCTTGAACTAAGCGTGTTGAATTTTCCATTAATGGCTCACATACAGCCATTACATCTAAAACTGAACCTCGTAATAAAGCTATAAACGTATTGAAATTGATTGCTACTTGACCAATTTCATCTTCAGATCGTACTGTTAGCTGCGTACTTAGTGAGCCTTTACCTTCGCCTAGTAAACGTAAATTTCCTGCCGCCTCACTCGCTGCAGACCCAATACCTCTTGCAATCCAGACAGCCATAAATAAAAGTAAAACCAAAGACACTAAAGACACGACGAACATCAAAGTTAAAGCATTATCAGAACGAGACTTAGTATCTTTAACTAATTCAAAAAAACGGTCATCAGCACGTTGCTGCGCATTTTTAAAACTCTCTAAAACAGAGTTATACATCTGTGTTTTAGACTGAGCTTGCTGTTGGATCTTACTAAAATCAGCAGTACCTTTTATCATTCCAATCGCTATTTCAGAAGAAACCTTAGAATAACTATTAAGTTGGATGCGTGTTTGAGAGTCGATGTAACTACTGTTAATAGCTGTGATTTTTTCAAGGTTAACGGTTAATTTTGCATATGTGTCACCGGCTTTGTCTACCAGTTCTTGTTCGCCAAACGTTACAGCTTGCGTATAGAGTTCGTCTAGTTTTTCTAATAGAACAACATTTGAAGATGTTAACTTAACCACCTGGTAAGAGGTTTTCTCTAGCTCATCCAATGAACCTCGGTTGTCATCCATAGCAATATAATTTATCAGCACTATCACTATAAAAGCGACCACTGCAATACTAGTAATTGCATGGATTTTTTTAGTGATACTGATATTTTGAAAAGACATACTTGACGCCATTCGATGTACCTTAATTTTTATAACTATGTGTGTTATCGGCTAGATGGCCTAATATTTTAACTATATTTATAATTTATATAGCTTTTCTATATATAATCATCTCATCAATACGTAATCAATCAGAGTTTTAACACTATTTGTTAGGATTTACTTACATCCTCTATTTATAGGCTATTATTAGTTAATTGCAATTCTCTTTTGTTGTAATTAATTGTTTTAGCATTAAATATAAAGAAAATTTTATTAAACTCACCAATTTAACTCAAACCTCACCTAAGTTTATTAAAAAAAGTGACATCTTTGCTATAAGATAACCTATTTGATACTAAATATTGTTTAATACAATGATGGTAAGTTTAGCAGCTTGCATCTGATTCAAACTGACTTACCCAAGAGCAGTTGCACAAAAGAATAGACCGCATTGATTGACACGGTCAAAAAACACCAGTTCTAGCTAAATATCAAGCCTTTTAAAATGCAGTATTTGTTCTGAAATTTCAATTAATCAACGACGATCATACATTTGCAATTAATAAAGAGTAAACAATCGAAGACTTTACTCAGCTAGATAACAACAAAAACAACAGCCAGGGGCTAGCTTTAGCCTCTATTAATTAATAACGGAGAGAATTTCATTGAGCAAGCACGACAACCTAGTAGTGATGTGTTAGCTAATAAACAGTGAGACAAAACTTGGCAACAACTTTTCATTTAGCTAGACTGATAGCCAATCAGCTGTAAAGGGCTAATACCCGGTACTGACATTGATAATATCTGTAAATTACAGCTAACTAACTGAATGTATGAGTATAAAAAAACCGGTAACATCGCTGTTACCGGTTTCTTTGATATGGTGCGGTTGGGGGGACTTGAACCCCCACGCCCGAAAGCACTACCCCCTCAAGGTAGCGTGTCTACCAATTCCACCACAACCGCATTTTTAAAGCTTTCACTTTTACCTGTTAAGCTTGTTAGTTTACTTGAGGAATGTAAACCGCTTAACAATATTCTATAAATTAATTTGGTACGTCAGATTTTTCTTTCGTAGATGTTACTGGAACATCGCTATCAGCCGGTGTTACAGTTTCAACTGCAGGAGCTGCTTCTAAGTTTTCCCACTCATCACTTTGCTTAATTTGATTCGCGGTTAAATTACCTAGCACAATACTTAGCACAAAAAAGATTGTCGCTAAAATTGTGGTTGTTTTTGTCATGAAGTTACCCGCACCTGATGAACCGAACACAGTCCCTGATGCGCCAGCGCCAAATGACGACCCCATGTCTGCGCCTTTACCTTGTTGAATTAAAACCATACCAACAAGTGCAAGCGCAACAACTAAATAAACTACTAATAAAATTTCGTACATCTTATACGGTCCTTTTTGCACTATTACAGATTGCAGTAAACGAATCTGCTTTTAGACTAGCGCCACCAATCAGGCCACCATCTATATCTGGCTGTGCAAATAATAATTCGCTATTTTTTTCATTAACGCTGCCACCATAAAGAATGGTCAGCCCTTGTGCTAAATCGCTGCTTAGAGTAGCAATTTTATCACGGATAAATTTGTGCACGCTTTGTGCTTGTTCAGGCGATGCAGTCTTACCTGTGCCAATGGCCCAAACGGGCTCGTATGCTATCACAGAATCTTTCAGTGCTGCTAGACCTAATTTATCAATTACTGCATCAATTTGTGCAGCAACCACTAATTCAGTTTGTTCTTGTTCACGTTGTTGCTCACTTTCACCTACACATAATATAGGGGTTAAGCCTACTTGCTGTGCACGTGCAAATTTATTAGCAACTGTGTCATTACTTTCACCATAAATACTACGGCGTTCTGAGTGACCAACCAATGTATACTTAGCACCTAAGTCTTTAATCAGTTGTGCGTCCACTTCACCGGTGAAAGCGCCTGGCTCATTTTCCGATACAGTTTGCGCACCTGTTGTTACACCTTGTTCAATTAACGAAGATAACAACGGGTAAGGAGGAAATACTACAACATCTAAATCAACTGATTTGACGTTATTTACTGCAACAGATAACTGATTAACAAGCTCTAAAGAGCCATTCATTTTCCAGTTCCCAGCTACCATTGGCTTGCGTGTTGCCATTTTTCCACTCCAGATTAGAAAGCGGGCGAGATAGTAACTCGACTCGCCCAAAGTTACAAGAGGTTATTGTTATCAATCAGTTTGTTTGCTCATAGATTCGACAACTGCAGCAATTTTGCTTGCGCTATCAAGTACTACTTTTTCTTCTTCAGCCTCAACCATTACTCGCACTACCGGCTCAGTGCCTGACTTACGTAGTAAAACTCGACCTTTGTCGGCCAGTTTAGTTTCAACTTCCGCAACTGCAGCAAGTACTTCTGGTGCTTGGGTTGGATCCGTGCCCGCTTTGTAACGCACGTTAATCATTTTCATTGGGTATTTAGTAAAACCGGCACCTAAATCTTTCAACGTGCGGTTTTGTGCAACCATTGCGGCTAATACTTGTAAGCTTGAGATAATACCATCGCCGGTGCTAATAAGGTCTAAATTCAATACATGCCCAGAGCTTTCGCCACCTATTTTCCAGCCTTTTTCTTGCAATAGTTCCATTACATAACGGTCGCCAACTTTACTACGTTCAAATGCGATACCTTTGGCTTTTAATGCGTTTTCAAGACCCATATTAGACATAACCGTACCAACAACACCACCACCTAAAATATCATCTTGGGCAGCCTGACAAGCTATAATGTAAACAATATCATCGCCATCAAATACACGGCCATTATGATCAACCATCATGACACGGTCACCATCACCATCATAGGCAATACCCACGTCAGCGTTATGCTCAAGTACTTTACGTTTGAGTGCATCTACATGAGTTGCACCACACTCTAAATTGATATTGACACCATTTGGTTCACATGCATGACAAATAATTTCAGCACCTAGCTCACGCATTACTGATGGTGCTATATGGTAAGTGGCTCCATTAGCGCAATCTAATACAATTTTTAGCCCTTCAAGTGATAAACCTTGCGGGAATTGGCTCTTACAAAACTCAATATAACGCCCATCAGCACTTTCTAGACGGCGTGCTTTACCTAGCTTATCAGAGGCTACACACGTCATAGGCTCGTCAAGCATAGCTTCGATTTGCAGCTCAACATCATCACCGAGTTTTAATCCTCGGCCACAGAAAAACTTAATACCATTATCGTGATAAGGATTATGTGAAGCGCTGATCACAATACCCGCTTCAGCACGAAATGTTTGAGCAAGGTAGGCAACAGCCGGTGTTGGCATTGGCCCTAGTAAAACCACATCAATACCAGCGGCAATTAAGCCAGCTTCGAGTGATGTTTCAAGCATATAGCCCGATATCCGCGTATCTTTACCAATAATAACTTTTTTAGTGCCATTTTGTGACAGTACACGACCAGCTGCCCAACCAAGTTTAAGTGCAAATTCAGGGGTGATTGGAAACTCCCCAACCATGCCACGTACACCATCGGTGCCAAAATATTTTCTATTGCTCATTTGATATTCCTTGTTCGCAAGCTTGCCAAACAGCAAGCACATCTGCGGTTTCTTTTACATCATGTACTCGAATTATTTTTGCGCCACGTTGCGCTGCTATGAGTGCCCCAGCTAAACTGCCGGCAAGGCGCTCATCCGTTGTTCTATTTAGTAAATTACCAATCATTGATTTACGTGAAAGCCCTGCCAACACCGGTAAATTAAATCGATTAAATTCATCAAATCGTGCTAACAATTGATAATTGTGAGTCAAACTTTTTCCAAAACCAAAGCCTGGATCTAGAATAAGTTGCTGTGGCTTAATGCCCGCTGTTTTACAAGCATCAATACGTTGCTGGAAAAAATGATTAATATCTGCAAATAAATCATTGTACTGCGGGTTACTTTGCATGGTGCGAGGCTGGCCTTGCATATGCATCAAGCAAATAGCGACATCTTTAAACTGGGCTGCTACGTTAAGCGCATCAGGCTCTTGCAGAGCCCGCACATCATTTATAATATCAGCACCAGCAAGTACTGCCTGGCGCATAACTTCGCTTTTGCTGGTATCAATTGAAATGATACATTCATTAACAGTTAAATCTGAATGAGCCCTTATTGCTTTTATTGTGGGTATTACACGACTTAACTCTTCTTCAAGCGTGACATCAGGCGCACCTGGGCGCGTCGACTCACCACCAATATCTATTATGGTCGCACCATCGTTAAGAAGGGCTTGAGCTTGAATGACAGCGCTGTCCTTTTGATAGTATGAACCACCATCTGAAAAGGAATCAGGAGTAACATTTAAGATCCCCATAATGATTGGGGTGTTGAGGTGCAACTTACGACCTCGAGGTAAATTAACTGTGGTCATTTTTCACCTTCAATACATCCATCGTATTGATTATTCTTTTTAATACAAAAAACCCCGGTGGCCCGGGGTTTTTAGATAAGCTATTTTAACTATTATTCAGCTTTGTCATCAAGGTTTGTTTCATCTTTTTGCGATGATTCTTGATCTTTATTCTCAGGTTCAGCTTTTACTTGGGCTGGTTCTGGCTTTTTATCGTCTGTGTCACGTCTGTCATGCGCATCGCGAGGCTCGCGCACTGGTTGACGTGCCATTAAGTCATCAATTTGTTTTGCATCAATTGTTTCATACTTCATTAATGCATCTTTCATCGAATGTAAGATATCGATATTCTCTTTAAGAATATCCTCAGCACGTTGGTAGTTTCTATCAGAAAACAAACGTACTTCAGTATCAATTACTTTTGCAGTTTCATCCGACATGCTCATAGCACGGCCTCCGCCGCCACCCATGTACATTTCATTCTGATCTTCTGCATAAAGTAATGGCCCAAGCTTTTCACTCAAACCCCACTGAGTAACCATTTTACGCGCAATATCAGTTGCCCTTTCAATATCGTTACTCGCACCTGTGGTTACTTTATCTTCACCGTAGATAAGTGCTTCTGCAATACGTCCACCATAAAGGCTTGAAATCATTGACTCAAGCAACTCTTTTGAATGACTAACACGGTCTTGCTCTGGTAAGTACATAGTTACACCAAGGGCGCGGCCACGAGGAATAATAGACACTTTATACACAGGGTCATGCTCTGGCACTAACCGACCAACAATTGCGTGGCCCGCTTCATGGTAGGCTGTCATTTCTTTTTCTTGCTCACTCATCACCATGGTCTTGCGCTCAGCACCCATCATGATTTTATCTTTAGCAGCATCAAACTCAGCCATGCTAACTACACGCTTATTACCACGAGCAGCGTATAAAGCAGCTTCGTTGACAAGGTTTGCTAAGTCGGCACCTGAGAAACCTGGCGTGCCGCGGGCAATAACAGCCGCTTCTACGTTGTCGCCTAAAGGCACTTTACGCATATGAACTTTTAATATTTGCTCACGACCACGAATATCAGGTAAACCAACCACAACTTGACGGTCAAAACGACCAGGACGAAGTAATGCTGGATCAAGTACATCAGGGCGGTTCGTTGCGGCGATAACGATAATACCTTCGTTGCCTTCAAAACCATCCATTTCTACTAACATTTGGTTTAGAGTTTGTTCACGCTCATCGTGACCGCCGCCCATACCTGCACCACGCTTACGACCAACTGCATCAATCTCATCGATGAAAATGATACATGGCGCTGCTTTTTTAGCTTGTTCAAACATGTCACGAACACGTGACGCACCAACACCAACAAACATTTCTACAAAGTCAGAACCTGAAATAGTAAAAAACGGTACTTTTGCTTCACCGGCAACCGCTTTGGCAAGCAATGTTTTACCCGTTCCAGGAGGACCTACCATCAGTACCCCTTTAGGAATACTACCACCTAACTTTTGGAACTTAGACGGATCACGTAAGAAATCCACTAATTCGGTCACATCATCTTTCGCTTCGTCACACCCAGCAACATCCGCGAAGGTTGTTTTAACTTGGTCTTCGCTCATCAAGCGTGCTTTGCTCTTACCGAACGACATAGCACCTTTACCGCCACCGCCTTGCATTTGACGCATGAAGAAAATCCACACACCAATGAGGAGCAGCATCGGGAACCATGAAATAAGTATGCTTGCTAAGAACGACTGTTCTTCAGGTTTAACACCTTTAACATTCACATCACTTTTTAATAAGTCATTTAAAATGTCTTTGTCATAAATAGGCATAATGGTTTGAAAGCGCTCACCATTACTTTTAGTCCCAGTGATTGTGCCACTGGTACTCTCAATTGCCACTTCTTGTATAGCGCCATTTCGGGCGTCTTTAACAAATTGACTGTAACTAGTTTGACGATCGATTTGATCGCCACCATTAAAGCTCTGAAAGACTGACATTAGCACAACTGCAATTACCAGCCAGAGTATTAGATTTTTCGCCATATCGCTCAAGGGGTTAACCTCTTGTATCCAATTAATTTAAATTCAACTACACGCCTGACAACTGTACTACAGTTTGTAGCCTGT
This sequence comes from Pseudoalteromonas sp. APC 3893, assembly GCF_030408095.1. Classification (NCBI taxonomy): domain Bacteria; kingdom Pseudomonadati; phylum Pseudomonadota; class Gammaproteobacteria; order Alteromonadales; family Pseudoalteromonadaceae; genus Pseudoalteromonas; species Pseudoalteromonas sp. APC 3893. The sequence continues at coordinate 174,676 of NZ_JASDCD010000003.1, forward strand.
CGCTACTATATATACTTCACGAGAACGAGCACGCGAGGCGTCGGGTTTGCGTATCTTCACTGTTTTAAAGCTATTACGTACATCTTGTAAATATTGATCAAAACCTTCACCTTGGAAAACTTTAACAATAAATGCACCATTTTTCTTCAACACTTGGTGACACATGTCCAGCGCTAGTTCCACCAGATACATACTGCCTGCTTGGTCAACAGAGCTATTGCCACTCATATTCGGTGCCATGTCGGAAAGCACCACATCTACGTTTTTACCCCCAATACGATTTAATAGCGCATCGAGTACAGCCTCTTCTCGAAAATCTCCTTGTAAAAAATCAACACCTGCCAGTGAATCCATAGGTAATATATCACATGCAACAACTTGGCCTTTAGCGCCAACTTTTTCTGCTAAATACTGGGACCAACTACCGGGTGCTGCACCTAAATCTACCACGGTCATTGCTGGGCGTAGTAATTTATCTTTATTTTGAATTTCATCAAGTTTAAAAATCGCACGAGAGCGCCAACCTTTCTTTTGGGCTTCGTGAACGTAAGGATCATCAAAATGTTCCTTCAACCAACGCTGTGAACTGGCTGAATGTTTTTTATTTGTCATAAATTAACACGCAACTAATTAGTAATATTCTTTAGATGGCGTTAGAATACCCTTAATTCAAGCCATATTCAGCAAAATTTGTAACAACATGAAATTATCGAACAAACAAAAGCAGTTTTTAAAAGGTCAAGCACACTCTCTAAAACCAGTTGTCTTACTTGGTTCAAACGGTTTAACCGAAGGTGTTGTGGTTGAAATACAAAGTGCATTAGAGATTCACGAACTTATTAAAGTTAAAGTACCCACTGACGATCGTGAAACTAAAGCCTTGATATTTGAGGCAATTGTGCGTGAAACTGGTGCAGAAAAACTGCAAACAATCGGCCACACGATTGTACTTTACCGCCAAAGTGAAGAGAAAAAGATTCAGTTGCCGCGCAATTAATTTTTTTAGCTTCCTAAAAAAAACCAGCGAAAGCTGGTTTTTTTATAATTAAATTTTACGGTGAAGAAAAATGTAAAAGAATGTGCAATCGACTAAAAATTCATTCGTAAATCACTAAGATGATAATTTTTCCCTTTGCGCTGTAGTAAGAAGTAACGTGAAAATTCTGATTCAAGCATTTTACTAACCGTTAATTCAGAAATTAAAGCCGCTAGTTCAACACTCGTATTGCTATGACCAATGACTATCACTGTGCCCTGTTGTTGCAAAATCTGCTCTTTAAACGCCACCAAATCTCGCGGATCATAAATATTAATCTCAACAGCAAAGTGCTTAGCTAATTCACTTGCACTCTCAACGGTACGATTATAATTAGTGCTGTATAACGTAACCGTTTCAGTTTGGTGAATTAAAGTAGGTAATTGCAGCGCCCTTTGCTTTCCAGCGGTTGTTAAATGCGGGTTCTTGCCTTCGCTTTTTTCACTATGACGAAATAAGAAAATATTTTCAGGTATAGCATAAACCGCGCCAGTGTAAAAAATAATTAAAAAACTCAGTAAGTACTTCATTAATGATCCTAGCGTTATTTCTGCTGACGTTTATAAGCAAGGACTCGGTCAATAAACTCTGTGGTAAGCTCATTGATCAAACCAGTTTCCGCATTTAAAATCAAACTAAAACCAATGTTTAAATGCGGCATAATAACGATATCACTACGATAGCCTTGCACCCAGCCACTGTGGTAATAAAGAGTTTCATTATCATAATTATAAACCCGCCAACCTAAACCATAATAAGCCTCTTTAAGGTGTTTTTTCCACACCCTACGACGTAGCTCTTTTTTAGTATGCGTATAAGGACGAGTTTGATCTGCTAGTACTTCAGGCGACAACACACTTGGGTAGTAACCCAATTGTGCTTTAAGCCATATAGCCATATCACTGGCACTGGCGTTAACACCCGCAGCGGGAAGCACTTTATAGTAATTTTGTTTTAATCTTGCTGTATGCCAACGCTTACGCCCTCTTACATGAGGGTGAGCATAATTGCTATCGGTTATCATTTTTTCATAACCTAAACTTGCATCATTCATTTGCAAAGGTGCAAAAACAAATTCATTTAGCCAGCGGGAATAGTCCATTTTGGTACTGGTTTTAATCACCTCATCAACCAAACTAAACATCACGTTTTGATAACCATAACACTGACCTGGCTTACAAATGGGTTCAACACTTAAAAGCTTAGCGACAATATCAGGGTAACTCATTCTCGACTCGATTAAGTTGTCATACGCATTGGGCACTAAACCACCTGAATGACTCAATAAGTGATAAACCTTCAAGTTGTTTTTATAACTCGTATTACTGAATTTAGGAATAAATTTACTAACAGGATCTTCGAGAGAAAAGCGCCCTTCATTGGCGAGTTTTGCCGTCAGTGAGCCTGCAAATGTTTTCGATACTGAGGCTAAGCGAAAGCGGGTATGGGTATCAATTTTGCGCCCCTTAACAAACTTTGTAACACCGACTCCTTTTGCAAAAAGATTATCCGGGCCGTTTACTATAGACAGTGCACCACCAGGGATCCCTTTGCTTTTTAATTTTGCAACTAGATGCTTTTCATAATCACTGACAAGTGATTGCCACTGTTTATTAGTTGCGTGACCAAACCAAGAAAAAAACAACAGAGTAAGGAGGAAAAAGGTATAAACCCAGGGCACAAAATACTTCATTTTTTATTATTTTTATCTACATTGAGAATATTCTGAGTCCATAATACCATGAACTTTTATTAAGACTAACGTACAATGTCTAGATTCATGAATTTTTAAAGGGTTTATTGTGATTATTCGTATTCTTATTATTGCTGTTTTTATCTTAACAACTACAGCGTGTGTTACCGCCCCACCGCCAATAGCAGCACCATTAGCAATGCCAGCAAAGCCATCTTTGAAAAGCCAAAGCTACCAAGTTGAATACGCAACTAAACATGCTTCCCCTAAAGTGAAGTCGGTGCAGCTACCAGCCCATAAAGTAAGCCGTAATCAAACTGTTAGAATCGTCGCAGATAAAGCCAGTGTTACAGATACATTATTCAAGCAAATAAGTGATGCAATAACTGCAATTAATTTGCGTGTTGTTGAACAAGGTGTTACTGATTACACTCTCTCAATTCATCAACTGGAGCTTAACTTTATTGACGACAGCAAATATCAAATACAAGTTCCTAGTGAAACAACAACTACATTTGAAAAAGTCGCGATGCTTTACCCCACACAACAATGTGCGACCATCAACGCACAAGTAAGCATGCGCTTAACCCACAGAGCCTCAGGTGATGTTGTGTGGTTTGGAAAATCATCTATTGATAGTGCCAGTTTTCACAGAGAGCCGTTGGTATATAGCTTTGTACAAGAACAATTAATCAGCAATGAATTAGAAATTGCATCTTTTATTCACGAACAAAATACAGAGCAAGCGCGTATGGCTCGCGCAAATCAGGACGTGAGTATTCCAGAGTATAAAACCATTAGCAAAATGAGTAACTTAAGTAAATTACAAGGGCCATGTAATCGCACTGAAATAAGTGCTTTGACTCCAATGATGCAGTATTATTTAACCAGTATTCTGATTGATAAAATTAAAGTGTTATAAAATTAAATACCATTTCATACATTTTTTTACAGATAAAAGGTACTCTTTAACAATATAATACACATACTTACTCTATTTACGCTGCCGGAAAACAGATGCTGCACAATCAATTAACACCATATTTGAAACTTACCCTTCTCAGTATGTGTTTGTGGATCAACACCAGTGCAGCAAGCAATCGCTACTATGCAGATAACACTCTTGAGCCCACTAGCGGGTTTGCGTGGGATTGGAGTGCGGGAGCGGGTTATTATATTGAAGACTCCTTTTTGGTTGGAATGGACTCATACAATGATGGCTTAGAGCTTGACCTAAATCTCGCGCTATCTTACGACCGTTTTTACCTCGATATAGATCACAGTCAGCTCAGTGGTGGCGTCATCGTTGGCTATAGTATAATTGAACAGTTTAATTGGGAACTGGATATAATTGGTGCTAATGTTCAAGCAGGCTTTGATGATACTGGCCTCGACTTTTATAACACCGGTACCATAGAAGAACTTGCCGGTATTAATACTCGAAAATATGACTTTAATACTGGTTTACGCTTAGCCCGTCGTTTTGAAAACTCACAAATATCATTTGAATACCTCCACGATATATCAAACGCCCATAATGGCTGGGTGATGAATTCGTTTTTTAGTCATATTCTACCTTGGCGGAATTGGGAATTTCGCACCGGCGTAGGGATCAGTGCATATTCAGCTGATTTTACTAATTACTACTTTGGTATCGCAGCAGATGAAGCCACGCCAACTAGACCCATATACAGCACAGGCACATCAGGTAGCTTAATCTTTGAATTTCATGCCGAGTATCCACTTAATCAACATTGGGTATTTTTAAGCGGCTGGCTATCAACGTGGTTTTCCGACGAAATAGCTGATAGCCCCATTGTCTCACAAAGCTATCAACATAAAGCCATGGTAGGCGTGCGATATGTATTCTAAAACTCTTACTATAATTTTTTGTTTACTGGGGTCTAAATCGCTTTTAGTCCACGGCGAGCAAGCACAAGAGAATAACCTTCTCGCTGTACCAGATACCTGTGTTGCGCTTCGCGAAGGACGTAACTGCTATGCTGATATTGCACTGAATTGGCAACAGCCTGAGGTTGGCAATTACTGCCTACGCGATGCGACTTCAAAACATATAATGCAATGCTGGTTAAGGCAGCAGTCTGGCCAATTCAATTACGCTTTTGATTCTGTTGAAACAATTGCTTTTGAGCTAATCAATAGTGATAACGGTAAAATAATCGCAACGACTCAAGTACAACTACAATGGGTTTATCAAAACCGCCAAAAGAAACGTCGCTGGCGACTTTTTTAAAGAGAATTCTATGGATAATTACGGCACCATTTTACTAGTAGAAGATGACAGCTCCCTTGCACAATGGGTAGCTGAGTATTTAACTGAGCAAGGTTATACCGCACAGATATGCGCTCGTGGCGATCAAGTTGTTACGCAAGTAAAACAATTAAACCCAGATTTAATTTTACTTGATGTCATGTTGCCTGGCCAAGATGGTATTAGTGTATGCAGAGAACTTCGCCAATTCTATCAACGCCCTATAATTATGCTGACCGCACGCGATGATGAAATGGATGAAGTGATCGGCTTAGAAGTAGGCGCAAGTGACTACATAATGAAACCAGTCAGACCCAGAGCATTACTTGCACGTATAAAAGCTGCGCTGCGTTTAAATAATGATACTTCAGATAACAGGCAAGACGACACTATTATCGAAGTTGGCTCATTAAAAATTGATACTCAAGCTCGAAATGTGTTTATTAATAATGTAGAGCAACCCATTTCGAGTGCGGAATACTTGTTGCTACAATATTTGGCAGCTAATGCAGGGCAAGTTGTTTCGCGCGATGCGGTATTTAAAGCAACCAAAGGACGCGAATATGATGGCCTAGACCGTAGCGTAGATGTGCTTATTTCTGCACTGCGTAAAAAGTTTAATGATGACTCACAACACCCAGAAAAAATAAAAACGATTTGGGGCCGAGGCTACCTACTTGTTGCCAGTGCATGGTAAATGTAAAAACGAGCCGAGGTTATAGCAAGCAATGAAAAAGTTTTATATTTCATTACTAGCCAGTGCCCTACTTTCAATCGTGGTACTGGGTTGGCTTATCGATGCATTTAGCCAGCAAACTTACAGTAGTAAAGATGAGTTTGAATTACAAAGTAAGTTACTTATGGGGTTTAGCCAACAAGTAAGTGCAGTTGCGATGGAGCAAAGAGCCTCTTTTACCCAGCAACTGGCAACCCAGTTTTCTTTACCTTTAACATACAGAGCTACTCAAGCACTCGCTTTACCGACTTCATTAGTCAATGAAATGAATAAACAAGGTGGCCTTATCCTCGAAGATCAACTGGGGTTTTACTTGCTCTACAGTAACAGTCAGCTTGCACCTTTTCATTTAAAGCTACGATTAGAAAAGCGCCAAGAACTTACCCAGCAAAATGATATGTTGCTCACTTTGCTCTTTTATGCGGGTTTATGTGTCTTTATGGGCTTTATTATTGCGCCGCTTGCTAAACGCTTGAGTGTAGTGAATGAAGCTGCTAAACAGTTCGCCAGTGGTAATTTACAAGCACGGATCGGGGTCTCCCATTTTACTTATATTAAAGACGTCGAGATGACATTTAATCGCATGGCTAGCCAGATTGAAAAGCTGCTTGATGAAAACAAACTCATGGCGTCTAGTTTATCACATGATATTCGCACACCAATCGCATGCTTACGCTTTGGTTTAGACGCAGCACTCGATTGTACAGACGAACAAAAAAGAAAAAATTACTTATCAAGAATGGAGTCAGATTTAGATCAAATGGAGTCAATGCTTAAAAGCTACTTAGCATTTGCCACTTTAGAGCAAAAAGCGACACAACTGACTTATACACGAACCCAGTTAAATGCATATTTAACCACTGTAGTACAACAGCTTGAGCCTAAGATTATTAAGCAGCAGCTCGACTTGGAACTAAATTGTAGCGATATTAGTATTTGTGCCGACTTACATTGGCTTGCGAGGGCAATCAGTAACTTACTCAGTAATGCATGTGATTTTGCTAACGAAAAAATTATTCTATCTGCTTACAAGCAAAGCCAAATGGTTGTTTTCACCGTCGAGGATGATGGCCCGGGTATTGATGAAACTAATTGGCGTAAGGTATTTAGCCCCTTTTTCCAAGAACAGAGTCACCGTAACCGTGGTGATCAGAGCTATGGTTTAGGTTTAGCAATTGTTGCCAAAGTTGCTGATTGGCATCATGGTTCAGTTATTGTAGGGCGAAGTAAACGACTACCTGGCGCCTGTTTTACTCTAAAAATACACGACACCACTTAAATGTAACCATTATGTTACAGTTTACATCAAGTGTTTCATTGAAATGTTAAACTATACAATCACTTAGCAACCACCGAAATGTAAACGTACGCTAGCAATGATTCAAAATCAAGCAAACACGCTTATATGAAAAAATAAGTGCTTTTTATTTTTTAGCATTTACAGTAGATTGTCACCGCCGTCACACAATAGAGAAGTAATAATAATGAGCGCAATTAGAGGGGAGTTCAGCTCCCGATTTGGATTCATCATGGCCGCAGCTGGCTCAGCGGTGGGTCTGGGAAATATTTGGGGATTCCCCACCCAAACAGCTAGTAATGGCGGTGCAGCATTTTTGGTTGCCTATCTTATCCTCGCTTTTTGTTTAGCTTATCCTGCATTAATGGCTGAGCTGACAATTGGCCGTCATGGGCAAGCAAATGCAGTTTCCTCTTTACGTAAAATCTCGAATTCTGACGCACAGAAGCGTTTTGCCTTTGTTGTTGGCTTTGGTGGGATAATTTGTGCAGGACTGATTTTAAGTTTTTATGCCATAGTGGCTGGTTGGATGATAAGTGCAACTTTTGCTCCAATAGCAACACTTAGTGGTAGCGACAGTACCGCCAGTTGGTTAAGTGAACAATCACTATCAAGAAACCTACTATTTACTGCAGGCTTCATAGTTTTAACCGTTGCAATCATTAGTCGTGGCGTTGAGAATGGCATTGAAAAATGGTCAAAACGCTTAATGCCTGCACTACTATCTATTTTATTTGCGCTGATTATTTATGTAATGATGCAAGAAGGTGCAATGACAGGGCTTAAAGCATACTTAGTGCCTGATTTTAGCTCAATTCTAAACCCAGAATTATTAGTTAATGCTTTGGGCCAAGCATTCTTTTCATTGTCACTTGGCACCAGTGTGATGATCATTTATGGCTCTTATATCAGTAAAAAAGAAAATCTTGTGTCACTGGGTGCTTATGTAACCCTTATTGATGTATTCATCGCCTTTGTTGCGGGATTACTGATTATCCCGGCCATGTATGTAGCGCAAGCACAAGGCGTTGAGATTTTCAGTGACACTGGTAAATTGCTATCAGAGGACACGCTAGTGTTTCAGGTATTACCGGCGCTATTTGATGGTATGGGTACAATAGGTCTATTTGTAGGTTTTGCTTTTTTTGCTTTAATGAGTATAGCTGCACTCACCTCTTCAATTTCTATGCTTGAAGCTCCTGTATCATATGCTGTTGAGCGCTTTTCACTAGAAAGGGTAAAAGCAACCTGGCTAATCGGTGCAATAATTACCTTGGTAAGTTCAATCATTGTAATTAACTTTGGCGCTTTATTTGGTTTAGTAATCACCATAACCACCAAATTTGGCCAGCCGCTACTGGGCTTGATGTGTTGCCTGTTTGTTGGTTGGATTTGGTATAGAAACTCACTACTGAACGAAATAAAACAAGGCTGCCCAGATGTAGCTCACAGTTTATTTTGGAAAGTATGGCCTTGGTACATAAAGTTTATTTGCCCAATTGCAATCGGACTTGTATTCATTAACTCTATATTTGGTTAATAATTAAATCCATCAGCTAAGCTGATGGATTTTTTAAAATCATATCTTGATGTTCAATACCGTCTTCTAAATAGGGTTGTGCAATGGCTGTAAATCCAAAACCCCGGTAAAAATCGAGTAAGTAGGTTTGCGCACCTATATATACATCTTTGCTAGGCCATTGCTCAACACATACAGCGATAGCCTGCTTCACTAGCTTTTTTGCAAACCCACTACCACGCTGTGATTCATTGATAAGTACACGTCCAATAGCACTGTACTGTTCATTCTTAACATAGCAACGGGCATATGCGCCAAGCTGCTCTTGTTGTGTCAACCAATACACGTGCCGTGTTGCACTGTGACAATCTACTTCATCTAACTCTGGGTATGCACATGCTTGTTCAACTACGAATACATCAACTCGACCTTTTGCAATAATAAATAACTCATTGGTTGTAAGAGCTGAAAATGGCTTCACCGTTAAATTCATAAAAAACCCTGATAAAAAAGCCCAGACGATACTGGGCTGTAATTAATGTGTTCATTTTAACGTTAAGCAAATAAGCGCTCAAGTTGGTCGCACAATTGCGAAAGGTTGACATGATCATGCTCTATAGTAAGGTCAACATAACCGTCACCACGAAATGCCCTGTCTAACTCAATTAAAACATGAGTTTTATGCGCTTCAGGCACAAAAGATAGCTCTACTTCTTGCAGACCAAACAAGCTACGACTGTTAGGCTTATATTCTAGCTCTTGATAACAACCTGACACTGAGCTAAATGTTGAAGCACGTAAGAAACCTTTTTCAACATCCGCTTTAACCAAACTAAAACCCAGTTTATCCATTGCTTGCATAAATGTATTAACAGCGTCGTTTGGATAAATATGTAGGTGATCTTTATCACTTGGGTCAAGCGCTAAATCAATATCTAACCCCGTTTCAAGCCAAACATGGGATTGATTATAGCCAGCGTTAATTTCTGTAATAGGTGTTTCTGAATGCAAGCGTGCTTCAAATGGAATATGCTTTTCTTGGCCTGGCTCTATTGTACCAATGTCTGTAATACGCCATTTGTCGATAACGTGATTAGTAAAATAGCTGCCATCCTCACCCTCTACTTTGACACGAGTCATAAGAGCAAGATCAAGGCCTGAAATTTCTTGGCTAACATCGCCTGCGGTTATGACGATTTGAGCATTAAACTTTTGTCCTGGTTGCAGGTGTTCAGTTTCTAAAATGGTATCAACTTTTGCTGCACCAATACCGACTGATGCAAGAATCTTTTTAAACATCTATTTCTCCTTAAGTACAACTTATCCACGACTAAAATTGCACTTAAAATCCTTTGTTAATGCATCTTAACCACATTTAAAAGCTGATGTCAGTGAAAAAATAGTGATTTCTTTAGATTTTCAGCTAAAAAATGTGAAAGAGAGTATTTTTCATACAAAGCGAACCTGATTTATGTTGTTTTCATCATCTCTTTACATACTATTTAATTTCAAAAATGTGGATCTTTCGATACACTGTAATAACAAATGAAGTCACGTTAAGTATTATGGAACTATTATATTTTGCAGCAGCTTTTGTCTGCGGTTTTGTCGTTTATCAACTTAAGCTCCCGCCATTAGTTGGCTTTTTAGTTGCAGGTTTTGCGTTAAATTTAGCAGGATTTAAAACCACTGAGTTGCTCAATACTATTGCTGATCTCGGTGTAACCTTATTGCTATTTAGCATTGGCTTAAAACTGAGAGTTGCAAACTTAATTAAGCCGCAAGTGTGGGCTCCAGCTTCATTACACATTATTATTAGTAGCTTGCTTTTTTGTGGCTTGATGCTTGTACTTGGATCACTTGCTCTGCCCTTATTTAAAGAACTGAGCTGGCAAAGCGCCTTACTAGTAGGATTTGCCTTTAGCTTTTCTAGTACCGTATTTGCTGTAAAAGTGCTTGAAGAGCGCGGTGAAATGGCCAGTCTACATGGTAAAATTGCTATTGGTATTTTAGTTATGCAAGATATCTTTGCTGTGATTTTTTTAGCCATTAGTACTGGGAAAATACCTAACGGTTGGGCAATTGCATTGTTTGTATTATTGCCTTTGCTACGCCCTGTGATGTTTTGGATATTGAATCGCTCTAAACATGGTGAGCTCTTACCCTTGTTTGGCTTCTTTTTTGCTCTAGTAATTGGCTATCATGCTTTTGAGTTTGCAGGCCTAAAAGGTGACTTAGGAGCGCTCATTATCGGCATGATTTTCGCACCGCACAGAAAAGCCAGTGAGCTTGCTAAATCACTCCTCAACTTAAAAGAAATTCTCTTAGTTGGATTTTTCTTAACCATTGGCTTAGGCGCTGAGCTGACAATTAACTCACTATTTATCGCTTTAGTTATCGTATGTGTATTGCCATTAAAAGTGGTAGTTTATTACATGCTAACCAATGTATTTAAATTACGTGCCCGCACATCTTTATTAAGTGCGTTTACGTTAACAAATTACAGTGAATTTGGTTTAATTGTATGTATGGTTGCAACAACGAGTGGTATGATCACACCAGAGTGGTTGGCGGTTATGGCTATTGCAGTGTCGCTTACATTTGTTATTGCCTCACCACTTAATAAACGATCCAATGAAATTTACGTTAAAATTGAAAAATGGCTACTACGATTTGAAAGCCCAACCCGTTTAGCAGAAGAGTTACCTGTAAATCTAAACAACACTAGAATAGTTATTTTTGGTATGGGCCGTATTGGCACCGGTGCATATGAAACAATCAATGTAACTCACCCTGGTGTTGTTGCTGGTGTAGACATTAAACCTGAAGTTGTTGACAAACATATCAGCCGAGGACGTAAAGCCCTACTCGCGGATGCGACCGATCCTGATTTTTGGCAACGAGTCAATCACTCCCATGTCGAAATGATCATGTTGGCTATGCCAAAGCATATGCAAAATATTTTTGCCCTTGAACAACTCAAAGCTTCTGGTTATCAAGGACAGGTGACTGCTATTGCAAACTACCCCGATCAGCAAAAAGAACTAGAAGAAATGGGTGTTGATTCGACCTACAACTTCTACCTAGAAGCAGGTAGTGGCTTTGCTGAACACGTTAAACAAAAATTATTTTCTTAATGGAAAACACTAAGGAAAAATAGTTATTAGCACCAAACAGGGAACTGATAACTATTTTTATTTAATATTCATTGAGTTATATCTAGTCAGCTAAAACTGCTTATTTTAAGTACCCATTATAAAGTCAAGTGCATTTACAAAGCTTTACATCCAAATTGGCTTTCCCCCCGTAAAACAGAGTAAACTGCGGTCATTGATAATTCGTAAGTATCTATTTTTAACACAGAAATTAATTTTTTATGTGCACATAAACATAGTCAATTATTTTTTAATTTTTGCAATGTTAAAGGTTTTTCTATGAAATATAAGTTGAGTTTACAGTTTTCAGCAGTGGCTGATGATTCCAAAACCTCTAAACTAGTCGAGCTGCAAAATCGCCTAGACGAAATGCAAAATAATGGAATGACAGCGATGACTATGCGTGATGTGCTTTTCCATAAAATGCTTGATGTGTATCAAGTACCAAGTGATCACTTTTTACGGAAAAGTGAAACACCGCAGCGTATTGACGACCCATCAATCATTAATCGCTTAAAGCAATTAGGCTTTGTAAAAAAACCAAGTTATCAAATTCATTAAGTAAACAGCGAGGCCTACTCTCTCGCTTTAAATAGGCTGTTTCTTGCCCGTCACAGCCTATTTTCTTATAATAAGCTAACCGACTAATTATACTTGTCTAAGTTGAAAATGGATCCCGATCTACTTAAAAGTGCCATCAATACAAAAATGCCATTTGGTAAATACGCTGGCCGCCCTTTACTATTACTACCCGAACCCTATTTAGTATGGTTTAAACAACAAGGCTTTCCAGCAGGACAACTTGGTAGCCAATTAGCCATGATGTATGAAGTCAAACTTAATGGCTTGGAAGAAATGTTAATGCCACTTTTAAAAAATAAAAAATATTAATTTTAAAATGAACTTATCAATAAGGTCTTAGTCTATTACTTTGCTACTTGTTGATTTTGGTTTAAACCATGAAAAAGCGCCTAATTGGCGCTTTTTTTATTGCTGCTTATTCAATCGAACTGTTAGTTTCGCGCCACCAAAAGAAGAGTTGCTAACCTCACAGTTCCCTTGGTGCCAAGAAACAATTTTAGCCACAATTGCTAGACCTAAACCAAAGCCACCGGTTTTTTTATCTCGACTTTTATCTAACCGTGCAAAGGGTTTAAATACTTCCTCCCATTGCGATTTTTCTATACCTTGGCCATCATCTTCTACAATAAGTAAAATACTTTGAGGCTCTTCTACAAGACTAATTTTAACTTGGTGCTGTGCATACTTAAGCGCATTGCCTATCAAATTTTGAATGCAACGCGCGATAAAGTGACTATCACACAAATAAACATAATGTTGCGGTAAGTTTGTCACTAATTGTACCTCGGTAGCAAAATCAAGTTTAGTGATCACGCTATGCACTAATTGCACTAAGTCACATTGCTGCATTGTCATATTTGGCTGTTGACTATCAAGGCGAGCATAATCTAACATCTCTTTTACTAAAGACTCCAACTCAATAATGTCTAACTGCATAGTATCAATATAATCGAACGATTTTTCATCGGTTATGCGTTCTTCTAGCATGGCCAGTGCAAACTTTAATCGAGCTAAAGGCGTCCTAAATTCGTGTGAAACTGATGAAGTAAGTTCTTGATGAGCGTTCAATAAGTGCTGAATACGAAGCTGCATCGCGCTTAACGTGTCTGTAATAGGCAAAAAGAACGACTTTGATGATTCACTTAACTCAAAATCTTGTGAGCCATCAACCGCTTCACAAGCTTGTCGCAATTTGGAAAAGTCACGCCACAGTAGGAAGCTCCACAAACCAACTGGGATACCTACTACACACAGTAGTAATAAATAAGGCCATACGGAAGAAAACGCAGGTGCTGAGACGTCTATAGGACCAATTTGCAATAACCGCTCACTATCGAGTGCGACATACCAAATAGCGCGCTGTTGCTGATCAAATAGATAGATATACTGCTTATTTTGTAATGTCTGTTGTTGAACTTCTGGCAGGACTAAATCTTGCTTTGGTACTATATTGCTGCCGAAGTTTGCCGATATATGGGCAACACCTTGTTCTGTTTGAGCTAGTAGCCAAAGGGATTGACCAAACTCATCATCGAGAGATAATTGTTGTTGCGAGTCTTCATAGGGCCAAAGCTGTTCAATAACCCCACTAACTAGAAACAGGGAAACTATAATATACAAATATAAACTTGCGAACAGTTTCCCCATTAACGATTATAAGCCCCACGCATCTGAGACAAATAAGTAACCCTGTCCCCAGACAGTTTTGATACGATAAGGCTTATCGCTATTATCACCTAGCTTTTTGCGAATACGAGATACTCGTACGTCTACGGTGCGGTCTAAACCATCATACTGGCGCCCTATCATGTGCTGATGTACATGCTCACGACTTAACACTTCACCTGCATTTGATGCTAATAACCAAAGTAACTCAAATTCATGAGAAGTCAGTGTAATTTCATTGTTTTTTAAGCGTACAATTCGGCTGGTTTTATCAATATTCAAATCACCAAATTGAAGCTCTTCAGGCACTTTAATTGTTGCTTGACCACGTCTAAGTAAAGCACTAATACGGGCTAACAAAACACGAGGCTCAACAGGCTTAATTACGTAATCATCCGCGCCTAACTCTAACCCTATTACTTGGTCAAAATCCTCACCTTTTGCAGTAAGCATCAAAATAGGCAAACTAAATTTATCTCGCACTTGGCGACACACGCTAAAGCCGTCTTTGCCTGGCAACATAACATCTAGAATCATTAAATCTATTTGGTTGTTTTCAAGGTAGTCAAATACCTCATCACCACGGTCAAGTACCGCAACTTCAAGGCCATTACTTTCTAAGTAATCTCGCGTTAATTGCTGTAATCCTAAATCATCTTCAACGAGTAAAATTTTTGCCATTTGCAGCTCCAGAATTAAAAAAAGCTCCACGGAGAACGTAACCTGCGCCGAGTAGTTTTAGCATGAGTGCTTTGTACTTCAATGCTTGCGGCCGCTATAGGTTTTTCCGTGTGAGAATTGATCAAGGAGTATATGGTTTCAACCTGAACATGCGCTTTATATTCAAAGTGAGTAAATTGCATTTTTTGCCAGCATTTTAACTGTTGCTTTTGCTGATACAAACACACGTCCATTGCCTGCGGCAATGTGATTGTAAACTTTAAATCAAGATCACAAAAATCTTGTTGTTCTGAAACCACACAGACTTTGGGTGATACGCTAAGCTTACCTTTTTTTGCAACTGCATTACTTGGCCAAAAAACCAAAAATACAGTGTACACAGCACAATGTAGATACTTCATATTAAAAAATATGATCAATTCCTATAAAAGCAGTCATTGAATACGTTTGCTCGAACAGCGGACTGTCATCTAAAGCAGAATAATCATAATATGCCAAATGAAAACGCACTGAATTGGCCTCACTTAATGGCCAGCGGGCGTCTATTTTAGCATAAGGCTGCCAGCTACTACCAACAGCAATTGCACCATATGGGCTTTCTTTTTCTGCTAAACCATAAAAATAGTCATTCAGTTTGGCTGATTTATACCAAATACCTAGACTTGGCTTTATTTGTAGTTCACCTAGTTTACGGTGCATCTGCCATTGTAACGCTGTGCGCCACCCTTCATACACGCCAGACACATCAGCCAAAGTCTGTATAGAAAACACATGTTTTTGGTACATATAATGATAGCTTAACCCCGCATCCAATGCCCACTTCCGTTTATTTAATTCATTTATCGCTATTTTTGGCTGTTGTTCTGATTGCTCATTTTGCGCAAAACTTAATGAGTTCGATGTCGATAAAGCGAATATGTTGCTTGGGTGCCAATCAACAAAAAAGCGCGTTTCGGGATTTAATTCAGCAACGAGGTTAAATACATGGGGTGAGTCAGGTTTTAAACTGTAACCAATACGGCCGTTATCAAAAAAGAATTGTTCGGCGTAATAAGCAACTTCAGGGAGCAATACTAAAGGTAAATCATCACCACCTTGCAATGGGTTAGTCATAACACCTAGCCCAGTATTTAAACTGAGGTGCCACTGCCCTGTGGTAATATTCTGGCTAGGATCAACTTCGGATTGTTGTGCAAAAGATGCAGTCACAAGGCCAAAAGAGATACTAACTATCCCCAAAATATAAGTTATCAACTTCATTGTTTTTCTTATATAGATTAGAACTACTGATAACGCCATAATAGCAAGGTATTAATCACTTATCCCTAACTGATTACAATCATTCACACTTTTGATACATATGTACTTAAATCATATTTAGCGAAGTACTATTTATTTCCTTCAACTCTTGCGCAATATCCCACAATGCTGTTAAGGCTGGATCACTGAGCTCTTTTTTTAGTACAGCAAGTCCTACCTCAAAGCCTGCTGGTGCTTCACATTGATCGTTAATTATTTGAACTTTATCTTTTAGTGGGGAGTTGTCTAATACGATCTTTGGCACCATGGCAATGCCCAAGCCCAAGCTCACCATGGAGACCATGGCTTCATGACCAGCCACCTGAGCATAAATTTTTGCGTTAATATTATTTTTACTCCACCAATGTTCTAATCGCTGTCGAGTAAAGCCTTGCTCAGGAACAATAAACTCTAACTGTGACCAGTTGATAGTATTGCTAAAATTGGCCAGTTTTTCAGTAATGCTACATGGGCTTCTAGGCGCTATAAAAACCAATGAAGAATAACCAATACTGGCAAAAGCGATTTGTGCGGGTAGCCTATCTGGTTTGGCAGCAATGGCCATCTCTTCGTGAGAATCTAATACGCGATTAATAGCTAAAGCAGGGTCACCTGTGTTGAGCTTTATTTCAATATGTTGATGCTTCAGCCGCAGCTGCTCTAATATTTGATGTAGAAAGCTATAAGAAGCCGTTACAGAGCAATAGATACTCACTTTACCATAAATTAATTGTTCAGGATCTTGCATATTGGTACGAAAACGTTGCCAATTAGCCAGTGTCGCATTGGCATAATCAATAAATGACTCCCCTTCTCGTGTTAATTTAACACTACGGTTATCTCGACTAAATAAGGCAACACCTACTTCCTCTTCAAGCTGTTTAATATTGCGACTTAATGTCGGCGCACTAATATGGCAAAGCTCACTAGCACGAGCAAAATGTAGCGTTTTAGCTAACACCAAAAAATAATCTAAACGTTTATGATCCATTTTATAAAGCTCTACAACAACATTTCATTTTATGAAACACTTTAATGCAAATATATCATTTTACGCAAGGATGAATTTTACTTATGGTAACTACAAGCAAGACCAAATGAGCTTGCATCTAACAAATATGAATATATAGGATACTAACAATGGCGAATTATTTTAATACTCTACCTTTACGCGAGCAATTAGCTCAATTAGCACAGTGTGAATTTATGGACCCTGCTGAGTTTGCTGATGGTGTACAAGCACTAAAAGGTAAGAAGCTGGTTATTGTTGGCTGTGGTGCACAAGGTTTAAATCAAGGCCTTAACTTACGTGACTCAGGCCTTGATGTTTCTTATACATTACGTGATTCAGCAATCAGTGAGCGCCGCCAATCATTTCTAAACGCCTCTGAAAATGGCTTTACAGTAGGAACTTATGAGGAATTAATTCCTACTGCTGATGTAGTACTTAATTTAACACCAGATAAGCAGCACACAGCAGTTGTCAGTGCAATTATGCCAATGATGAAACAAGGCTCTACGCTTGCTTATTCACATGGTTTCAACATTGTTGAAGAAGGCATGCAAGTCCGTGACGATATTACCGTTATTATGGTTGCCCCGAAATGCCCAGGCTCTGAAGTACGTGAAGAATATAAACGTGGTTTTGGTGTTCCAACACTTATTGCCGTACACCCTGAAAACGACCCTCAAGGCCATGGCTTAGCACAAGCAAAAGCCTATGCGGCAGGCACTGGTGGCCATAGAGCCGGTGTACTGAAATCATCATTCATTGCTGAAGTAAAATCTGACTTAATGGGCGAGCAAACTATCCTATGCGGTATGTTACAAACCGGTTCAATTTTATGTTTCGATAAAATGATCGAAAACGATATTGAGCCAGGCTATGCATCTAAGTTAATTCAATACGGTTGGGAAGTGATCACTGAAGCACTTAAGTATGGTGGCGTAACAAATATGCTTGATCGCTTATCAAACCCAGCAAAAGTAAAAGCGTTTGAATTAAGTGAGCAGCTCAAAGAGATCATGCGCCCACTTTATAATAAACATCAAGATGACATCATCGACGGAACTTTCTCTCGCGTTATGATGGAAGATTGGGCAAATGATGATGCAAACCTATTAAAATGGCGCGCAGAAACAGCTGAAACTAACTTTGAAAAAACCCCAGCTGGTGATGTTGAAATTACAGAGCAAGAATTTTTTGATAACGGTATCTTAATGGTTGCTATGGTTAAAGCAGGCGTTGAGCTTGCCTTTGAAACCATGACTGCTGCGGGCATTATTGAAGAGTCAGCGTATTATGAGTCTCTTCATGAAACGCCATTGATTGCAAATACCATTGCGCGTAAAAAACTATTTGAAATGAACCGTACTATTTCTGATACAGCAGAATACGGTTGTTACTTATATAACCATGCGTGTTTACCATTATTAGCTGATTTTATGAAAGGAATCTCTACAGATGTAATCGGTAAAGGCCTTGGTGAGCAAAGCAACCACGTGGATAACCAAACATTAATCGAGATAAACAAAGTATTACGTGAGCATCCGGTAGAAATCGTAGGTGCAAAACTACGCGGCTATATGTCTGCGATGAAAAAGATTGTTTAATTAACCCTGGACAATAAAAGTTTCGCTTGTTAGAAACCAAGCCCACACGCTTATGCTGTGGGCTTTTTCGTTATCTTTCATACTTTTTACATTTAGCTTTAACTAATTAACCTAATATAAGTTAAAATCATCATTTTCCTCTTTCAAAAACTATCAACATCGTGCTGTTATAATAGTGTGCTAAAATAACTATCCAAAGTAGTAAATAAACACAAAATTATGTTCTTACAACGCACCCCTATTCCGCAAAAGATTACACTTTTAGGTATCTGCATTGCCCTGCTCGTCGCAGCTTTAATTGGACTTACATCCATTTATAGTGCAAAAAAAATCATTGAACAACGTATGATTGGCTCAGAGCTGCCCAGTAAAGTACAGGCTATCAACAACTATATCAGCATAGAAATAAATCTATTAAAAAATGCTGCTCAGCAAATTTCTAGCAATCGATTCATTCTCAATTGGGCCGCTAGCAATGACACTAATGATGAAGTTTTAATCGAAGAATTAAAACGCGTCCAACGTCAATACAACTTAGCCACAGCATCTTGGGCAAACCGTGAAAGTGCACAATATTGGAATCAAGATGGCTTTTTACGAATACTAAATAATCAACAAGATGCATGGTTTTATAACTTTAAGCAGAGTAAACAAGCATTTTCTATCAGCATTTTTCAAGAAAGCGAAAATGACGTAAAAATGTTTATTAACCACCAGCAGCCTAACGGGGTTGGCTTAGCAGGACTTGCAAAAAGTATTTCAGCCATGCAGGCACTACTCAACCAGTTTAAGATAGAACAAACTGGGTTTGTATTTATCACCGATAATGAAGGGTTAGTAAAACTTCATGCCGATGCCGATAAGGTAGCTAAAGCCCGTTTAGATAAACTATACGGCGAAGGTGTTTCAAGAAAATTATTACAAAGCGCTGATTTTAATTTATTAGAAGTTACTCTAAACGATGAAGCTTATTTTCTTGCAGCTAGCCCAATCAAAGGAACCCAATTATTTGTAGTTGCACAAGTTGCTAAAGATGAGGTGTTTGCAGGGATCAGTGAGTTGCAATGGCAAATTATCAGCTTCGCTATTTTAATTGCATTTATCGCCTCGGTAGTTAGCTTCTTACTTGCACGTTCACTGTCGTCCCCTCTTTCAAACATGGCTGAACTATTTACTCGCTTAGGCTCAGGCGATGCTAACTTAGGCTACCGCTTGCCAGAATCAACACAGCCTGAATTAGCAAAGCTAAGTGATGGTTTTAATTTATTTATTGCTAAGATTGAAACAGCCATAGCAAAAGTTGCCAGTGAAAGTCATGAAATACGCCAAAGTTCACAACATGTGTTTGATCAAACACAGCGTAATTCACAAGCGATGGATACGCAAAAAGCTCAAACGATATCAGTAGCCGCTGCGATAAATGAAATGGGTGCAACAGTACAAGAAATAGCAAGCAGTGCAGCAACAGCTGCAAAGTTAACCGAAGATAGCAAAGCGAACACAGAGCAAAGTCATCATCAAGTTACCCAAAGCCAAATAACCATTTCTGCGTTAGCTGATGATATTGATGTGATCACGCAGCAGGTTGAGCAACTGGCACAAAAAACCATAGCGATTGCTACCATAGTCGATTCTATACGTGGGATTTCAGAGCAAACAAATTTATTGGCCTTGAATGCGGCTATTGAATCAGCTCGCGCGGGTGAACACGGTAGAGGTTTTGCAGTGGTCGCTGACGAAGTGCGTGCGCTTGCGAGTCGAACATCACAATCAACCACCGAAATACAAACGATGATAGAGGAGTTAACAACAACCTCAAGCGAAGTTGTTAGTAACATTAGTCTATCGAAAAACAAAGCACAAGATAGTGTATCTGCGATGCAAAATTCAGTGCAATTACTGACAATAATCACTAATACCGCCAATGAAATTAACGATATGGCGACTTTAATTGCTACCGCAACTGAAGAGCAAAGCAGCGTAGTCGCTGATGTAGGGCGAACTATAGAACAAATAAGTGAAATCAGTGATAAAGCAATGCAAGAACAAATCAGTACAGAGCAAGCTATTAGTGATTTAGCTAACAGCGCTCAAACTCTTGATAAACTGGTCGCAACCTTTGACAAGCGCTGAGTAAACACGCTTTGTAACAATTGAATTCTGCTCCGAGCAAAAAACAAACTATACTTGTAAAGTGTAAGATTGATTGGGGCAGAATTATGACAACATCAAACAGATTTACATACCTAGTAATAACGCTATTTATGAGCTTTATTACGGCTTGCCAAGGTACACCGAATCAAGTATTGGACGCCCCACCAAACATTAGCCAAAATCAACCATTTACTTTATTGCCTGTCGAAACTGAAGCTGAGATTTTTGAACTCAATGACGACATAAAACAGCAATTAACTACCACATTTCCAGCGAATAAACGAAACTTGCGTTCAACTCGCAAGCTACTACAATTTTTACTCGATAATGGTGACGCGTCACTGTCATATCAATCAGGTGCAACGCTTATTGCTAATCAGGCTTACAATGATTTAAATGCTAATTGTCTATCTCTGTCTATTTTAGCTTACAGTATGGCCGACTTTTTAGGTATGCACAGTCAATTTCAACAAGTGCATATTCCTGAGTATTGGGCACTAAATAAAGGGTATAATTTACTCACAGGACATATCAACCTGCGCGTGTCACCACCTCGAAATAGTGGTTCAAATATTAGTTACGTTTATACCACTGAAAGTTCATTAGTCGTTGACTTCGACCCTAACTCTCGCTCTGAGAAGTTTAAAACGAGTGCCATCTCAAAAGCACGGATTACAGCTATGTTTTATAACAATAAAGGGGTAACCGCTATGCTAAAGAAACAGCATAATACCGCGTACAGTTACTTTTTAGCAGCGACTAAAGCCGACCCCTTATACTCAGGTGCATGGGGAAACTTGGCTGTTTTTTTAAGAATTCACAACCAATTGAATAATGCAGAGCTTGCTTATAATCACGCGTTGGCAATTAATGAAAATAACAATACTGCGCTGGGGAATTTAGCATTGCTTTACCGAATTACCGAACGGCACGATCAGGCCGATAAAATTTTAACTATGCTTGATAAAAAACGCCAAGCAAACCCTTATTATCATATATCTTTAGGACATACGGCCTATCAGAATAAAGCTTACCAGGACGCAATTAAACATTACAGCAAAGCTAAGCGTCTTGATAATCAAATTCATGATAGCTACTTTGGCTTGGCAAGAACATATTTTCAGTTAGGCGACCTTAAACATGCCAATAAGCAACTACGTTTAGCTAATAAGCATGCTGACTTTGCACATGATAAAAAGCGCTACCAGTTGAAATTAAAAACATTAAGCAATATGACGGCAAAAGTGGATGGTTATTAGAGTAATAATTAAAGCAAAGATACCATTTGTATATTTTGGTATGGGGAATGATGAACACCATCACAAAGCGACTGATACCATAGAAAATATCGATCAAGCACGCTACATTGATACTGTGCTTTATATAGAAAGCTTTATTCGTCAGCTTGATTTAGTTGCGTTTTGATTGCATGCTGGGCACTGTTTACATACTCTCGCTTTTGCGCTTTGGTGAGTCGCTTTACTTTAATTTCTAACTTTGTTGCAGCACTACGACTACCAATTTGTTGTTGAAAAATTAATGTTAGCGGCCCCTTACCGCGTAAATTTTTTGCCCCTGTACCAGCTTGATGTTCAGAAAACCGCCTAGTTACATCAGTTGAAATACCAGTATACCAATGCCCAAACCGAGTTTGCACTACATACAAAGACCACATTCTTTCGTCGTCTGTTTGAGTATTTTCTAAAGCGGTTAAACTTTTAGCAGCCTTTATGGTCAAACTATCACTCCAAACATAGATAGTAAAAATTAACTGCCAAACAATTGTGCAAAAAGGTTTTACCTTAGCTGACTAATCGGTATCATGCAGTTTATAAAAAATAAGGATCCAAACTAACAATGCAGTCGTTAAAATCTCTTTCTCTTTGGTTTATTGTCGCACTTACTTTAAGCGCAACCGCAGGTTGTTCTAGTTGGGTTTACCGTATCAACATTCCTCAAGGTAACTTTTTAGAGCAAACCGATGTTGATAAACTTCGTATAAATATGACACGAGAGCAAGTAGTCTATGTATTAGGTAAACCTGTCGCTGAAGACGCTTTTGATAAAAATACATGGCACTATTTGTATTCATTCAATCTAGGCCGTGAGAATGAACAGCGTAAATCACTCACACTTAATTTTGAAAATGAAAAGCTAGTATCTTTATCTGGCGATTACAAACAACCTGAAGAGTTTAATACACCTTTAGAACAATAAACTAACTTTTATTTATTATAGTAAAAGGTTAGCAGCTGCTAACCTTTTTTGTCTAAAGCTATTTTGCTTTATCAATTGGGCGCCCACCCGTTATTTTATTAGCTCGACCTTCATCTTTGGCTTTTTCTGCACGTTTACGTCTTGCGTCTTTTGGGTCAGCAATTAAAGGTCGGTATATTTCAACTCTATCGCCCTGCTCTAGCACTTGAGTTAATTTGCACGTTCGATTCCAGATACCAAGGGTTAATTTTGATGCATCAATTTCAGGGCACTTTTCTAGTATACCTGACTTAATAACAGCTTCTTCTGCGGTACTGCCAACTGGCACCGATACCTGCAAACTCGTTGCTGTAGTTGGTAGTGCAAAAACGACTTCTACATTAATCATATTCTTGGCCCATAAACATCTTTTGCTCTTTGCGTAAACGCATTGACCATATTTTTGGCAACATCATTAAAAATTTTGCCAAACGCTAACTCGATTAGTTTACTTGAAAATTCAAACTCTAAGCGTAACTCTACTTTGCACGCACTTTCATCTAACGTGCGAAAGTGCCACTGCCCTTGAAGAGATTTAAATGGGCCATCGACTAAACGAAGAGTTACGGTATTCTCGTCAGCAAATGTGTTTTGTGTAGTGAACCACTTTTTTATTCCTGCTTTTGAAATTTCTAAGCTAGCGGTCATGGTGTTAGCTTGCTGGGTAACTATTTTTGCATCAGAACAATGTGGTAAAAATTCAGGATAAGCATCCACATCATTTACTAAGTTAAACATCTCTTTGCTGCTATACATTACTAGCGCACTTTTTTCTATTTGTGGCATACTGGCTCCCAACTGTGTGGGCGAATTTTAGCAAGCTTTGCGTTTTTCCCCAAACTTTCTAGACGCTTTATTTACATCAAATTTTATCTGCAAAATTAAAAAATCGATGTAAAAAGCAGAGCTTTACGTATAATATGGGCACTATGGCTAAGAAAAAATCATCTAAATCGACAACGAATACCATCGCGTTGAATAAAAAAGCGCGTCATGAGTATTTTTTACACGACAAGTTTGAAGCAGGTGTCGAACTGCAGGGCTGGGAAGTAAAAAGCATCCGAGCTGGCAAAGTAAATATCTCTGAAACTTATATTCACCTTAAAAATGGCGAAGCATTTTTACTTGGCAGTCAAATACAGCCTCTTAACAGTGCCTCTACCCATGTTATTTGTGACCCTATGCGTTATCGTAAGCTACTTCTAAGTAGACGAGAGCTAGATCGATTGGTAGGTGCTACCGAGCGAGACGGGTATTCATTAATTGCCACTGCCATGTATTGGAAGAAATGCTGGGTTAAACTTGAGTTTCACCTAGGTAAAGGTAAAAAAATGCATGACAAACGCGAAGACGGTAAAAATAAAGACTGGTCTCGTGAAAAAGAACGATTAATGAAACACAAAGTTTAATTCCAAAAACGCCTAACTCAGTTAGGCGTTTTTGTTTGCCTATTCAAATTCCACTCTGTTGTGATTCAATGCTTCAAAAACCGCCCAGCCAAAACAAACAATTTGATAACAACAAGTTTACATGATACTAATATTACCGGTTATAGAACCAAATATAATTATCATGACAACAAGGACTTAAAGGATGAAGCAATTACTACCATTTACACCTACCCTACTGGCAAGCATAACACTTGCTCTCTCAACTGGTTATTCTGCACATGCAAACGCAGCAGACGAAGCAAAGAAAGTCGAACGCATTGAAGTTACTGGCTCTAGAATTAAACGCACTGATATAGAAGGCCCTTCGCCTGTCCAATCAATTAGCCGCGCAGATATCGATAACATGGGTTATGACAATCTTCAGCAGCTATTAGAGCGAATGCCCGTTGCTGGTAATGGCACTTTTTCTACCCGAGGTAATAATCAAGACTCAACCGCTAATGGCTCCGCCGCAGTGTCATTACGCGGGCTTGGTGCAGATGCAACACTTGTATTAATTAATGGTCGTCGAGTGGCTATCAGTGCATTTGCCGAGAGCATCACCAACTCATTTGTAGATATCAATAGTATCCCGGTTTCTGCTATTGAACGCATTGATATTTTAAAAGACGGTGCCTCTGCGATTTATGGTTCAGACGCTGTGGCTGGTGTGGTTAATATTATTTTGAAAAAAGATATTAATGGTATTGAAGTTAATTTAGGCTACGGTGGCACTGATGGCCCTAATTATGAAGAAACCTCAGCGAGTATTGTTTGGGGTACTTCAAATGAGAAAAGCAGTGCTTCAGTCATCGTTGATTACTTTAAAAACACCTCTTTATCGTCAAGTGAAATGGGCCGATTAGGTACCGCAAATCAAGCCCCATATGGTGGCATGGATTTTCGCTCATCTCGAGGTTTCCCTGGAACATTTGATGTAAATGGCACCCAAACCCCCGACCCGAGTTGCCCTACAGATCAATTAAGTAGCAGCAATAGCTGTGTATTTGATTATGGTCCTTTTGGGTATATTTCTCCAGCTTCAGAGCGTGTTGGTGCTATCTCGCAGTTTGAATATAACTTTGATAATGGCATAACAGCTTTTATGGAACTGGCAGTACAACACAACAGCTCTATCGCAATGGGTGCACCAACGCCACTGGATAAGGATGCAGGCTTAACTGTGCCAGCTAATCACCCTAATAACCCATTTGGTCAACAAGTGGGTATCAACTTCTTTAGAACTGTAGATGCTGGTGCACGCCAATGGGATATTGAGTCTGATACCTTACGCTTTGTGGCTGGTTTAAAAGGCGAAATAAATGACTGGGGTTGGGAAGCCGCTGTACAAAAAGGCCGCAGTAAATCATTGCAAACAGGTGACCGTACTCAAGGCTGGGTAAGAACAGATTTTTTACAACAAGAAATTGACGCAGGAACTTATAACCCTTTTGGTGGCACTTATAACAACCCGGCTGTAATCGATCGTATTACAACCAGCTTAGTTCGTCGTGGCGAATCACATATGACGTCATTTGATGCCAATATAACAGGTGAAGCGTTTAGCTTTGGTGATAGCGCCGTAATGATGGCCGCGGGGATTGAGTATCGTGAAGAAGATGTCAGTGATATCCCCGATGACCAATTTCAACGCGGCTTGATTTTTGGCACCGAATCCGTTTCTGCAGCGGCTGAGCGTGACCAGTACGCAGCTTATGTTGAGTTCTCAATTCCTTTAGCTGATAGCTTAGAATTACAACTAGCTGGGCGTTATGATGATTACAGCGATTTTGGCACCACAACAAACCCTAAAGTAGCATTGCGCTGGGCACCTACGGACGAAATAACGGTTCGTGGCTCTTGGGCGCAAGGATTTAGAGCTCCTTCTTTAGCACAAGTTGGTCTGGGTCCATCAGAAAAAAGTCAATTCTTTGTTGATACCTATCGCTGTCAGGCTACTGGTCTTGACTGTGATGCCCTTGATTACAATATTCAATTTGCAGGTAATCCTGATTTACAAGCCGAAGAGTCTGAGTCATGGAACGTTGGCTTTATTTGGGCTCCTACAGCAGATCTTGGTTTAAGTATCGATGTGTGGAGTATAACTCAAGACAATAAAATTGATGAGCAAGGATTTGGTCCTATCTATGATGCAGAATGTGATAATCAAAACAGTACTATCTGTGTTCGTTTGGCCCCATCTGGAAACGAAACCCTTGGAGTGATACAAAAAATTCACAGTACTTTTGAGAATGTCTCTTCACAAGAAGTATCTGGTATCGACTTCTCGGCAAACTATAATCATTCATTGGATGAGTTAGGGTTACTTAAATTCAATTTAGAATGGGCGTACCAAAATAAATTTGAAAAAGATGGCCGTGATTATACTGGTGAATATGGCTATCCAGAGCACCGTGGGATCTTTTCAACTAATTGGGAATTAGGTGAATTTAACACCAATGTAAATATCAGTTATGTTGAGGAGTTTGAAGATACCCCTGATATTGATTTTGATGGCACGCTCGATTTCGATAGCAACACATCGAGAATGGTTGACTCACAAGTGCTGGTTGATTTACAAACTGCTTATCGCATTACTGAATCAACCAAAGTATCAATTGGGGTTAACAACTTATTTGACGAAGAACCACCGTTTGCTATTGGCGATGGTGATAGCGACTTGTATGGCTACGCATCAGCAGTGCACAATCCTAGAGGACGTTACATTTACACAAAAGTGTCGTTCTCATTCTAAAAGTAAAGATAACAAAAAACCCGCCTAATTGGCGGGTTTTTTATAGTCAAAATAAAGGTCTAAATTATAGATCGCCTTCGTTTTCAGATAGGAATTTTGCAACCCCTGCAGGGCTTGCGTCCATACCTTTTTTACCTTCAGTCCAACCAGCAGGACATACTTCGCCGTGCTCGCTGTGGAACGCTAGTGCGTCAACCATACGTAACATTTCATCGATATTACGGCCAAGCGGTAAATCGTTAACTACTTGGTGACGTACATTACCTTCTTCGTCGATTAGGAATGAACCACGAAATGCAACGCCAGCTTCTGGGTGCTCAACGTCATACGCTTTACAGATTTCGTGTTTAACGTCTGCAACTAGTGCATATTTAACTTCACCGATACCGCCGTCTGCAACAGCTGTCTTACGCCATGCGTTGTGCGAGAATTGTGAATCGATTGAAACACCGATTACTTCAACGCCACGCTTTTGAAACTCTTCATAACGCTTGTCAAAAGCAATTAGTTCAGAAGGACATACGAAAGTGAAATCGAGTGGGTAAAAGAAGATAACTGCTTTTTTACCTTTGATTGTTTCGTGAAGATTGTAGCTATCTACGATCTCGCCGTTACCTAGTACTGCTGCAGCGGTAAAGTCTGGTGCCTGGCGGCCTACTAATACACCCATTTTATTCTCCAAATATTTAGGTTTATTTCTAATTGCTTACGCAATGCTTGCTTTATTATGGGATCTAAAAATTAAATACCAAGGGCTAGCACGCATAATTGTCGAAATATTTTAGGGGTAATCAGAACAAATAGACAATCAGATTTTCAAATCACAGCAATCGAAAATATAGAATACTTAAATACGCAGCAATCACGCAGTAAACACGCACAAAAAAACCTGTAAAAACAGGCTTTTTATTCTTTAATGCTTTGATAGTTAATCCATAATATCTTCTGGCATATCACCGCGAATTTCTTGCCAAATTTCACCTGTCTGGTGACCATATTTACGCATCATAGAAATAGCGCCATCATGCTCTCGGTTTTCAGCTAAAGTCGTCAAGTCTTTATAAAATTGACGTGCTAGCTGGCGAGTGCCGGGATCTGAAAAGTAATGGCAACCAATTTTGGAGTAAAAGCCTTTAAAGCCATTTAAAATTAGTACGTATATACGGTTGTTACCTGCAACCGCTAATTCGTGATGAACTTTATAATCATAATCGGCAAATGCTTGCGCGCTGTCTTCTAACTCATCACTTTGTGAGAGTATTTCAATGACACGCTCTGGCGCTAGTTTAATTGCAGCACGCGTATAGATTGCACTGATATTAGTACGTGCAGAAAGCAGTTGATCAGTAAGCTCTGGCATTTTGTCTTCATCAAGACGAGCGAGTGTTTCAAGAATATTTAAGCCAGATGTTTCCCAAAAATTATTTACTCGTGTGGGTTTACCATGTTGAATTGTTAACCAACCATCACGTGCTAAACGCTGCAGCACTTCACGTAATGTAGTACGCGTAACACCGATTAGCTCTGATAACTCGCGTTCAGCAGGAAGTATAGAGCCTGGAGGGAAATCACCATTCCAGATTGATTCAACAATATACTCTTCTGCAAATCCAGCTGGACTTTTCGCTTTAAAAATTCTCATTCAATTCCCACTCGAGTTATCAATATTACTTCACTTAAACACTATTAACTGACTGATTGTACCAGACGAAGCAAAACTAACAAGTAAAGTAACTCAGAACTCAGCTATTTTTCAGGTTTGTGCAATGCAGATAATAAATAGCCAATGAATTAGAACATAACAAAACCTAGACAAACGCATACACCCACATTTAATAAAGCAAATTTAGTAAACTTTACATGATTTTAAGCACTCCAGTAAGGTTTATCCTTGCACCTTGATTAATGACTAAGCCATAATCTCACTATAAAATAGTTAAACGGAACTCTTATGAATTGGTTAGCAAATTTAGCACACAAACGTACGCCTTGGGTTTTATTAGCATTGACTGCTTTTACATTTGAAGTTATTGCTTTATTTTTCCAATATCAAATGGGCTTAGAGCCTTGTATCATGTGTATATATCAACGCACAGCGATGCTCGGGCTATTAATCGCGGGGATTATTGGAGCGATTAATCCTAGTAACATACTAATACGTATTACTGCATTCACTAGCTGGGCTGGTGCGAGTATTTGGGGATTTTTATTAGCCCGTGAACATATTGATATGCAAACAACAACCGACCCATTCGCATTTAGCTGTGAATTTGAGCCTAACTTTCCCGTGCCATTACATGAATGGATCCCACAATTTTTCGCTGCAACAGGTGATTGCGGTAATATTGATTGGCAATTTTTAGGTTTAAGTATGCCCGCGTGGATGGAAATTATCTTTGGCTTGATCAGCTTAGTTTTAATCGTGGTTGTTTTTTCACGCCTAATGATTAAGAAGAGCGTCTAATGTTTGCGTTTTTTTCAAGCCAAGTTAAGCAATTGCAGCACCTTAAAGTACGTCAACGCCAACACATAATTGCAGTTGCATTATCAATGCTTTCACCACTGCAAAAAATCAGCTTACGTATTGTCAAGTTGCTGTTACTCACACCTGTATTCGCCTCGCTTATTTATATTGAAGGTTGGTTAATGTTAGCTGCTTTATTAGTAGCAGGTTTAAGCTATCCGTTATTAACCACGCCCGTTGAAATTGCATTTGCCAAGCCTTTTATAGCCGATGCATTAAAGCTACAAGAAGGGAAACAAGGCGAATATTAATTCGCCTTATATTCTAAAGTAATTAACCTGTAACTTAGCTATAAGCTTAGATTTTAATTTTGCCGTCTAACTTTGCCAGCAATTTATCACCAATGCCCTTCACGTTCGTTAAATCTGCAACTGATTTAAATTCTCCTTGTTTTGTACGATAGTCAATAATAGCGCGCGCCTTTGACTTACCAATACCAGGTAACTGCATCAGTTGCTCTACACTGGCTTTATTTACATTGATACTCTCAAGCTTTTTTACCGCCTGACTAGCTGGTGCAGACTTAGTATCACTCGCATAACTTGGGCTTATAAAACCTAAACAGACTAGTACAACTACTAAACTTAGTAACTTCATGTTTTCCTCCGTGATATCCATACATGGACTCAATTAATAGTAAATGTTTACGACACCCTTTTAAGCAATATAAAAACCATTAGGTACTAAAAAAGTGTGACTCTATAAATAAAGTAAAGAGCAATTACTTTGTCAACTGTACCTATAATAAAAAATAAAAAAGTTAACTTGCAAATACGCCCGCAAACAATTACTGTATATAAAAACAGTAATCAATATCAGTGCGTTAATTCACACTAAGCAAATTGGCAGGAGAGATCATGGCTGTTGTTGTTAAATATGTTGTAGAAAGAAACGGAGTCGAGCGAATGACGTTTACTACTAAAAAAGAAGCTGATGCGTATGACAAAATGCTCGATATTGCAGAATCACTTGAGGTAATGCTCGAAAAAGTGGATGTACCATTAAGCGAGCAACAAATTGAATCTTTAGCGCTTGAAATCGCAAAAAGCAAAGATGATTTCATCAATGTATTAAAAGGCGCAAAAGAACCTGTAAACAAACCTGCTGCAAAAACAAAGAAAGACACAGCTAATGTAGCCGATTTAAAAAACGCAGAAGATAAAGCGTAATAGAACTTAATTCGGGTAATAAAAAAGGAGCTATTAAGCTCCTTTTTTTATTACCCCAAACCACCTTGGAATGATTAGGGAATAAATCTTACTTTTACAGTGACTTTTCTACATCATCAAATAAAGTAGTAATTTCATTACTTGGAGCAGGTGTCGCTAAGCTTACGACTAAAATGGCAATACTTGAAAGAATAAAGCCAGGTACAATTTCATAAATAAGGCTACTGAGTTTTTCACCATCAATTGTTATAGGCGCATAAATCCAGACCAATACGGTTATAGCACCCACTAGCATACCGGCAAGTGCACCAGCAAAGTTCATTCGTTTCCAGTACAGGCTAAATAATACAAGTGGACCAAATGCGGCACCAAAACCAGCCCATGCATTACTGACTAAGTCTAATATTGAACTATCGCGATCATACGCTAAGTAGATTGCACATAGCGCGACAATGGCAACGCTAATACGCCCTACTGTTACCAGCTCGGTGTCACTTGCCTCTTTACGTAAGAAGGTTTTATAAAAATCTTCAGTCAATGAACTTGAACTAACCAATAACTGAGACGAAATCGTACTCATGATAGCAGCCAAAATTGCTGCTAATAAAAAGCCTGCAATTAATGGATGGAATAGCAGCTCTGACAAAATCAAGAAAATCGTTTCAGGATCGTCAACAACAATATTATTTTCGTAGGTATAAGCTGCACCAAATAAACCAGTGCCTACAGCACCAATGGCGGCGATTATCATCCAGCTCATACCAATGCGACGAGCAGTCGGCATATCTTTTACACTACGTACAGACATAAAACGTACAATAATATGTGGTTGACCAAAATAACCTAAGCCCCACGCCATCGCCGAAATAATTCCCAGAGCTGAGCCTGCACCTATCCAGTTAAGCATATCTGGATTAACACTGTGCAACGTAGACTCTAATGGTTGCTCTAGTAATGAATAAGCGACTGTCGGTACCAATATTAATGCAACAAACATAATACAGCCTTGTACAAAGTCGGTTAAGCTTACTGCTAAGAAACCACCAAACAAGGTGTATAAAACAACCACGCCTGTTGTTATGTAAAGACCCATTTCATAGCTCAAGCCAAACGAGCTTTCGAATAACTTACCGCCAGCAACCACGCCCGAAGAAGTATAGAGTGTAAAGAACACAATGATCACTACCGCTGATACCACACGGAGTAAGTTTGATTTATCGGTGAAACGATTTGAGAAATAGTCTGGAATGGTGATTGAGTCATTTGCTTTCTCAGTGTAAACCCTAAGCCGTGGTGCAACTAAGAAGTAGTTTGCCCAAGCCCCGAGTACTAACCCAATTGCAATCCAAGTGCTACTAAAGCCGGTTACAAACATAGCGCCAGGTAAACCCATTAATATCCAGCCGCTCATATCTGACGCGCCTGCTGAAAGTGCAGCTACTGAAGGTGACAAACTACGCCCACCAAGCATATAACCAGATACATCACTGGTTGACTGTTTATACGCATATAGGCCAATCCCTAACATAACGATAAAATACGCAGCTAAAGAAATAATCATTCCTGTTTCCAAATTTGCCTCCGCTTAAGAAGTTTAAATCTGGCTTTTAATCCTAATAATGACTCATTAATCAATGTAATACAAAAGACATTATTGGTGTAAAAACCAACTTAGAACCTGACTATATCATGGCTGGGGCAAATAACTCCACTCTCTGCGTTAATCAAATAAGTAACTGAGGTTAATAGGTTTTTAACTATTTTTTTTATTTAAGAGGATATAAATGGAAATTTAATATTAATTGCCTTACGATTAAAACAATATATTTATAAAAAATCAGTACTTTAGCAGTAGGTCTGTAAAATATAATTAATGCTATTTTCTATGTTTTGTCTTATATTGCCTTTGTTAATGTTTAAATCAATCGGATCTGTTGTTTATGTATTTTTACGCTGCGCGTCAACCCATTTTAGATCGTGAAAAAAAACTCGTCGGCTATGAGTTACTTTTTAGAGATGGCGTTGATAATGTTTTTCCTGATATTGATGGTGATGAAGCAACTTCTCGTTTAATTGAAGGCAGTCAGTTTAATTTTGGTTTAGAAGATTTAACGGACAATAAACCCGCCTATATTAATTTTACTTTAAAAACATTGCAAAAAGGCTACCCAACTTTACTTGGTAAAGAGCAAATAGTTGTTGAAATTTTAGAGACTATACAACCTGGTAAGCGCTTACTCGCGCTGGTTAAAGATCTTAAAGAAAAAGGTTATACCCTAGCGCTAGATGATTACATACACCAACCTGTATGGCGTCACTTTTACCCATATATTGATATTATAAAAATCGACTTTTTAAGCTGCGACACTCAAACTATTAAGCAGATCATCGAAGAAATAAAGCCCCACAAGCACATAAAATTACTGGCAGAAAAAGTAGAAACCTACGAGAAATATCAACTTGCATTAGATTTGGGGTTTAGTTATTTTCAAGGTTTCTTTTTCTCAAAGCCTGAAATGGTACAAAGCAAATCGCTACCTCCTTCACAAATAGCGCTCGCTGAGTTACTTTATGAAACCTCATCAGTTGAGCTTAATTTAAAAAAAATCACAAGCGTATTCGAACGAGATGTCACACTTTCCTATAAATTACTTCGCTATAGTAATTCAGCTGCGTTCAAACGCCGAGCTGAAATCAGTACTATAAAACAGGCGCTGATAGTACTTGGTGCAGAAGAAATTAAAAAATTATTATCCTTGTTATTTGCCTCCCAAGTTGCCGCAAATAAACCCGCAGAGTTGATCCGTTTATCGTTAACCCGTGCTCGTTTTACTGAGCTTTTAGCCATCAATCACAATCAACTTAAAGATACTGGCATGGCTTTTTTAACCGGTATGATGTCATTAATGGATGCAATTTTAGATGAGACGATGGAAGGTGTGATGAATAAATTACCACTTTCTAATGATATCAAGGTAGCCCTTGTTGATGACCAAGGCATACTCGCGCAGTATTTGCGTTTAGTTAAGTTATACGAGCAAGCGAATTGGGAAGGGGCAAACGCCATAAAAAATGAATTAGGTTTAGCAGCAGATAAAGTGCCTGACTCCTATCATGAAGCGCTTAGCTGGGCTAATGAACAAATGATAATATTAGGCGAATAGTCCTGTTATCTTCAATTATATAAAAGTAAAAAGCCAGCAGTTTTGCTGGCTTTTTTCTAACTTCGCGTCAGATAAATTATAGGCTTTCTAAAAAGTCTTCATCAAAGTCATCAGGCTCTTCTTCGATTGGTGGGTTGCCATCGTGCAATTCATAGAGCTGACGTTGGAAGTAAATATCTTTCATAAAGATATAAGGATCCAACGACTCATTAAGTAGGCTCTCTTGCGGAATTAACGACGCTCTTGCCTCTACTGCTTTCAGTGCGAATACAAGTACCGTTTGCGGCGTTGTTAAAGCAATTTCCGGTAATACAAAGCTATCAACAACATCACCAGTCAGGTTACGTGCAGTAGAAGGTCCCATGCCTGGTAGCATTAAGTAAGCGCCATCGCCAATGCCCCATACACCCAGCGTTTGCCCAAAGTCCTCATCTATGATTTCAAGGCCTAATGAACTTGCAACATCAAATAGCCCTAACAAACCTACCGTTGAGTTAACTAAAAATCGGGCAACACTAACGCCTGCATTACCTGCTTTACCTTGTAAAGTTGCATTAATAACATCCGTTGGCGCACTAATATTATCGGTGAAATTCACTAAGCTTCGACGCACTGGAGTTGGGGTAATAGCAACATAGCCGACAGCTGCTGGGCGCAAAATATAAGCGTCCAACACATCCATATTAAAATCATACATGGGCCGATTAAATGACTGTAGCGGATCTCGCTCATCCGCTTTTTCTTCAGGAACTTGTGCACAACCGGCACTGATCAATAACCCTAGAATTATTAAACTTTGTTTGAACATCTTTTATCCTTAAGGCAGAATCTCATCAATGAGTAATGTATGTTGCGTGATATTTTCACGCTCTAATATTGGCGAACGACCTTCTAACTCACCTGTTGAAGGCATCACAGAGGCATCTTTCGAAATTCGTGCCGTGATCACAACTTCTTTAGATGATGATAGCGTGAGCCCATCTACCATTGAGTTACTATCACTTAACTGCACTTTAAGAGGAAAACTAAACTGGGTCAACTTTACTACTGCAAGCGGCATCGGTGGGCCATTCGCAGCTTTTGCAAAAACAAATAAAGTGCCATTGTCTGGCAAGTTATCGACTAATGTTGGTGCTAACTCCACAGTGACCATAATAGCACTTGAATCTGTAGCTACATCTGAATTTGATTGAGTTGCAGCATTCGCCACAGGGGTTAGACTGTTTTGTTGCTCAGCAATTTTTTGTTCAATGTCAACTATTCGCTGCTCAACCATTGCGTAGCGGCTATCGTTTGGCTCCATTGAACTGAGTAATACTTCAAATGCTGATTTTGCTTGCGCCCAGTCATGGCGCTCATAAGCAATTAATGCAAGCAAGGAAATGGCATCAATGTTAGTTGGTTCATCTTTTAATACGCGCGATAACATACCTGCTGCACGCGTCATATTTGCTTCACTGCCTTCAAGTAACAACACTTGGCTGTAACTCACTAACACGCCTAGATGATCCGGGTTAATTTGCAATACCTTATCAAACGACTGCTGCGCCATATCAAATTCATTCAGTGACATAGCGACGCGACCGAGTAGCATCCAAGCAACTTGGTCATCGCCATTTTTTGCCAACTTTGTACGTAAACCTAAAGCAAAAGCTTGCAGCTCATTCTGACTAAGAGGCTCACCCGTTTGCATCACAGCACGTTCACCATACTCAGGTAAATTTTCCATCGCTGTATACCAGCTTTCAAGTTGCTGTTGAGACCCCGTTGCAGAATAAAAAACCAAGCTAAGCACAACTAAAAAAGCACTTCCCGTCAAAGCAAAAATCACATTGTTGCCACGGCTATAAAGCGATTTTTCTGGCGAAAGCTCGTTTAATAAGCGACGCTTTAATTCAATAACAGATTCATTATAACTTTGCTGCTCAATACGTTGTTCTTGTAAATCGTTTGCAAGTTCTTCCGAGCGCTGCTGATAAATTGCGATCAGATCTGAATTAGCATTATGCGTCACACTTTGCACACGCTCTTTTTTTAAAAAAGGTAAAGCCACAAACCCCACTGCTACTAAAGTTAGTAGCGCAAAAGAAGCCCACATTAAAATCATTTAGCTTTGCTCCTGACGTTGATTCTGAGCAATTAATTTTGCTAATAACGCTTCGTCTTGTTCGTCCCAAGTTTGCTTAACAGCAGCTTTGCGTTGACGAATAACTATAAAACCCAAGCCAAAAATAACAATCAGCACAGGAAATACCCACAACACTAAAGTAGCGGGTGTAACAGGTGGGTCGTAATGTACAAAGTAGCCATATCGGTCAATCATGTAGTCAATGACTTCATCTTTTGATTTACCCTCTTGTACTAAGGTAAGTACCTTATCTCGTAAATCTTTTGCAACTACTGCATCCGAATCAGCAATATTTTGATTCTGACATTTAGGACAACGTAGCTCTTTTGTTAACTCACCAAAACGCTGTGCCTGTTCATCATTAGCAAATTCGTACCTGTCTTGCTCAGCTGATACAGCAAAACTGATAAGTAAAACCAAGCTGATTAAAAAATACTTCATGGCTGTAACTCCTGCATGATTGGTGCAAATTTCGCACGCCAAACTCGTGGGTTAATATCGCCGGTATGATGCAACAAAATAGTACCTTTACGATCGACCAAAAATGTCTCCGGTGCACCTGAGACGCCTAAATCAAGCGCTAATGTTCGCTCTAAGTCAAGAATATTAAATTGATACGGGTCGCCTGCTCGGCTTAACATACTACTTACTTCTTCTCGCAGTGCTGCCATATCAAACGCACCATCAAAATCAGCATCGTAGCTTTGCACATAATAAAGGCCGACAATTTTTACGCCTTGCTCGCGCAGCTTAGTTAAGTAACCAAGCTCGGCTAAACACGTTGGGCACCACGTGCCCCACACATTGAGTATATACACTTCGCCTTCGAGATCCGCTTGCTGCCAGCGTTTATTATCTTGCATAAGATCTGGCAAGTTAAAAGCCGGCATTGTATGGCCAATCCTTCCTGTTTGTAATTCACGAGGATTGGCAAATAACCCTTGATATAAAAACACACAGACCAAAATGAATGCCAAAAGTGGTAATAACGCTAAAAATTTACGATTCATGCTAGCTCCTGCTCACGTTTTTTATTATTACGATAGCGTTTATCGCCTAAAATCATAAACCCGGCTAAAGAAATAAGTAAGCCGCCTAGCCACATCCAACGCACAAATGGTTTATGATAAATCCGCAATGACCAGCCACCATTACTAAGCTGCTCGCCTAGGGCAAGGTATAAATCACGAGAAAAACCAGCATCAATGGCCGCTTCAGTCATAAACTGCATGCCGATATCATACTGGCGTTTCTCAGCATGCAATTTGGTAACTACATTGTTATTTTTAAGCACAGTTACTACCCCTGCATGGCCACTGTAATTAGGCCCTCGGATGCTTTTAACGCCCTCAAAACGGTAGTCATATTGATTCAGCGAAACTACATCTAATGGCTTCATTGAAACATCGCGCTCAACCGAATAGGCTGATGTCAAAGTAACCCCAGCAATTACAAATGCAATTCCAACGTGACCAAGTACCATAGCCCAGTAACTTAAGCTTAAACGCTTCAAGCCGTTTGTTAAACTGCCATGTACACGGGTTTTATCAAAGACATCAAGGCCTGTTGTAAATACAATCCAAATTGCTAATGTTGTTGCTAACAGCGTTAGAGGAGCGACAACATCGTAGCTTAAAAACAACCAAACTGACGTAACAACAATACTCGCGATAGCACTAAGCAGCATTTTATTTTGTAAAAATGTCCACTTATTTTGTTTCCAACGCAATAAGGGCCCAATCCCCATTAAGATTGCAAATGGCACTAATAAAATTGCAAACATTTTATTAAAAAACGGTTCGCCTATTGAAATACTGCCTAAGCCCATCTCCTTATGAACCATTGGAAGTAAAGTGCCCAGCAATACAATAAACGTCGCAACAACTAAAAATATATTATTAAGCCAAAGTGCCACTTCACGGGAAATCAGTTTATAACGCCCTTCACTTTTCACTTGTGATACGCGAAGTGCATAAAGTGTAAGACCGCCACCCACAACAATAGCTAAAAAGGCAAGAATAAATAAGCCACGATCAGGGTCTGTAGCAAACGCATGAACAGAAACAATAATCCCTGAACGAACAATAAAAGTACCTAGAAGACTCAACGAAAAAGCAGCGATGGCCAGCAATACAGTCCAGGATTTAAATACGCCACGCTTTTCTGTCACTGACAATGAGTGTAATAACGCAGTCGCAACCAGCCAAGGCATTAAGGAGGCATTTTCTACCGGATCCCAAAACCACCAACCGCCCCAGCCAAGCTCGGAATAAGCCCACCAGCTACCAATAGTGATACCGAGTGTTAAAAAGCCCCATGCAGTCATTGTCCACGGGCGTGACCATTTCGCCCATGAGTTATCAAGCTTACCTGTCAATAAAGCTGCAATCGCAAATGAAAACGACACAGATAACCCAACATAGCCCATATACAATAATGGCGGGTGAATAATCATGCCTGGGTCTTGTAATAGTGGGTTTAAATCTCGCCCCTCTACAGGGTAGTAAGGTAATAACAGCTCAAATGGGCTCGACATTAACAAGGTATAAAGCATAAAGCCGACACCTAAGAAGCCAAGTACACCCAGAACTCGCGCTCGTAATATCCAAGGCAGTGAACGTGAACGCACCGCAACAACAGCAGTCCAGCCAGCTTGCATAACTAACCACAGTAAGATGGCCCCTTCATGGCCTCCCCATGTCGAGGTTATTTTGTAATACCATGGCAAGGTACTACTTGAATGATAGGCTACATAAGCGACAGTAAAATCATCCGTCAAACTTGCATAAATAAGTGCTGCAAACGAAATTAGAACAAAAGCAAACTGGCCGACAGCTAACGAGGGGGCTGCACGCATTAAACGCAAATTACCAGTATGCGCGCCCCACAAAGGAAAAATACATAATAAAACACTTAGCACCATGGCCAGTGTTAAAGAAAAATAACCAATTTCAGGGATCATATTAATTGCCACTATCTAAGTTATATTTAGGTTTTTCGTGTTTAATCCCTTTAACCGCTTCGGCAACTTCTGCTGGCATGTATTCTTCATCATGCTTTGCTAATACCTCAAATGCCTCAATAACATCAGGTTCAACTAACACACCTTGCGCAACGATGCCTTGCCCTTCACGAAATAAATCAGGCAAAATACCCTGATAACGAATTGTCACTAGTGGGCCAGTGTCTATTAATTTAAAGCTCACTTGTAAACTGCTTTCATCACGTACCACTGAGCCTGGGACAACCATGCCGCCAATACGTAACTTTTGACCTATATGAGGCTTCTCGAGATTTGGCCCCTTGCCGTCAATTAACTCACTTGGGGTATAAAAAAGATTTATATTCTCTTGTAAGGCATATAAAACCAAACCTATCACTGCACCAATACCAAACACGATCGCAGTCACTGCTAATAGCCGTTTTTTACGTCTTGGATTCATATTTGCTGCTCCTGTTTAGCTTGCTTAATACGCTGTTCGCGAGCTGCTTGCTCCTGAACAGAAGTTAAAATACGCTTGGTATCGTTCAAAGAACTAAATAAGAT
Source organism: Pseudoalteromonas sp. APC 3893 (assembly GCF_030408095.1). Classification (NCBI taxonomy): domain Bacteria; kingdom Pseudomonadati; phylum Pseudomonadota; class Gammaproteobacteria; order Alteromonadales; family Pseudoalteromonadaceae; genus Pseudoalteromonas; species Pseudoalteromonas sp. APC 3893. The sequence goes on from NZ_JASDCD010000003.1 coordinate 214,351, forward strand.
ACCTAATAAAATCAGCGCGCACGTGCCAAAAGACAACCATACATAAAAGCCATATCCACCCATGGCTATAAAATCAGAAAAAGAATCAAACTGCATAACTAGCCCCTATTTAACAACTGACGAACCCAAGGACGGTGTTTTTCGCGTTGTAAAATTTCATTTTTAAGACGTATCAATGTCACTGTGCCAACAAATGCAGCAAACGCCACAATGTTAACCATCAGCGGCCAAAACATACTTGGATCAATCGCCTTAGTATCGAACTTAGTAATGGTCGCCCCTTGGTGAAGGGTGTTCCACCACTCAACAGAGAAGTGAATAATTGGTAAGTTAATCACCCCTACAATAGCAAGGATAGAAGCAGCTCGACCCGCTGCTTTTTTATCCTCAAAGGCGTGATACAAAGACAGCACCCCTAAATATAAAAATAATAAAATAAGCTCAGAAGTAAGACGTGCATCCCACACCCACCAAGCGCCCCACATAGGCTTACCCCATGCAGCACCGGTGATAAGCGCAATTGCAGTAACACAGGCGCCCACGGGGGCAATAGCGATAACAGCAAGTTCTGCATTTCGCAGCTGCCAAACCAAGGCGGCCACCGCCGCGATAGCCATTGATGAATAAGCGCCCATTGATAAAATAGCTGAAGGAACATGAATAAAAATAATGCGATAGCTGTCTTTTTGTTGGTAGTCTGCAGGCGCATAAGCCAGCCCCCAAATCCAACCAACAACCATGCATACAACCGTTATTACGGCAAAATATGGCAGTAACGTATTACATAATTGATATGCACGATCTGCTTTAGCGTAGGGATGTAACCACTTCCACATATTAACTTACACTCACTTTTAATGCTGACGATATGGCAATTGGTGCGCTTAAAATAGCAACGACAAGCATTGCACCAAGGATGGCAAGCTGTCCACTATAATCCAGTGACATAGTACTGGTATCAATAGCAGACGTTGCAAAAATTAACACAGGGATATACAAAGGCAGAACTAGCAGACTCATCAATATTCCGCCTTTTTGTAACCCCACAGTGAGACCCGCACCAATCGCGCCGATAAAACTCAATAATGGAGTCCCTAATAATAAAGTAATAACTGTCGCAACAAGCGCTTGGCTATCTAAGTTAAGCAGTAGCGCAAAAACCGGTGTCATTAACACCAAAGGCAACCCAGTAATAACCCAATGAGCAAGCACTTTCGCCAGTACAGTTAACGGCAATGGATACGATGATGCAATTAATTGCTCTAGGCTGCCGTCATGAAAATCATCACGAAAAATTTTATCAAGACCAAGCATGGTCGATAAAAGCGCCGCAACCCAAATAATACCTGGAGCCATACGAGCAAGTAGACCGGGCTCTGGACCAATAGCTAACGGAAATAAGGTAATAACAATTAAGAAAAATAATAATGGATTAACAATTTCTGCTCGCTGGCGAAACGCTAACTGTAAATCTTTTTTACATACGGCACTAAATAGCTGTAAATAAGAGTGTTGTCGTTGCATCAGTGACGGTACTCCAAGGTAACTGTTTGCAAATCATTAAAGTGCGTTGTTAAATCTTGGTGAGTCGTTAATAAAATAGCACCACCGGTTTCTAAATGGCTAACAAAGCGCGCCTGTAAGAATGCCACTCCCGCTTTATCCAAAGCAGTAAATGGCTCATCGAGGATCCAAAGCTTGGCATCATTAAGCCATAATCGAAGTAATGCAACACGGCGTTGTTGTCCTGCGGATAAAGTGCGTACTGGCACATCTTCAAGACCCACCAAGCCTATTTTAGCCAATAAAGCATACAAGTCTTGATTATCATCATACCCTTGGATCTGTAACCAAAAGCGTACATTTTCCAGCGCAGTAAGCTGAGCATTTACACCGGTTTTATGGCCAATGAATAATAGCTCACGGGCAAACTCGTCATAGTTTTTGGCTATTGATGTATCGTGCCAAAAGATATCGCCTTCATCAGGAGCAGCAAAACCTGCAATAATGCGCAATAATGATGTCTTACCAGCCCCATTAGGGCCTGCTAATTGCATAATTTGTCCCGATTTCAAACTGAAATTAAGATCCTCAAACAAACAGCGCTCTTGTTTGATGCAAGTGACGGACTTAATGTGTAGCAAGATGACGATTCTCTATACCCAAAATTAGGCGTTAGTCTACCATAATGATAGGGTAATACGAATAACGCAATGAAACCGATTAGTGAAAACTTGATTTAAAATAATGAATGAACCTACACAGATTTCTTTAGCTAACTCATTGACGGTTAAACAGTCAACGAGTAATGCTGGGCAACAAAGTGTGAACCTAAATGGGGAAACACTTAACGCTAAAAACATCACATTTGCCAAAGGCTCTGTGCAAATGGATATATTAGTTAATGATCATTGGCAAACATTGCGTTTAGCGACCAGCCAATCACCAAGCAACATGCAAAAAATTCCTGCCGCTGAAATACAGTTAAGCACTGATGGCAAACAACTGACTATTTTGCCAACACAAACATCATTAGCGCTTAATCAAGCAAAGCAATTACAGAGTTTACTTAATTTCATTCATTCCGGCAGCCAACTGAGCAATCAACCTTTCGCTGTTACTGTAGCCACTAAACCGACACCTAAAATACAAATAGCGCAGTTGAATGCGAGCTTACCGATAAATACAGAAGTGGCACAACTTCTACAAAGTGAGCAACCTTTAAAAGCAATCATCAATATGGAGCAAAAGGGGCTATTAAAGCTTGTGGTTATTAACCGTTTTGCTGATAACCTGCACCAACAACCCATCACAAAGGCTAAATTGGCAACATGGCTAGCAAAGCTCGCCCCGCAAGGTCAGCTACAAAGGACGAATAACGCAGCGCAATTAACAATCCCGCAGCAAAAAAGCGCTTTTAATATTCCTATTAAGCATACACAGGCGCAACAGCTAAGTGCAGAGCCTCAAGCTGTCAAAATAATAGCAACGAAAGACCAACTTACATTGAAAACCCTCACCAATGAGGTTGCTGTTGTACTTAAAAATTCGTTGACTCAAACCTTTCATAATTTAGTGAAAGCACAACAAAGTACCGCAATAACAAAAATAACAACCGACGGCGTAAAACCTGTTCAAAGCCCCTTAATAAATGCCAGCAGCCCAATAAAGTCGTGGTTACAAGCCAGTTTTGCCGATTTAAAAACTCGGGTGAACGATGCTGTTCGTTACTTTGAAAATAAACCATTTAATCAATTAACTGACAAAAATGACAATCCACTTAAAGCACCTATTTCCTCAACAAGTAACGAAAAAGCGCCGCAACAATTAAGTTTGCTCCCAAAATCAGTGTCGCAAATAAACTTAGCAGCTTTAGCTAGTGAGAATGTAGCCCCACTTTTGGCAGATATAAGTAAAGGCACAGCGTTACCTAAGCACTTCCATAGCGCTCCACCGCTAGTACAACTATTTCAACAAGTTAAAGCGACTTTGGCTAGTATCACTACACCAACAGCCGCTCCTGTTGTAAGTAATAACAACCTATCAATCAGTAGCGGCAAAGCATCAATAACTCAGGCTGAAATAGCGGCTAAAGCTGATACAGCTAAAACGCCCGCTGTCGACAAACAAATATCTTTTTCAACCACAGAGAAAGAGACAGCAAAAACACACAGTACAATAAACAAAGACATAACAAACACAAATACAGCAAAAGTGGATAGCCAATTCACCAACCAAAAAAACAGCTCAACGATTAACTCCCCTCTAATTGCTAAAAATAGCAATGCGCCATTAATTGAAGTTAAAAATCCTAATACGGTGAGTCAATCAGTTAGTGAAACAGCAAACAAGTTAAAACAAGTATCGAAAATCAATAAAGAGCTAGCAAGCAACCATAGTCTTATAAAGGATACAGATAAAGTAAGCATTCACTTTAGCAGCGTAGATGAAACGAGCAAAACTCAAAAACTAGCTTCGATACCACCTACACTTATGGTGCAAACTCAAAAGGAAAACATCAAAGCACCTTTAACAGCTACACCAGTGCGCAGCCAAGTTTCCCTCCCGATAGAGGCTAAACTAATGGCTCCATTACTAAACATAGCAAAGCCACAATTGCAGTCCTCATCGAATGCAGCTACTGGCAGTCAAAGTAATTCAACAAAAGTAGATTTAAGCCAAAAAATAGAACAGCTAGCGCAGGGGAAAGTAAGCGATAATGTGGATCTAAATCGACTTGTTAACCAGGCATTTAATCGGATGATAAACAGCCAATCCGCTCACCCTTCAATTGTACAACGAGAAATATTGAGCCTTATTTCACCGAATAGTCTCTCAACAAGCGCGATGCAACAAAGCTTTAGCCAAGCAATCGAAAATTTGAGTGTAGCAATTTTGGCAGCCCCGGCACTGAATAATATTAGTGCATTGAACTTTACTGGCCAAAGCTCAGTTGATGCTTTACTACAAGTGTTAGTGCCGAATTTTAAAGCTGTGAACAGCGAAAAACTTCAAGAGCAATTACAACAAGCCAGCAGCCAAACTTTGGCAGCAGAGCTTGGGCAAATTAAAAGTAATATTAGCCAAGTTGCCAGCACAGCTGTTAATCAACAAACGGATAGTAATGCGCTTGTGCAATTTTTTTTACCTATGCGACTTCCGCCGGACGCTGCGCAAACTGAAATATCACTTGGCCAATATAAAAAACCAAGTAAAGATAAACCCGAAGGAAAAGACGTTTGGTTTGTGCGTTTAAATTTTGATTATGCAGCTCTTGGCCAGCTACAAATCACCGCCGAGCTGATGGATAAAGCCTTAGATTGTAAACTGCTCGCCTCAAGCCAAGAGGTAACAGCAATAGCCCATCCACATTTAGAAAGCTTGCGTCATAAATTGTCAGCGCATGGCTTACAAGTGGGCGAATTAAATTTAAGCCAAGGTGCGCCACAACACCAAGCTTTTTATCAATCCCATGCAATTATCAATATTAAGGTTTGATCATGAGTGATTCACAACATAAGTCAGCCATAGGTTTATTATATGAAGCAGGTAGAGCGCCTACCGTCTCCAGTAAAGGGTTTGGTGAGTTAGCACAACAGATAATCAAAACAGCGAAAGAAAAGGGCATATTAATTCATCAAGATGAAGCACTTGCTAAAACGCTTTCGCATTTAGAACTTGGCGAAGAGATACCTAAAGAACTCTACTACGTAATTGCTGAGCTTATTGCATTTTCATATGTACTTCGGGGTAAGTTTCCACCTGGCTGGGAAGATTTTCAAGGTAAGTTAAATATTAAAGCTTAAACGCAGTAAGTAAAAATTGAAATAGCAAAAAGGCGCTATTTAGCGCCCTTTTTGATTATGTAACGACATAAGTAATTCAGCCTCTGCACGAGGTAATTCGCATTCACGAATTATCTCTTCAATATCAGCGCCTAACTCCACCATTTTCACAGCCCGAGAATAGATTTTAGCATCAGGATCATCGTATTTCTGTGCATCTTGCTGTTGCGCTAGCTCTTGATTTCTCTGTTCAACAGCGACTAACCTTTTACCAATACTCAGCATGCCCGCACGCATTTCAGCAACTTCACTGCGTAAAATACTGTTCTGTTGCAGCGTATCTGTAAGCTGTTTTTGGCTTTTAGCCTCACCATGGGATATTTTTGTATTCAAACTATATAAAATAACAAAGCACACTAGTATTAAACCAAGTGCGCTTATAACTAAAGAGAGTAACAGCATAGTTTATCCGTCAGCATTAAATATTGCTTAACTCGTCCCACTCTTCATCGTTTAATAATTTATTTAAATCAACCAAGATCAATAGTTCACCATCACGGTTACTCACACCTTGGATAAACTTAGCACTCTCCTCTGTACCAATATTAGGCGCACTATCAATTTCCGAGCTACGTAAATAAACAACTTCAGCCACACTATCAGCCAAAATACCAATTACTTGCTCTTCAGCTTCAATAATTAATACTCTTGAGTTATCTGTAGTTTCAGCAGACATTAAACCAAAACGAGCACGAGTGTCGATCACGGTAACCACATTACCACGTAAGTTGATAATACCAAGTACATAGCTTGGCGCACCTGGTACAGGGGCTATTTCGGTATAACGCAAAATCTCTTGAACTTGCATCACATTGACGCCGTATGTTTCTGATTCCAGTTTAAATGTTACCCATTGCAATACTTCATCATTGCTATCGGCATTTTTACTGTTTGATACTAGTCTTTCTTCACTCATGCTATTACTCCGAATATCGTTACTGCTCACGGCTATCTAAGCCCTGCTCCAGTAATTGATTTAAATTTTCCACATCAATTAGGGCACACATTTTTTCTTTAATGACGCCAGCCAACCAAGGACGTTTACCAGTTTTAGCTCGCCATTTAACATCTTCTGTACGCAGGGTTATATTATTAACAAGCTTCTCAGCTAATAACCCCCACTGACTATCACCAAGAGTAATTAAATATTGATAGTTTAGTTTCTCTTCTAATTCTTGAGTGTATTTCTCTGGCATTACCCAACGAGCGGTATCAACCACATTGAGGTTTTCATCACGGTTAAGCATAACCCCTTTGAACCACTTGGGCTTACCAAACAATTGGTTCACATCGCCCAATTGATGAATGCCACCCAATGACTTAAGGGGCACAGCTAATGTGAGCCCTGCCACTTCGAAAAATAACGCCTGGAATTCACCGTCAAAATAATCCTGCTGTCGCTCAATCGGTGTTTTAGCATGTTTAGCTAGAGCATCACAGGCAATATTATCTATATCTTTGATTTTAGCTTGAACTTGCGGTTTCTCAAGCGCTGTTTTGGTATCTTGTGGTATTTCTTGGGGTTCTTCAAGGGCGTGCTCTTGAACAATTACCTGCTTAGCAGCTTTTGCTGGCATCTGAGCCTGCTTTTGAACTGGCCCAACTTGTTCAAGTAATTTTGCGACAGGTTCTAAGTTTGTATTCTCATCTTCCTCGCACAGCAGAGCGCCCAAGTACTGGGTCATCACTTTTTCATTAGCAAACAATTGTTTACTCATTAATTAACCTTGCTCAATCAAATAATCTAATAACGCACGATAGGCAAATACACCACGTGAACGAGGGCAAAATTGAATTGGCACTTGTTGTGCTAAGCTTGCATCTCGAAATTTGGTATCGACAGGTATAACACCTGGCCAAACTTTATCATTATACGTTTTTTGCAACGTTTTATATGCTTCTAACGACGCATTTGTGCGCTTATCGTACATTGTTGGGATGATGGTATATTGATACTGCTTTGATTGCGAGCTTTGCATCAATTCCATTGTACGCATCATACGATCTAAACCCTTTAAGGCTAAAAATTCAGTTTGTACTGGCACTAAAATACGTTCACTCGCTGCCAGTGCATTAACCATTAACACCCCTAAAACAGGTGGGCAATCCAAGATTGCATAGTCATAATGCTCACTGATTTTGGCTAACGCTTTTTTTAAAATAAGCCCCATACCAGTTTTATTGCCCATACTGCGATCAAGGGTAGCAATGGCCATTGCCGCAGGCATTATATCTAAATTAGCAATATTTGACGGACACAGTGATTGCAGTATTTCTTCACTTTGCATGGTATTGCCGCGAGCGAATATATCATAAACACTGACTTCTAAATCTTCAGAATCGATACCAAAATAGTAAGTCAAAGAGGCATGCGGATCAGTGTCTATCAATAACACACGCTTTCCCTGCAATGCTAATGTACCAGCAAGGCTTACCGCAGTTGTTGTTTTACCTACGCCACCTTTTTGATTCGCCACCGTCCAAATTTTCACATCACACCTTATTATTGTTCATTGCGCGTTGTAATTCGTATACCGCCATGTGGTAATTGAATTACTTTAATCGTGTTATCGTCCGAAGGCAATTCAATTACTTCAGGTTCAGCTTTTTCTTCTTCAAGATCCCCTTCTCGGGGCGTTTCTTGCTCTGGTAAGCCATACTTAGATAATGCAACCACTACTTTTCTATTCTCAGCGCGGCCTTGCTCTGTACTATTATCTGCAAATGGCGAATATTGCCCGTAGCCTTCAATAGCCATTCTAGCTGGGTTAATTCCCAGAGATTCAAGTTCAACTAAAATTGAGGTTGCCCGCGCAACAGAAAGCTCCCAGTTAGAGCGAAATATTTCGTTTCGAATTGTTTCGTTATCTGTGTACCCACGCACTCTGACATAATTATCAACCGGTGCGATAATATCGTTAACCATACCAATCACGGTTTTAGCGCGACTATGTGCAACCGCACTGCCGCTTGAAAATAACATGCCTGAGCTCAGCTCTATGATCAGCCAGTCTTGGTGCAGCTCTAGGCTCGCCTCACCATCGCGAATTTCGTCAATCAGCGCTGATTGTAATTTGGTTAATAAGCTATCTAAAGGCTTGCCTAAATGCTTTTGTTTGATATTACTGGTATCGCTTTGCCCATCAAGTAGCTCTGGACCTGCTTCTTGCTTTTGGATACTTTCACCATATAGCAACTCTTTTTCTGGGCTAACTCTATCAGTTAATAAACCTGTCCCCGTCACACCGGTGCCCTCTTGACTATGCTGACGCGCAGATTGATCGAATACTTGCTCTAATGAGTCTGATAAAATTTGAAAGCTTTCTTCTTTATTAATAGCAATTGCATACATCACCACAAAAAACGCAAACATAATAGTCATGTAATCTGCATAGGAGACTAACCAACGCTCTGTGTGCTGATTGTTGCTAGGTTGATGACGAAGTCGGCGACGGATCATAAATTAATTGGCTAATAGATTAGGTCGTTCAACTCGGTAAGCTTCTAGTTTTAGCTCAATATTAGCAGGGCTATCGCCTTGGCTGATGGCTATAATTCCTTCCGCGAGTAGCTCATGAAACAACATTTTTTGCTCAACTTGTTGCTTTAATTTATTTGCCATAGGTAAAAACAATAAGTTTGCTAAACCAACACCATAAATTGTCGCTATAAACGCAGTAGCCACCCCGGCGCCTAGCTTTTGCGGCTCGGTAATGAATGACATAGCCTGAATAAGTCCAAGTACTGCACCTAAAATACCAATTGTTGGGCTATAACCGCCTAAAGCTTCATAAACACGGCTTGCTTCAAGTAGTCGCTCGCGCTCTAGCAACAAATCAATTTCAAGCGTATCACGCAGCTTTTTCTCACTCACACCATCGATAAGTAAGCTGAGGCCTTTTGCTGCATAACTATCAGGGTGAGTCAGCGCCGTATCTTCAAGGGCTAAGTACCCTTCTTGGCGTGCTTTGTGGGACCAACTTTTAACCTCTTCAATGGCTGCGTCAATATCATGACGAGGGGGGAAGAAAACCCAGTAACTAATTTTTAAGGCTTTGATAAACGTGCTAACCGGAGACTGTAACATCACAGCCCCCAAGGTGCCGCCTAGTACAATGATCAGTGCAGGGCCGTTAAATAAAGCAGCAACAGCACCGCCTTCTAATGTATAGCCAAGAGCTATTGCACCTAACGCAATTACTAGCCCTAAGATTGATAGCTTATCCACAACCAATCTCACGTACTAATCGAGTAGCCACATCATTTAATGCAATACTAGCACTAGAAAGCCCTGCAGCAGCAACAGCTTGTGGCATACCATAAACCACACTGGTGCTCTCATCTTGTGCCCAAATCGTTGCACCGACTTGTTTGAGCATTCGCGCACCATCACGGCCATCTGCGCCCATTCCAGTGAGAACAACCGCCAAAACATCTCCTTGAAAAGCTTTTGCAGTACTAGCAAATGTCACATCAACACTGGGTTTATATGTGATACGCGCACTGTCATCTTCAAATACTCTTAACGTCCGATTACCACCACGCCCTTCAATTAGCATTTGTTGGCCACCAGGAGCTAAGTAAGCCGTACCTGGCATTAACTTATCACCTTGTTGCGCTTCTTTAACTTGAATTTTACACAGACCATTTAATCGTGCTGCGAATGCTGGGGTAAACGCGGCTGGCATATGTTGAATGAGTAAGATGGGGTGCGGAAAACTCGCTGGTAATCGAGTCAAAATAGTTTGTAATGCGACAGGCCCACCGGTTGACGTACCTATCGCTACAATTTGATATTTTTTACCCGAGGCACGTACTGACGCAACGCTCGTATCAGCAGGTACAGCTGATCGACTAAAACTGCGATCTGGCTGCCTAATACTCGCCCTTGGAGCTGTTTCTTTATTAACTGATGGCTTATTTATACTCGTAGTTGGGCGGCCAAATCTTGATAAACGTCTACGCCCGATTTCTTTTACTTTGTTTTGTAAAAGTTTAATCGCATCTTCGTTATTACGCGCAATATCTTCAAACTTCTTCGGTAAGAAATCTAAGGCGCCAGCATCAAGCGCGTCCAGCGTCGCGGTTGCTCCATCACGAGTCAACGACGAAAACATTAAAATAGGAGTCGGGTTTGCAGCCATGATTTCTTTCACGGCACTAATTCCATCAAGCACCGGCATCTCGACATCCATCGTGATGACATCAGGACGAAGTTGGCGCGCTTTATCGACTGCTTCACGGCCATTAACCGCAAAACCAATTACATCAATGTCCTTATCTTGTTCTAGAATTTCGCTCACCCTGCGGCGAAAAAAACTCGAATCATCAACAACTAATACTTTAACTGCCATTGGCGTACTCTTGTTAAATTTTATCTACAGGAGCCAGTGGCCCCCATAAAAAGATAAAGATTACTCTAACCTGCGTAGTATTTTAGCAAGCTTGGGACATCCAAAATCAAGGCGATACCGCCATCTGAAGTAATTGTCGCACCTGCCATACCAGGCGTCCCTTGTAAAAGAGCATCCAGTGGTTTTATAACAACTTCTTCTTGGCCGATTAATGAATCCACAACAAAGCCAACCTGCTGAGTACCGATTTGTACGATAACAACATGCCCTTGAGCTTTCCGCTGCGAGGTATCGGCGCCTTTTACAAGCCAATGTTCTAAATAGAATAATGGTATTGCTTTTTTACGCACTATGATAGTTAGTTGCCCATCAACTACATTTGTACGAGTCAGATCTAGATGGAAAATCTCATTTACCCCGGCTAACGGTAACGCAAACGTTTGCTGACCAACGACAACCATCAAGGTTGGTAGTATAGCTAATGTCAGTGGTACTTTGATTTCTAATATAGTGCCAACACCTAACTCAGATTGAATACTTACTGAGCCATTCAATTGGGTTATTTTAGTTTTTACTACATCCATGCCAACGCCACGGCCGGAAATATCTGAAATCTGTTCTTTGGTTGAAAAGCCTGGCGCAAAAATTAGATTATATGCTTCAGTATCTGACAAACGACTCGCTTGGTCATGATCAAGCACACCTTTGCTAATGGCTATTTTTTTCAGCTTCTCAGCATCCATACCTGCACCATCATCTCGAATAGTCAACAAAATATGGTCGCCTTCTTGCGAAGCCGATAAAGTAACCGTACCTGTTCTTGGTTTACCCGCGGCCTCACGTACGTCAGGCATTTCAATTCCGTGGTCGACCGAGTTTCGCACTAAGTGAACAAGAGGATCTGCAAGCGCTTCAACTAAGTTTTTATCTAAATCTGTTTCTTCACCCACTAACAATAAGTTAATATCTTTTTTTAAGCTACGCGCTAAATCACGGACTACGCGTGGAAAACGACCAAACACTTTTTTGATTGGTTGCATGCGGGTTTTCATTACCGCACCTTGTAAATCGGCAGTCACAACATCTAAATTAGAGATTGCTTTGCCCATCACTTCATTATTTGTGTTAGTCGCTAAACTTACTAATCGATTACGCACTAATACAAGTTCACCAACCATATTCATGATTTGATCTAAGCGCTTCGTATCAACCCTCACGGTTGTTTCAGCTTGAGGTGGAGCATGTTTTTTAGCTGTACCTGCTGCTGGCGCAGGTGCCTTATTTTCAACGGGTTTTGATGCTGCTGGTTGAGGCTTGCTTACTTGTGCAGGTTTTTCAACCTTTGCTTCAGGTTTTTTCGCTTCTGTAGCAGGCTTCGGTGCATCATCTTCTACACTACTCGCAGTAAGCGCTTTAGGAGCAGTACCTTTGCCATGTAATTCATCTAGTAGTGCTTCAAATTCGTCATCGCTGATTTCATCGTCTGATGCTGAGCTTGCCGCTACACTTTTCACTTCAGCTGTTGTAGCTGCTTCAATAGGTTCTTCTTGCGCTGGAGCAGGATTTACCGCACCAAAGTTACCTACCCCATGTAGTTCATCGAGTAAACTGTCAAATTCATCATCGGTAATATCGCTGCTACTGGCATTATCTTGAGGCGCAGCGCTTGTATTCGCTATCGGACTCTGACCTTTACCGTGGAGTTCATCTAATAAGCTTTCAAACTCATCTTCGGTGATCTCATCAATTTGTGCTTCTTCTGGCTTGTCGTCAACTTGGCCATTGAACAACATATCAAAAGCAAAAGGGTCATCTTCATCGATTGCTGAATCAGCATCTTCGACGAGCGCTTCAGACTCTTGCGCTGGCGCGCTTGACGCTTGCTCTTCATCGGCACTAGGCGGTTGACTTAACTTATGTAATATAGCGAGTAATTCAGGATCGGCGGGTTCTGGTTGTTCGCGATTTTGTATTGTCGCAAACATTTCATTAATTGTATCGAGCGCTTGTAATATTACATCCATGAGCTCTGAGTTAACTTTTCGAACGCCCTGACGCAGTAAATCAAATACGTTCTCTGCACCATGACAGGCATCTACCAGCTCTGTCATACTTAAGAAACCCGCACCACCTTTTACGGTATGAAAACCACGGAAAATAGCATTTAGTAACTCGGTATCATCTGGATTATTTTCAAGTTCTACTAGCTGTTCTGATAAAAGCTCAAGAATTTCTCCAGCTTCAACTAGGAAATCTTGTAAAATATCTTCATCGACTTCAAAGCTCATGCAGTGCTCTCCTCTTAGAAGCCCAAACTTGACAGTAAATCGTCAACATCATCTTGCCCATTGACAACATCATCTCGCGACTCTTTATCAATAATTGGCCCTTCTGGACCTGCTAATGTCGTTTTTGCAGGCGGTATTTCTTCTATAGCTGCTATTCTAGTTTTAGCTTCGTCAATTTCATGACTACCAAATGCAGTCAATAAATGTATTAAACTATCTTCAACTTCTCTAACTAAATCAATTACGCGGCGGATCACTTGCCCTGTTAAGTCTTGATAATCTTGCGCCATTAACACATTAGTCATTAGACCTTGCAGTTCGTCGGTCTTAGTGTGGGAGTGGTTCATGAATTTATCTAAACTATGACACAGTGACTTAAATTCACCGAGCTCAATTTCACGACTCATTAAACGGTCCCAAGTCGGCTTTATCTGGGCGATTTCATCAGCCAACTCTTGTGCTATTGGCAAGCTAGCTTCAACTGCATCCATGGTTTTATTAGCAGCATTTTCTGTCATTTCCATAACATAATTTAAACGCTGCTTTGCGTCAGGAATTGCATCAGTTGTTAAGTCTGAGAGCCGCGTATCGAGTTCAAAATTCTTTAGCGCGTCATGAAGTTGGCGGGTTAATTTACCAACTTCAGCAAAAAGTTCTGATTGCTCTTTTGTCGCCGCATCAAGGATGAGCTGATCAGCTTTGTCTTGCTCACCGTTTTCAAGGTGAACAACAAGCTGACGGGCTTGTTCTAAAGTGATCTGAGGCGCAGCAGGTGCTGACATAAGCCTCTCCTATTAATTAGCCTAGGCGCTCAAACACTTTTTCCAATTTGGTTTTAAGTGTTGCAGCAGTAAAAGGTTTTACGATGTAGCCATTAACGCCGGCTTGAGCAGCAGCAACAATTTGTTCTTTTTTAGCTTCTGCCGTTACCATCAGCACAGGGATATGTTTAAGCGTGTCATCAGCTCTGATTGCACGTAATAAATCAATACCTTGCATACCTGGCATATTCCAATCAGTCACTACGAAATCAAATTCTTGATTTTGTAGCATTGGTAAAGCTGTTGAACCATCATCAGCTTCTTGCACATTAGTAAAACCTAAATCTCTTAACAGATTTTTGATAATACGTCTCATCGTCGAAAAATCATCAACAACAAGAATTTTCATGTTTTTATCCAAAACATCCTCCGGTGAGGTCTGAACCTATATTTACTTACTTCTAATTTATCCAGTCATTGATTTTTGCTTTTAGCTTAATCATCGCCTGACCATGTATCTGGCTCACACGCGACTCGCTAACATCGAGTATGTGCCCAATTTCTTTTAAATTCATTTCATCGTTGTAATAGAGCGAAAGAACAAGGCCGTCACGCTCTGGTAGCGACTTAATTGCTGCTAACAAGGATTCATTAAAACGTTCATTCTTAACGTTATTAAAGGGCTTGTCCAGTGCTAAGTCTTGCCCAACTGGGGTTATAACATCTTCATCAACCCCTAAGTCTTCGATACCCAGAACTTTGCTTGAGTTTACATCACTTAGAATATGATGGTACTCATCTAGCGTAATATCAAGTTTTTCAGCAACTTCACTATCTTTAGGCTCACGATTATATTTACTTTCTAGTTCTGTAATTGCTTCTGCAACCATACGGCTATTGCGATGTACTGAACGAGGGGCCCAATCACCACGGCGCATTTCATCAAGCATTGCACCACGAATGCGAATACCTGCAAAGGTCTCAAAACTGGCACCTTTTGCAGCATCAAAGTTTTTCGACGCTTCAATTAAACCTATCATGCCTGATTGAATTAAATCATCTAGCTGTACACTCGGTGGGAAACGTGCAATTAGATGACACGCCACTTTCTTCACCAGCGACGCGTGCTTTTCAACTATTGCATTTAAATTTGCTGTGGATTGATAGCCCATCGCTTTGCTCACCGATGCTGTCATAGTTAGCCGTTTACTAATTTTTCTATGAAAAACTCTAAATGGCCTGATGGTTGATTAGGTATTGGCCATTTAACTGCTTTTGTCGCCAAAGTTTTAAAAGCAACTGCCGCTGGAGAATTTGGAAATAATTCAACAATTACTTTTTGGCGGCGGGTAGATTTACGCATGTTTTCATCGTAAGGAACGGTAGCAACCAACTCCATAGAGACATCTAAAAATCGGTCAGTTACTTTAGATAATTTAGCAAATAGTTCATGGCCTTCACGCATGCTACGCACCATATTAGCAACTATTTTAAATTTATAAACACCATGCTCACGACTAAGGACCTTTATGAGGGCATAAGCATCGGTGATTGAGGTGGGTTCGTCGCATACAACAACCATAACATCTTGTGCTGCACGGGAAAAACTCAACACCATATCAGAAATACCAGCAGCGGTATCAACAATTAAAATATCAAATTCAGTGTTTAACTCGCTAAAAGCACGGATAAGACCAGCATGCTCAGATGGCGATAATTCCACCATGCTTTGTGAGCCGGACGTTGCGGGAACTATTTTTATCCCTGCGGGGCCTTCGACTAAAATTTCATCTAACTCGCATTCACCCGATAAAACATGGGATAAGTTACGCTCAACACGTAAACCTAGCATCACATCACAATTTGCTAAACCTAAATCGGCATCCAGTACTAAAACTCTATTGCCTAGCTGGCCAAGCGCGATTGCAGTGTTTAATGACACGTTGGTTTTACCAACTCCGCCTTTACCACCGGTAACAGCGATAACTTTTACACCGTTATTATTGTTTTGACTCATTTTTCGCAGGCCACTTGCTTGATCTAATACTGTGTTAATCATACATCCCTACTGTGCTTGACGCCACTGCTTGACGTCGTGAATGTTGTGCTTTTGTTCTTTTTAAATACAATTGTTCAGCTTTTTTTACTAATTTTTCTGAATTAGCGACACGAATGTCCTCAGGAACACGCTGGCCGTTAGTAAGATACCCTATTGGAAGGCGATTTTGAATCGCTACGCTAATAATCTCACCTAAACTTAGCGACTCATCCAATTTGGTGAAAATACAGCCACTTAATTGTACTTTCTTAAAGTGTCGTACCGTTTCCTGTAACACGTTAATTTGTGCCGTTGCGCTTAAGACTAAATAATTACGAATATCCACACGTTGATTACGCATTAGCGTGTTTAATTGCTCTGTTAAACGTAAATCACGTTGGCTCATTCCCGCCGTATCAATTAATACTAGTCGTTTATTTCGTAAATGGTATAACACTTCTGCTAATTCGTTAGCATCTTTAACTTGTTTTACGCCACAGCCAATTATACGACCATACGTCGCAAGCTGCTCATAAGCACCTATACGGTAGGTATCGGTTGTGATCAGCGCGACTTTATCTGCGCCATATTTTTGCGCGCCCAGTGCGGCTAACTTAGCAACCGTGGTAGTTTTACCAACGCCAGTAGGCCCCACTAATGCGTATACACCACCTTGACGAAGTATTTCGTTATTCGTTGTATGCATTTGGTTTTCAACCATTTGCAGTAGCGCCTGCCATGCTTGTTGGCGAGAAACATCATCAGGAATAAAACACGCCATTTGCTCGGCTACATCATGCTCTATGCCCATACCAACTAAACGGTCAATCATACAAGCTCGTGTTGGATCACGCCGTGCCATATCTTGTTGCATTAAACCTGACACTTGGTGTTCAAGCAGTTGACGAATCGCATTCATTTCATCACGCATTGACGAAATTTCGTCACTTTTGCCATTCCCTGTAGCTGCCTGAGAGTGTAAAGGGGTGTCTAAATCATCAAAGCCACTTTCTAACTCGTCATCAAAACCTAAGCTGTGTGCTTGAGTATGTGCTTTATTTGTCGTTTCACGGCGAGCAAACTCTGGGTGTGCTTGCGGTTCACCTGCTCTATAATGTGCTTGATCTGGCTGTGGCTGTTGCTGCGGCTTACCCTGATATTGAGTTGAAGTATCAATACCCGATTGGCTAAACATAGACGCAAGCTCTGGTGATTTAGGTTGTGGTGACTGACGTTCTAATAAAGCTTGTAGGCTATCAGCAACCGCAGCTTGTGGCTCTTGCTGAGCACGTTGCGGCGCAGGTTTTACAAAGTTCGGATTTCTTTGCGCTTGAGCCGCGGCAGGTTGTGGTGCTGATTCTTTTGGTGCAGACTTGTCATAATCAACAGCAGCAACAATTTCAACGCCATTAGCTAGCTTTTTATTTGACATAATTACTGCATCTACACCAAGTTCATCTTTAACTTCTTTTAGTGCGGTACGCATATCTTTAGCAAAAAAACGTTTTATTTTCATGGTTCACAACCCTTTTAAAATCCGATTATTGGCCTACTGAGCTAACAATCTTGATCTGTCTTTCATCTGGTACCTCTTGATAAGACATCACTCTCAAACCTGGAATGGTGTACTTAACAAATCGAGATAACACAGTGCGTAACATTCCTGATGTTAGCAATATCGAAGGTTCACCGGCCATTTCTTGATTCTGATGCGCTTCGTTTAATGATTGTTGAAGTCGCTCAGCAAGTCCTGGCTCTATTCCGGCACCTTCGTCGCCTGCATTCTGAAGTGACTGATGCAACATCTGTTCCAACTCAGGCGCCAAGGTTATGACAGGTATTTCAGACGACATACCAACCGCATCTTGAACGATTAACCTACGCAATGAAATTCGCACTGCAGCCGTTAATACGTCAGGGTCTTGGCTACGAGGACCATACTCAACTAGGGTTTGTACAATTGAGCGCATATCGCGAATTGCTACGCCTTCATTTAATAAATTTTGCAGGACTTTAACCACGGTTGTGAGTGGTAATACATCTGGCACTAAGCCTTCGACTAAACGAGGGTGGCTTTTAGCTAACATATCTAATAGATTTTGTACTTCTTCGTGACCAAGTAGTAATGCAGCACTGTTAGTAAGTAATTGACTGATATGAGTAGCCACGACAGTCGCTGAATCAACCACTGTGTAGCCTAATGATTGGGCTTCATCTTTTTGATTTGGCTTGATCCACACCGCATCTAAGCCAAACGCAGGATCTTTAGTTTCAATGCCTTTAATTGGACCGAACACTTGACCTGGATTAATCGCCAGCTCATCCCCGTGTTTGAGCTCCCCTTCACCACTAGATACACCCATCATAGTGATCCTGTAAGCATTTGGGTCTAATTCGAGATTGTCACGAATATGCACCGGTGGTACTAAAAAGCCCAGCTCTTGTGATAACTTTTTACGCACTCCTTTAATTCGGTTAAGTAGCTCGCCACCTTGAGATTGATCAACAAGTGGGATCAATCTATAACCGACCTCTAAACCAATGACATCAACTTGCTGTACGTCATCCCAGCCAAGTTCTTTTTGTTCTTGTTTATTAGCAACACCGGTGCCAGCTGCCCCACCATTTGCCGCCTCTTCTTCTTTAGCTGCGGCCTCTTTAATTTTGTTTTGTTGTGTGTAATACGCAAGGTAACCAAGCAGTGCACCTAAACTTAAAAATGCAAAATGCGGCATGCCAGGTACTAAGCCCATCACAATGAGAATGCCAGAAGCGATAAATAATGACTTTTCGTTACCAAGCTGGCTTTTGAATTGATCGCCCATGTTCAGCGATTCATTTTGGCGTGTTACAACAATTGCTGTACCAATTGATAACAGTAATGAGGGTAATTGCGCTACCAAGCCATCACCAATCGTCAGCAATGTATAAACCTCCATTGCTCGGCCGAAACTCAGATCATGTTGGATCATACCTACGAATAAACCACCAATGATATTGATGATCAAAATCACGATACCCGCGATGGCATCCCCTTTTACAAACTTACTAGCACCATCCATTGAACCATAAAAATCTGCTTCACGGGTGACTTCTTCACGACGGTCTCGTGCTTGCTCTGCGCTGATAAAACCGGCGTTTAAATCGGCATCAATGGCCATTTGCTTACCCGGCATAGCGTCTAAGGTAAAACGTGCTGATACTTCTGAAATACGCCCTGCGCCTTTGGTGATTACGACAAAGTTAATAATAATCAAAATTAAGAAAACCACTAAACCAACGGCATAATTGCCACCAATAACCACCGAGCCAAAGGCCTCAATAACTTTACCTGCCGCATCTCCTCCATTGTGACCTTCAAGCAGAACTACTCGGGTACTCGCAACATTGAGCGCTAAGCGCATTATAGTTGCGATAAGCAGTACTGCGGGGAACATACCAAACTCTACAGGTTTCATGGTGTAAACAGTCACCAACAAAACCACTAAGGCAAGGGCTATATTAAACGAAAAAAGAATATCGAGTAAAAACGGCGGCAGCGGTAAAATCACCATACCTAGTGCAGCTAGCACGAGTAAAGGCGTTCCGACTCCTTTGGCATACTCTTTTTTATCTTTATTAAGTTGTTGTAATACAGCTTTAAAATCCATAACTCACAATTTCAAAAAATTGACACTGCACGGAATTTGCAATAACTATTCCAAGTTATTGCAAAGCTAAAATTAAGCAGGACTAGTATTTATAAGCGTCTGGAATAGGAAGCTTTTTATTGAGCTCAGTTGGGCGCTTACCACGGCCTTTTTGAAAGCGCTTAAGTTGAAATACATAAGCGAGTACTTGTGCAACCGCGGTAAACAGTTGATCTGGTATTTGGTCACCAACTTCTGCGGTGTGATACAGCGCTCGAGTTAACATAGGTGATTCAACCAATGGTACTTCGTTGCCTTTGGCTATTTTACGAATTTGCATCGCCATCTCATCAACGCCTTTAGCCAGTACAATTGGCGCACCTGCACGCTCTGTATCGTATTTAAGTGCCACAGAATAATGGGTTGGGTTGGTTACTACTACATCCGCATCAGGCACGTCTTGCATCATCCTACGCTGAGACATCTGTCGTTGTGTTTGCCTAATACGCGCTTTTATTTGCGGGTCACCTTCAGAGTTTTTATATTCGTCTTTGACTTCTTGCAACGTCATTTTTAGTTCTTTGTGATGTTTATGGCTCTGGTACGGTGCATCAATCGCGGCAATAATCGTTAAAGTGCAGGTTAAGCCTAAAAACATCCACGCTAGAATCTCTAAGGCATGAATAATATTACCCGGTGCACTTTCGATACTCAGATGAAGAATCTCATCAAAAAAAGTATTAATTAAAAATATGGCAAACCCTGCTACCACTGCAAACTTTAAAATCGACTTAACTAGCTCCACTCCTGCTTGCGGGCCAAACATACGCTTGATACCTTTAGCAGGTGACATTTTACTCGCCTTAGGTGCAGCGGCTTGCCAACTAAAGTTAAATCCACCGAGTAAGGTATTACCAATAACACCCGCAAGAGCAATAATAAATACAAACATTGCCATTGGAAAAACAAGCGCGTCAGCTACAGATCCCCACACCGAAAACATCTTAGTTGTGTCATAGGTTTCGTTGCGATTCAGGCTCAGCATTCGTCCCATAATATTATACAAGCCTTTACCAATTTCAGGACCATACAATAATAGTGAAATGGCAGAAAAAATAAGCACGAACATGGTACCGAGTTCTTTTGAACGCGCTACTTGTCCTTTCTTTTTCGATTCTTCAATTTTTTTCCCCGTGGGTTCTTCGGTTTTTTCTTGACCTGAATCTTCAGCCATATTGCGCTCCTAAGGTGAACAGCCCACTAAAGTACACATCAACTCAACCATTTTCAGCCACTGAAATTCAAACTGAGTGACAAAATTACCTAGTGTCGCCCAAATAATTATTAGCCCGGCAACAAGGGTAAATGGAAAACCGATAGAGAATATATTTAACTGTGGTGCTGCACGAGTCATTACCCCAAACGACATATTAATAACCAGCATTGCGGTTAACGGTGCTAAAGATAGCACCAATGCAGTTGTAAACATCCAACCGCCCCATGTCACAATATCCCAATAGTGATCAACTGCCCACCAGCTACCATCAATAGGCAGAACATTAAAACTATGCACCACCATTTGGATCATCATTAGATGGCCGTTAAAAACAAAGAATAATAACGTCGCTAAAATTAAATAGAACTGACCAACCGCAGGTACGCTCATACCATTTGATGGGTCAACAACGGAGGCAAAACCTAAGCCGGTTTGCATTGCTAGAATTTGCCCCGCTAACACAAAGGTATTGAGCATGAGTAATGATGCAAATCCAATAGCGACCCCTATCAGCATTTGCTGAATCACCACTAACACCATTTGAAAGGAAAACAGATTATTAAAACTTGCAGGAGGAAGTACTGGCACCACTAAAAATGTAATAACCACCGCCAAGCCCATTTTTATTCGGGTAGGGACATTTTTAGCACCAATACCTGCCATAATCATGATCATCGAGCTAATACGTACTAATGGCAGTAAAAAATCACTGAGCCATTGAATAATAACCGAAAACGGAAATTCCATATTAGCCTGCGATTTCAGGGATGATCATGATTAAACGGGTAAAAAAGTCCATTAACTCCTGAGTTAGCCAATGACCACCAAAAATAAGTGCACTAATGGTAATTAATAAACGTGGTAAAAAGCTTAATGTTTGCTCATTGATAGACGTTGCTGCCTGAAATACCGCAACAACTAAACCAACGAGTAGACCGGGAACAACAATAGCTGAAACCAACTTAATTACTAAAAATAATGCATCGCTGAGTATATCAACAAAAATTTCCGGTTCCATGGCTCCCTCCTAGTTTTGCTTCAACGTCGATAAAAACAACATAGCCTAAGCCCCGAGTCCGAAACTTTTTGCTAAGGTGCCCATTACAAGACCCCAACCATCAACCAAAACAAACAACATAATCTTAAAAGGTAAAGATACGATCATCGGCGATAGCATCATCATACCCATTGCCATTAATACAGAGGCCACCACTAAATCCACGATTAAAAACGGAATGAAAAACATAAAACCGATTATAAAAGCGGTTTGCAACTCACTAGTTACAAAAGCAGGAATGAGGACAATCATTGGCGTATCTTCAGGTGAATTAAGCTGCTCATACCCTGCTATTTTGGCGAATGTTTCTAAATCTTTAATACGCACTTGTGACAGCATAAATGCTTTCATCGGCTCTTTAGCAAGTTCTAACGCTTGTACCGATGTAACCTGTTCATTCATATAAGGCTCTATAGCTTGCTCATTCACTTTTTGATACACAGGCGCCATAATGAAAATACTTAAGAATAAAGACATACCCAATAATATTTGATTTGATGGGGTTTGTTGTAAACCTATTGCTTGGCGTAAAATAGCCAGTACCACAATAATTCGCGTAAAAGAAGTCATCATGATCACGGCCGCAGGAATAAAGCTCAGCGCGGTCATGATAGCAAGTACTTGTAGTGTTACAGAGTAGTCTTGTGAGCCATCAGGATTGGTGGTGATATTAAGCGCTTCAATCCCTTCAGCATTAACTTGGGGAATAAACACTAGGGTAAAAAGTATCAGCAGCCACTTCATCATATTATGTATTCTTTTTATTGTGGTTGGTATTTGGGTTTAATAGCTTACCAAAACGCTGTGCCAAAGCGGGTAATTCTTTTTCGGTTAATGGCGTTTCTAATTTATGTAAGTAATTAATACTATGAGGTGTCACGCCAAGTAAATGTTGGCAATTATCAATTTCAACAACCATTAAACGTTCACGGGTACTTAAAGGAAGGCTTCGCACCACTTTAAACTCTTCACTATTCGCCAAATTGGGGTTTAGTTTTTTAACCAGAAATGCCAGTACCACAATCAGTACCAGTACCATGATTAACGACATCGCCATTGAGACAACGTCTCCCATCGGCGTAGCCGAGGGAGTTACTGTGCTTGTAGCTGCGGAAAGTAAAAACCAGCCACTCATCGTAATTTTTTGATCCGCTCTACTTGGCTAATTACATCCGTTAAGCGAATACCAAATTTGTCGTTTACCACAACCACTTCACCATGAGCAATAAGCGTACCATTAACTAACACATCTAACGGTTCACCTGCGACACGGTCAAGCTCAACCACTGAACCTTGGTTTAACTGCAATAAGTTACGAATATTTATTTTAGAACGCCCTACTTCCATCGAAATAGTCACCGGTATATCTAAAATTGTGTCGAGCTTACGCTTTTCTTCATTGCTCATTTCGTGCTTAGCGTCACTTAACTCATCCAGTTCAGCAACCTTTGCATCGCCACCTTCGTCTGCACCTTCAGCTTCGGCTAAGGCTGCAGCCCATTCGTCCATCGTATCTTGGTCATCACTCATACTTAAAAACCTTAATCTTTACCAGTCTAAATCCACACCTTCAGAAAGGTGTAAATCGTCTTCTAATTCTGCTAATTCTGCATCTGAATCGAGTTTTTTACCACCTTTTGTAAAGACGTGTAATTCTGATTTGACAGATTCAGGGCGTTTAATTTTTTCACTAATTTGCAGTGCGACATTATCCCGTGAGCGGCCCATTTTAGCTCTAAATGTAGGCAGTTCTTCTACAAAAACAGTTATATGCTCTGGCATCTCAACTGGAATGATATCACCGGCTTTAAGCTCCATAATTTGTTCTAAGCTTAAATCCACTTCTAATAATTGCGTTGAAAGCTCAACCTCTACATCCATGATTTCATCACGTAATGCTTTACTCCAACGTAAATCAGTGTCTTCGGTGTCAGATTGCACACCAGCATCAAGCAACTCTCTGATTGGCTCGAGCATAGAGTAAGGTAAAGCAATATGAAAATCGCCGCCACCGCCATCAAGTTCAATATGAAATGAACTGATCACCACAACTTCTGTTGGGCTAACAATGTTTGCCATGGCAGGGTTTACCTCTGAATCGAGGTATTCAAAAGACACATCCATCACCGGTGCCCATGCTTCTTTATAATCTTCAAAGATTATTTTCAACAGCATTTGCACTATACGGCGCTCTGTAGGGGTAAACTCACGCCCTTCAATTTTGGCATGATAGCGACCATCTCCACCAAAGAAGTTATCAACCAAAATAAACACTAACCGTGCTTCCATGGTGATTAAGCCTGTGCCTTTTAATGGGCGAAAACGCACCATGTTTAAACTTGTTGGTACAAAGAGAGTGTGAATATACTCCCCGAACTTTATCATTTGCACACCGTTGATTGATACTTCGGCGGTGCGGCGCATCATATTAAATAAACTGATCCGCATGTGGCGGGCAAACCGTTCATTGACGATTTCCAGCGTCGGCATTCTACCGCGAACAATACGGTCTTGTGATGAGAAGTCATATTGTAGCGTATTGCCACCATCCCCTTCATCACCGTCTTGTATATCTTCCTCTTCAACCTCATCAACACCGTGTAATAGCGCATCAATTTCGTCTTGGGATAATAAATCGCTCACGCGGACCCCTTATTGCATTACAAAGCCGGTAAATAACACCCGCTCAATTACTTTGCTGCCTTCAACATCATTCAATGCCGTTTGTACTTTTTCAAGTGCTGCTACACGCAAGCTTTCTTTACCTTCACTCGTGCCTAGCTCATCGGCTGTGGTAGTAGAAAATACACTTAATATTGTCCCTTCAATAAGTGGTATATGCTTTTTAGCTATTTCTTCATTTACGTCACCACGGACCAATAATTGTACTTTAATCTGCACCACACGGTCTCTGCTGGCACCGGGTACATTAAAAACAAACGGCCTAGGCATAGCTACATATAAAGCACTACCTATTTGTGCTGAATCAGAATTGTTCACCTCTTCACTAGTAACAGTTTCATCAGCCAAAGTTTCAGCAGGTTCATCTGAGCCTGATAGGAAGAAATAACCAGCGCCGCCCGCAATAACAAGCAATATCACTGCGATTATGATAATAAGCTTTTTTTTACTTTTTCCACCATCTTCGATTTCTAAATTTGCTTCTTCAGCCATGATAATTCCTTTGCGTCTTAATGACCCAGCAAGTTATTTATTTTTATATCATTATAATAGCAGGTGTTAGGCATAGTAATCTATTGATGATGAAGATTGTTGCTTGATATTGTTAGTAGATGCTTGAATATCTGTCGATTCATCATCATTTTCAGCATTATTTGCAAGTTGACCTTGAGCATTTTGCTGCTGTTGTTCTGCCATGTTTTCTTGGCTATCACCTTGCTGAATACTACTTTCTCCGAGTTCTATGCCTTGCTCCGCAAGCATTTCACGTAATTTAGGCATAGATTGCTCAAGCGCTTCTTTTGCTTGTTGGTTTTGAACCACAAAGTTTATTTGTGCTTGTTCCGCATCACTGCGAATACGAATTTGCATGCTGCCCATTTCTGGCGGATCTAAACGAATTTCAGCTTCCTTATTATTAATATTTAATAAGGCACTAACGCGCTCTTGCAATAATTTAGCTGCATCACTCTTAACAATATTTAGTGCCTGTAGCATAGTAGGGTCAACATTTATTTGTTTGCTCTGAGATGTAGCGGTCGTTTGCTGCGCATTAAGCACTTGCATATCAGTAAATTCTTGCTGATAACGCTGCTCAATAACCTCATTCATCCCCGTCACTACAGAGCTTGTAATTTGATTCGTTGCAGTCGTAATTTGAGCGAATAGCTGATTTGTTCGAGTTACAGCTGTGTCGCGAGGAGTTAATGCTTCTGCGTTATCTTTATCAACGATGACTTGCTCTTTAACAATACTTTGCACAGCAGACTGTTTATTAGCTTGCTCTTGGCTCAATGCACTGCCCGCAGCACTATGTACCGGTGCTGCTTTGCTTGATTCAACGGGTGTACTATTTGCCGCTTGTGTAAGCGTTTGTGCGTTCAGTTGTGGCTCTTTTATCGTTGTAACCGACTTACCTTCGAGCTCAGCCAAAGCAGCATTAACTTTATTTAATACGGCACCTTGCGGTTTTTCAGTCGCGATAAATTGATTTAACTGTTTAGCTAACACTTGCTTTTCTGGCGCTGAAAGGCTCGCTATTTCATCACTTAATTGCGTAGTATCCATTGTTGTATTTACAGTTACATTTTTTATTGCTGGGTTAGCATCATTGTTACTCACTATAAATTGAGCAATGGTCTGCTTTAATACTGAGATACTTTGTGGTGTCGCCCCTAGGGCTGGCAAGCTTTCTGCTTGCGTTTGTAATTGTGTACGCTGCTCAGTGCTTAAACTTGCAAGTAATTTATCATCCGTTAATGACGTACTTTCATCTGCTTTTAGTAATGTTTGAACAGCTTGAGTAACGTCTGGACTTTTAGCTATCGCTGATGTCACTACTGAGGGTTTATCCGCTGCTGAGTTAACCTGCGTTTGCGTTGCTGTAACGGCCTCTTTTAATACTTTTACTACATCAGGTGTTTGCGTCAGAGTTTTGTCAACCACAGGGCTTTCAGTTGTATTCGCCACGCTACTTGCTTTTTCTGTATTGCTAACATCGTCCAATTCAGCCAATTTACTTTGACCTGTTGATGATGGTAATGTAACGTCAGCTAAAACTTTGGCTTCACCATTATGCGATGATTTTGCCATCTCAGTCTTAACAGATTCATTCTCACTATTAGTTGCAGTACCAACGAACTTCCCTTCAAGCGATTTAGGGTTTACAGGCTCTTTATTCAAAATAGTAGATTCAGCTGCATCTTTTACTTGGTCTGAACCCTGTGCTGTTGTAACAGAATTAATTAAAGCCTCTTTGTCTGAGTTAACCTTATCAACAATGGGTGTCACAGCATCACCTGGGTCGCCTTTATAATTAACTTCTTTACCAATCGCTTCAGCAATAACTGTTTTATCACTTGTTACAGCAAGCTTATTCTCACTGCTATCATCTTCGAGTGGTGAATCAATAATTGGGGTAACCGCATCAATAGGGCGTGGTGCATTGACTTTTACCAACTCAGGATCTAGCTGCTCTTTTGAGTACTTGTCCAATAAATCGCTGACAGAGTTACTCTCAGCATCTTGACTGTCATCTTCAAGTGGCGGGTCAATAATTGGGGTTACAGCATCAATAGGGCGTGGTGCATTTACTTTAACCAAACCTGGATCTAGTTTTTCTTGAGCATATTTATCTAATAGGTCAATTACAGAAGTTGCCGGTTTATCAGTTGATGTGGTCTTTACACTGGTATCTAAATTATTTGCAGCATTAATTTGTGCAAGCATATCGTCACCTGATATTTCAGGTTTATCTTGCTCTTTTTTTATTTCATCTTGATCTAACTTGACCTCTTCGGGGTCTCGCTGCTCGGCTGTATTTGATTTTTTATTTGGTGTTTCAACAGCATTATTAGCACTTTGCAATTGGCTGAAAAAATCACTACCAGAGATCTGACCATCTTCGGTGTTGTTTTGATGCACCTGATCTTTGTTAGCTAATTTAGCATCTGGCTCTGCTGATATGAGTACTGATAATTCGCTAATCGACATAATTCACCTACATTAAACGTGGCAATTTGCCGCCGCAGTTTGCCAATATAAAGACTTCATAAATGAATAAAGCAATTTATATGCCTAAATTGTTATTAGTTCACAAGGCTTGGCGTTTTTGAAAGAATTGATTGGAGGAAAACTCATCAAGCATTTTTTGTTCATTCTTTAAAATTAGTGCATTCGCTTTTTGCTGCTGCTTCTCGATGAGCTTAGCAACTGCTTTGGCCTTTATTTGCTGCTTTAACCACAAACTTTGCCGCTGGGTAACAACTTGCTTTGCTGTACTTACAGTGCTCGCTTGCTGGCGAATAGCTTCTTCTATTTTTGCGATAAAAGCATGATATTGACTAAACCCTGCACTACTCAAACCAGATTGGCCTTTGACGTGAAGTTGCTGTGTATACTCCATGCGAAAATCATTTAATCCTTGGAGCTTTTGCTGATTAGCTTGAAAATGTTGTTGCGCTTGCAAATAATTCATTCGCAACGACTCTTCTTTGTCTTTTTCTAATTTCAGCAATAGATCGAGTTTATTCTTTGCCATTATGCTTGTCCTAATAATTGGGCAAGCCCTTGCAAGCCATCATCATAACTAATCACATCTTTCATACCTTGCTGCAAAAATGCGTTTACTCTTGGCATCATATTTATAGCCTGATCAAGCATTTGATCAGTGCCCTTTTGGTAGGCACCTAAGGTGATCATGTCTTTATTTTGTTGATACATGGAATACACTTGTTTTAATACTCTCGCTTGCTGCATATGGGGCTCTGAAACAACTTGCGGCATAACCCGCGAGATAGACTTTTCAATATCAATTGCAGGATAATGACCGCTATCGGCTAAATCTCTTGATAACACAATGTGACCATCTAAAATCGCGCGAGCAGCATCGGCTATTGGGTCTTGCATGTCATCCCCTTCGCTTAGCACAGTAAAAAATGCCGTTATTGAGCCCTGCCCTTCACCACCATTCCCAGCGCGCTCCACCAGCGCGGGCAGTTTAGCAAACACTGAAGGCGGGTAACCTTTGGTTGCAGGCGGCTCACCAACAGCTAACGCTATTTCACGCTGTGCCATGGCATAACGCGTCACTGAATCCAGCAGCAATAGAACGTTTAAACCTTGATCGCGAAAATACTCTGCAATAGTCACTGCACTTTCGCACCCTTTAAGGCGCATAAGCGGTGAGGCATCTGCTGGAGCTGCAACCACTACGGATCGCTTGCGCCCTTCAACGCCTAAAATCTCTTCGATAAATTCTTTAACTTCACGGCCACGCTCGCCCACTAAACCAACGACGATAACATCGGCCTCAGAGCCTCGGGTCATCATACCCAGTAAAACAGACTTACCCACACCAGAACCTGCAAACAAGCCCATTCGTTGGCCCTGACCTACTGTAATAACTGAGTTAATCGCGCGCACGCCAACATCCATAGGCTGACTGATTGGTCTACGAGACAGGGGATTAATAGTGTTTTGGGCAAATTTTAAATGATGCTCTGCGTTTATCGGCCCTAAACCATCCAATGGGCGCCCTAAACCATCTACAACCCGGCCAAGTAAACACATACCAACCGGCAAGCCAGTTTCATTTACTTGCGGTATAACCCGTGCACCTGGCAACACACCTGATATATGATCATTGGGCATTAAGTAGAGGGTTTGGTCGTTAAAACCAACTATTTCAGCATCAACAAAGCCATGCATGGTTTCGATTTTACATTGGCTGCCTACAGGGGCTCTAAGCCCCTTAGCTTCCAAAGTAAGGCCTACAACGCGTGTAAGAATGCCCGCGACAGCCGGTGCTGGGCTGTGAATATGTTTTTGGTAGTCTTGTAAGCGTTCGCTTAATGGCCGAAGTTGAGAACTCATTGCAAACCAATTATTGAGTTAGATACCACTACTATGCAAAAAACTATCCAACGTTTCTTTGACGCGTGTTTTCATCGTCATATCAATGGATGATTGAGGGGTTTTAACTTGGCAACCACCACGCTCTAAGGTTGGCTCTGGCACAAGTTGCCAATTACTTTGCGATAGTGCTTGTTCACCATAACTGCTTTTAACTAATTCGATATCGTCAGGGTTTAGGTGAATACGCACACTTTGTTGTTGCTCTCCGAGCGCATCAATAGCGTGTTTTAAGCTATGTAAGAGCACATTCGGCGAGGTTTTAACTTCTTGATAAATTAATGCTTCAGCCAGCATCACCGCCAGTTGAATTAATTGCTTTTCCGCATCTTCGTCAACTTTATCAAGGGGGGCTGTTAAGCTATCAAGCAGTGTTTTTAAGCCCGTTAACTGCTCTTCAATTAATGGCTTAACCTCTTCATGGCCTTGAGTTTTACCCAGTTCAACACCTTCTTTGTAGCCTGCTTCTTTGCCTTCTGATACACCTTTTTCAAAGCCATCAATATAACCTT
Source organism: Pseudoalteromonas sp. APC 3893 (assembly GCF_030408095.1). Classification (NCBI taxonomy): domain Bacteria; kingdom Pseudomonadati; phylum Pseudomonadota; class Gammaproteobacteria; order Alteromonadales; family Pseudoalteromonadaceae; genus Pseudoalteromonas; species Pseudoalteromonas sp. APC 3893. Next base: position 244,204 of record NZ_JASDCD010000003.1, read on the forward strand.
GTTCATGGCCTTGCTTTAAACCTTCTTCATACGCATCTTGGCGAATACGCTCCAGTTCAGCCATCGTTAAATTAGGTAACTCTTCTTCTGCTTCAGGCTCTTCAATCGGTTCTTTAACTTCTTTTTTGTAAAGCTCTGCGAGTGGCGTACCAAATGCCGTTGAACGACCATCGTATTTGCGTGTATCTTGAGTTACATCTGGGATAGGCCAGTTTTCTAATAACTCATCAACCGCCTCATTTGCATGCAATGGCCGACCTTGAGTTGAGCGAGGTTTATTCATGGTTTACAAGAACTCCTCGCCACCGCCGCCACCAAGCATAATTTCACCTGAATCAGCTAAACGGCGAGCTGTTGATAGTATTTCTTTTTGTGCAGCTTCTACTTCACTAATCCGCACCGGTGCCATCGCCTCCAAGTCATCCGCAAGCATGTCGGCAGCACGTTTTGACATATTACCCAATATTTTATCTTTTAATGCTTCGTCCGTACCTTTAATCGCTTTCATCAGTACATCTTGTTGTACTTCACGTAAGATAGCTTGTATGCCTCTATCTTCGACATCCATTAAGTTTTCAAATACAAACATTAAATCTTGAATTTGTTGTGACATTTCTTCGTCATGCTCACGGATAGAGTCCATGAGTTGACCTTCAACATTGGTATCTAGGTAGTTCATTATATCAGCAGCAGCTTTCAGGCCGCCCATTTTCGCAGCTTGTGCACCCGCTTGACCTGCAAATTGTTTTTCCATGATCTCGTTAAGTTCTTGCAGTGCTGCAGGTTGAACTTCTTCAAGGTTAGCAATACGCATGGTTAAATCTAAGCGCACTTTTTCTGGGAATTGCGCTAAGATTTCAGCAGATTGCTCTGGTTCCAAATATGATAAAACAATGGTTTGAATTTGCGGATGCTCGTTACGAATAATATTGGCTACTTGTTTTGAGTCCATCCACTTTAATGAATCCAAGCCTTTCGCGCCTGATCCCATAACTATTTGATCAATTAAGCTGGCGGCTTTGTCTTCACCTAATGCAGCAGTAAGTGCTTTTTTTATAAAGTCTTCAGATTGGAAGCCAATAGTACTAAAGCTTTGTATTTGCTCAATAAATAAATTATGTACAGCACTTATTTTAGCCTGCGACAAATCATCTATTGCCGCCATTGCCATACCTACTTTTTGCACTTGCTTCGGCTCTAAGTGCTTAAGTATTTGCGCTGCATCTTCTTCCGATAAGCTCAACAGTAAGATTGCCGCTTTGTCTACACCATCTAGTTTATCAACATCAAATGCAGCGGGTAGTTGTTTTTGTTCTAAATCTTGATCAGTCATCTTCGCTTAACCACGCTTTCACAACCTGTGAGGATAGTTCTGGTTCATTTGCTACAAGGGCACGAACAGCTTTAAGTAAGTCTTCGTCGCCATGTAAGTCTGGTAATTGCAGTGTACCATCACTTGAGAAGCCAACCGAAGCAGAATCAAAATCTTTATTTAGCATATCTAGCGTGTTATCGCCAATATCAACACCTGAGCTTAGTGCATCATCATCATATTCTTCAAGTGTGTCGTCAGGGTAAATTAAACGTTTCAGCATAGGTTTAACCACAGCCATAATCAATACGATAATAACTAATGCGCCGAGTACTAAACGAACAACCTTCATGAACCAGCTTTGCTCCCAAAGTGGTACTTCTTCTAACACGTCTAATTGCTCACGAACAAAAGGAACCGTAACGACTTCTAATGCATCACCACGCTGTAAATCAAAGCCAACCCCACCTTGTAATAAACGACGGATATTTGACAGTGCTTCAACTGAGCGCGGTACCATAGTGGTTTCACCGTTTTCACCCACAGTGGGCAAGTAATCCACCGCAACTGACACACTGATACGGCGAATAACACCTGTTTGCTGACGCTTATGTGAAATTGTAGTATCTAGCTCATAGTTACGGGTCGCTTCTTTATGACTTCTGCTCGGAGATGTACCTGTACCCGCTCCTCCTTGCCCCGCAATTTCAGGGATATCCGAATTGACTGGTGGTTGGTTTGTCAATGCACCTGGGATACCTACCGCAAGTCCACCAATGTTATTTTCTTCAAAGGTTGTTTCGCTACGTACTGCAGGTAAATCTGGGTTATAACGCTTTTGTGTTTCTTCAACTGCACTAAAGTCCATGCTTAAATCAACTTGCGCAGTATAATTGCCCATACCAACTACAGGCATTAAGATGCTGTCAATTTTTTGTAGATACTCTTGCTCACGTTTACGTTCAATATCGTATTCTTTACGCGAACGTGCCGCTAATGAGCTTTGCGAACCTGAATTAAGTAAACGGCCATTTTGGTCAGTCACTGTGACTCGTGCTGGTGATAGGCCCTGCACCGCGGAGGCAATAATATCAACAATTGAGTCAACTTCTTCACTATCAAGCATTCTGCCGCGCTTGAGTGTTAAAACCACTGTAGCAGAAGGTTCTTTTTCACGACGAGCAAACACATTTTCTTTTGGAATGGCGAGTAATACCTTAGCACGGGTGACGTTTTTTAATTCTTCAATAGTACGCGCTAACTGCTGTTCACGACCATGCTTTAAGCGCTCACGCTCTAAGCGTTGACTCACACCAAAACCCATGTCTTGCATTATAATATCAGTGCCAGAACTCGGCGCTTGATCTAACCCTTCACGGGTCATAAGCAGTTTAATATTCTGATATTCACCCTCTGCAACTGAAATGACATTGCCATCCAGCTCATATTCAATCTTTTGCGCATCTAAAAAATCCAGGGTTTGAATTAACTCTTCTGTCGGCATTTTACCCAGCGGACGCATATCTGGCTGACGAGCCCAAATAATCACAAAAATTGCGATAGCTAAGCAAATAGCAAGGGCGATGATCAAAGTCACTTGGCGCAATACATCAACACCATTTAATGCGCTTAAGTAGCCTGACTTTTGCTCTTGTTGATCGTCATTATCAGCTTGGTCGATACCGCCGCCAGCTAATGCAAGGTCTGTTGATTGATTAGATTGCGCCACAATAATTCTCCACTACCTAATTAAACAGGCATGTTCATGATTTCTTTATAAGACTCAACAAGCTTATTACGAACTTGCACTGTCGCCTCAAAAGCAACCGATGACTTTTGTGATGCAATCATCACTTCAGCAAGAGATACACTGCGATCGCCCATTTCTAAAGCCGTTACTTTTTGTTTTGCTTCTTGCTGATGATTATTAACTGTATCGAGTGCATTCGTTAATAAGTCACCAAATTGTGCAGATGAAGTGGGTTGTGTTTGCGTTGGAATTACATTGCTGGTGTTACTACGGCCTGCTTCTAGAGCCATAGACTGCATTTCTTGGAATAACGCGCTATTTTGAATTTTCATAATTATCTCTGACGTTGCACTTTACTAACAACTTAACAAGCACAAAACGTGCCATAAAACAAAATAATAAAATTCAATAAGTTAGCGTTTATTTTCAATGTCAGAGTTTTGACATAGCAACGCCCAGCAGTGCTGAGCGTTACTATATAATGGAGCCCATTGAGGGGTTAGGCTGGTAATGCAATTCCTAAGTCGCGCATTTGTGCTAATTTATAACGTAGTGTTCGAGGACTTATGCCAAGAGTTTCGGCTACGTCTTTACGCTTACCTTGGCAACGGGTAAGGGTTTCCAAAATAATACGATGCTCTTTGTCTTTGAGTTCATCTTTATAAGTACCAGAGTCTAAGCTTGGTAACTCCCCCACAGGCTCTATCGACTCAGTTTTTGCAGCAATCGCTGGTGCAACGGCATCATAGTAAACCTCATTCGTTGTAGCTGGTTTACCAACAAACGGGGTGACAGTTAAATTCTCAATGAAAATAGCACTTTCATCGATGACTTCACCTTGGCGTAAGATCAACGCCCGCTGAATCACATTATCGAGCTCACGTACATTGCCCGGCCATGCATGAGAGAGTAATTTTTGCTGTGCTTTTTCACTAAGCTGCGCGAGTGATTCTTTACTTTTAGTTAAATGACGTTCAATTAAATGCTTTGCTAACACTATAATGTCACCAGGGCGCTCACATAATGGTCGCCACATTAACGGAAATACATTGAGTCTGTAATATAAATCTTCTCTAAACTTATGCTCACTTACTGCCTCTTTTAAATCTCTATTACTAGTTGCAAGTACTCGCACATCAAGCTTAATTGTTTTACGCCCACCTAAACGTTCTACTTCACGCTCTTGCAATACACGTAGCAGCTTTGCTTGAAGGCTTAAGTCCATTTCGGTGATTTCATCCAGTAATATAGTACCGCCTTGGGCTTGCTCGAACTTACCAGGACAAGCCTGAATAGCCCCGGTAAACGCGCCTTTTTCATAACCGAATAAAGTGGCTTCGAGCATATTTTCAGGTATGGCAGCACAGTTAATTGCCACAAATGGTTCATTCGAGCGCTCTGACTTATCGTGAATATAACGAGCTAACACCTCTTTACCAGAGCCACTTGGGCCTAACACCATAACGCTGGCATCAGATTTTGCCACTTTACTGGCAAGCTCTAATAACTGAATACTTGATGGGTCTGCAACAATGGGACCGTCAGTTTCTTTTTCTGGCTCTGGCAAGTAACGACTCACCATATTTAATAGCACTTCAGGCGCAAATGGTTTTGCCATGTAATCAATAGCCCCCAAGCGCATGGCTTCAACTGCATCATCGATAGTGGCGTATGCTGTCATCATGAGTACAGGTAAATCTGGGTAGTTTAAATTAATGCTGCGCAATAAATCGAGCCCGCTCATCGCGCCCATTTGAACATCACTGACCACTAGCGAAAAACTGTCTTTTTTTAGTAGCAACATTGCTTGCTCAGCACTGTCGGCTGCAACACATGCAATACCCGACATTTCTAATGTGTCAATCAGTGCTTCACGAAGACCTGCGTCATCCTCAACAACTAAAATAGTGTTATTACTCATAATGCCTCCACCGGTTTAGAATCAGTACAAATAGGCAGTAATATGCTAAAACATGCTCCGCCCTCAGTATTATTGGTAACTTCAACTCTGCCTTGATGAGCACTCGCTACGGAGCTAACAACAGCTAAGCCAAGGCCTGTCCCCTGACTTTTAGTAGTAAAGAAAGGTTCAAAAAGTTTTTCAGCTTGACTCATATCAACCCCAGGCCCGTTATCGCATACACTAATACGCACATGGTCGTCTAAATGGCTGTCTCGAACTGCATTTACACGCACTAAGGCACCTGAGCCAATTACTTGAATGCTGTTATGAATTAAATTTTGAATCGCACTGGCTAAGGCCGTTTTATTACCCATAATGGCAATATCAGGCTCCGGTAAATTAACCTCAAGATCACTATTATTAAGTGCAACCATGGCATCAGCACCTGCTTTTACTTCGCTAAGAAGTTGCTGCATAGACACTTGCTCGACAACTTGTTGGTCACCGCTTTTTGCAAACAGCAGCATGTCATTCACTTGTGTTTCAAGATCTTTCAAGCGCGACATGAGCTTAGTATGAAAATTACCACGAGAAGTTTCAGGTAAACGTTTAGAGCCCAAATTAGCTGCGTATAACATAGCTGCAGATAACGGTGTGCGAACTTGATGTGCTAATGACGCCACCATTTTACCTAACGCACTCAAGCGCTGCATGTGAGCCACACGCGTTTGTAAGCGCCGTGTTTCGGTTAAATCAGTCATTAGTATTAGCTGGCCAGGCTCTGGTGCCAATGCCGTAATATCTAACTTGATTAACCGACCATCTTTTAATGAAACTTCATGGCCATCATCTTGTTGAGGACGAAAAGAGCGCTGGATTATACTAAACCATTTCTCGCCTTCGAGCGGTTCACCTAGCATATCAATGGCAATTTGATTAGCTTTAGCAATCATGCCACGACCATCTAACACAATAACGCCAGCAGGCATGGTATCAACCAAATGACTTAACCAACTCGCTTGTTGACGAAGCTCGCTAAGCTCTCCCACGTACTCTTCTTGTTGCAGGCATGGGTTATATTGATTAGCTGTGATAAATTGTGGTTTCAACACGTTTGCAAGTGCCATAGTAAACTCTCATAAAGGTTCTCTATGGTGGTAAATGCACGATCTATACCAAAATTATATTAACTAAAATTCATAAGCTTAGCTTTAAATTAACGCGACAATAAACTGACACAAGGAAAACACACTATGGCTAAAAATGTACAGTGTCGTTGCCCATGGCTTGATACTTCAAAACAAGATTATGTAACCTACCACGATGAAGAATGGGGAGTGCCTTTGTATGACGACCAAAAGTTATTTGAGTTTATAACGCTCGAATCAGCCCAAGCGGGGCTTAGTTGGTACACAATATTAAAAAAGCGTGATGGCTATCGCCGCGCGTTTGCAAATTTTGATGTTAAAACCGTAGCCTCATTTAGTGAAGCTGATATAGAGCGCTTAATGCTCGATGAGAGTATTGTGCGTAACCGGCTAAAAATCAGTGCAACAATCAACAATGCAAAGCGTTTTTTAGAAATTCAACAAGAGTTTGGCAGTTTTAGTAATTACCAATGGCAGTTTGTCGACAACCAGCCACAAGTCAGTAATTTAAATGAATTAAGTGACTACCCCGCCATTACTGAAGCATCAACGGCTTTCGCTAAGGATTTAAAAAAACGCGGCTTTAAGTTTTTAGGCCCAACTACAGTTTACGCGCACATGCAGGCATCCGGTATGGTAAACGATCACAGTAATGATTGTTTTAGAAAAGCTGAGATTATTGAAAAATATTAAGGGCTAAGTGTTAGGTACTAGGTACTAGGTACTAGGTGAAAGTTTAAAGGCTCGTTTTAACCTATCACGAATTAATCTCGTGATAGGTTATATTTTTTCATTTTTTCAACAAGGGTTGTACGTCTTACCCCTAGTATCTCAGCGGCGCGAGCAACCACGTAATCATAACGCTCTAGTGCTTGAGTAATAAGGCTTATTTCAAGCTCAGCTAAGTAGTCTTTTAATTCAATACCTTCATCAGGTAATAGCCCCGAATCAGACAAAGCTACTTCAATCTCAGGCTCTTCATCGTAATCACTAAAGCCCGTACTAAAAATATCATTAAACGCGTCACGTTCCATCAGCTCTTCAGGGTATTGAGGCTCGTAGGCATCAACTTCAATATAACGATACTTTGCAGGAAGATCTGGCACATCAACGACCTTCTCAGGAAACATAATCACCATGCGCTCGACTAGATTTGCAAGCTCACGAATATTACCCGGCCATGCGTGTTCTTTAAGGCTTTCAATGGCACGCTCAGTAAATTTAGCTGTGGTACCACTTTGCTCATTTACACGGCGCATTAATTCTTTTAGTAAAAGCGGTATGTCATCAGCCCGCTGTGAAAGAGATGGGTTTTCGATAGGAAAGACATTTAAACGATAATATAAATCTTCACGAAATGAACCTTGCTCAATCATATCTTCAAGGTTTCGGTGAGTCGCCGCAATAATACGCACATCAGCTTGTATCGCTTTCGTTCCACCAACACGTTCGTAGCTGCGCTCTTGTAACACGCGTAAAAGTTTTACCTGCATTTGCAGGGGCATATCGCCGATTTCATCTAAAAACAGCGTACCACCTTGAGCAAGTTCGAAACGACCTTTACGGGCTGAAATAGCTCCTGTAAAAGCACCTTTTTCATGCCCAAACAATTCACTTTCTAATAACTCACCGGGGATTGCACCGCAGTTTACTGGTACAAATGGCCCTGAATTACGTTTAGATAATAAATGTACATTGCGAGCAACCACTTCTTTACCCGTACCGGATTCACCTAATATAAGTACGTTTGCGTCAGTTTTAGCTACTTGCTCAATTAAAAAACGGACATCTTTAACTGCTTCTGTTTCACCAACTAACCCGTCAAACGACTTATGTGGCTTCTGGTGTTTGTGATCGCTTGGCAACATGCGTTGATATTGCTGACAATCATGCAAAAGTTGAGTAGTAACGTCGTGGTTAAATGGCTCAGAAATCAAACCCACTACATTAGCAATGCTCAGTAGTGGTTTTAAGGTCTCGCCAATCAATAAAAAAGGAACTGCAGGATAGCGCTTAATTAAGCTTTCATGATCAAACTCTTGTAACGCTCCCAAGATAACCATGCATTCTTGTTTTTGATAGTTATTGCACTCTTGTTCGAAATTTTGCTCGTCAAGGCTTAAAACAGCTTCACCAATAAATGTCAGTGAAGCATGTAAACCAATCGCACGATTATTATTATTATCTAGAATCAAGATCATTAGTCAGCGAACCACAGTTACAACAAGCTATTAGTAATTAAATTGTAAGCGAGTTTGAGAGGGATGCAAGCACTAAGCGACAGTTTTTTGACATCATTGCCAAAAAACTGCCACGAGTTAACTATAAGTAATACTTATGAATTACTTATAAAACACAAAGTCTATAATAAACCTAGTATTGACTCTGCAGATTGATTCGCTTGCCCACGAAGTGCAATGGATGCTTGAGACAAAATATCATTAGATATCTGTTGAGATATAGCCTGAGCATAATCAGTATCTTGAATACGACTTTGGCTTGCTGCAATATTTTCTTGCTGCGTCCCCAGCCCCTTAATAGTACTCGCTAAGGTATTTTGAAAAGCCCCTAACTCTGCACGTTGGCGGTTAATTTCGTCTGCTGCTTGGTCACTGATATCAATAGCAGCTTGTGCCCCCGCTTGTGTAGAGATATCAATGGTTGAGATTCCTGATGCAAAGCTACCGTCCCAGGGTGTGGTTGTTTGCGTGGTATTGCCATCAGGCCCTACTTGAAACGACACAGATTGACCATCAAATAAAGGTTTACTACCGAATGTGGCATTTTCGAATGTTTCTGATATCTGCGTTTGCAATTGCGATACTTCTTCTTGCAGTGCAGCCCTATCATTATCTGTAAGGGCACCATTACCCGCTTGAATTGAGAGCTCGCGAATACGCGACACAGCATCATTGACACTCGACAGGTTTGACTCCGCCGTTTGTGAATATGAAATACCATCATAAGCATTTCGTACAGCTTGGCCATAACCATCTTGTTGCGAGGTTAAACGGTCTATAATTTGCAAAGCCGCAGCATCATCCGCCGCAGAATTAACTTTTTTACCTGTAGCAAATTGCTCAGCAAGCTTATTACTAGTTTGCTGCGTTTGGTTTATAAGCAGGTTTGAGTTATCAATTTTCATAGCAAGCTCCGACACTCTATTTGGTTAAATTATAGCTTAATTTGCCAAATTTTATACTTTGTACCATGTTTAAACTAAATTAACTTGGCATCACACTTGCTAACTTACTCTGTTACTATGTAAAGTATTGAGAAATGTGTCAAAATTCTCACAATGCGTACTGCACTTAAATAAATAGCTACGCCAATGATAAATAACTTGGATAACATTATGTTCGACAACAAAACAATTTTAATCACCGGTGGTACCGGGTCATTCGGCAAAAAGTACGTAAAGACATTGCTTGAACGATACAATCCTAAAAAAATCATTATATTCTCTCGTGATGAATTAAAGCAATTTGAAATGCAACAGGACTTTGATCAACCATGTATGCGCTATTTTATAGGCGATGTTCGCGATAAAGATAGGCTACTTCGCGCTATGCGAGGGGTAAATTATGTGATTCATGCGGCAGCTCTTAAGCAAGTGCCTGCTGCAGAATATAACCCTATGGAATGTATTAAAACAAATATTAACGGGGCTGAGAATGTAATTGATGCCGCCTTAGATAATAATGTTGAAAAAGTAATAGCGCTTTCTACTGATAAAGCAGCCAACCCGATTAACTTATATGGCGCAACAAAACTTGCTTCTGATAAGCTATTTGTTGCTGCTAATAATATTGCGGGTGGACATAAGACGACGTTTTCTGTAGTTCGATACGGTAATGTTGTGTGTTCACGGGGTTCTGTTGTGCCTATTTTTCAAAAGTTTATTGACCAAAGCCGCGACCACATTCCAATCACTCATGAAGAGATGACGCGTTTTTGGATTAGTCTGCAGCAAGGTGTAGATTTTGTTTTGACTAACTTTGAACGAATGTTAGGTGGTGAGATTTTCGTTCCTAAAATACCTTCTATTCGCATTATTGATCTTGCCAAAGCCATGGCGCCCGACTTACCTATTAAAGTTATCGGTATTCGTCCTGGTGAGAAGCTTCATGAAGTAATGTGTCCTGCAGACTTATGTTTTGAAACCTACGAATATAAAGACCATTTTGTAATTGCCCCAGGCATCAAGTTCAGTAGCCGTAGCAATGACTTTACCGTGAATGCAATTGGCGAAAAAGGTAAAAAAGTAAAACAAGGCTTTGAGTATAACTCTTTAAGTAACCCACACTATATGACCCTTGAAGAAATCAAAAACTTCAATGTCCAAGCATTGCTGTAATACTTATGATGATGAACAAGGTAATTCCTTACGGCAAGCAAAGTATTTCACAAGACGATATTAATGCCGTTATTGATGTCTTAAAATCTGACTGGTTAACACAGGGGCCTGTTGTTCCTGTATTTGAAAAGGCAATCGCAGACTACTGTGGTGCAAACGATGCTTGCGCTACAAACAGTGCAACTTCAGCCCTGCATATTGCTTGTCTTGCTCTAAGTGTTGGTGAAAGTGACTTGGTATGGACTTCGCCAATCTCTTTTGTAGCTTCAAGCAATTGCGCGCTGTATTGTGGAGCAGAAGTAGACTTTGTTGATATTGACCTTGAAACGGGCAATATGTCGGTTACAGCCCTTAAAGAAAAATTAATAGTTGCCAAGCATAACAAGCGACTTCCCAAAGTGGTTATCCCTGTTCATTTAGCAGGTCAATCATGCGATATGGTCGCGATAAATGAACTTGCCAAAGAGTATGGCTTTAAGATCATTGAAGATGCCTCTCATGCTATTGGGGCGACGTATAAAAACAAGCCTGTTGGCAGCTGTGAGTACTCAGACATTACTGTTTTTAGCTTTCACCCTGTAAAGATCATCACTTCAGCTGAAGGTGGTATGGCGGTTACTAACTGCGAAAAACTCAATAAGAAAATGAAGCGCTTACGCAGTCATGGCATCACTAACAATCCAGATGAAATGACTGAACCTAGTCATGGTCCTTGGTATTATCAACAAATTGAGCTTGGCTTTAATTATAGAATGACTGACATACAAGCAGCATTGGGGCTAAGCCAATTAAAACAACTAGATAACTTTGTAAGAGTACGTAACGACATTGCAAAAACATATGACCATGCGTTTGCAAATCCAGCTGTAGCTCATTTAATACAATCGAATGATTGTTACTCTAGCTACCATTTATATATTGTTCGATTAACGCAGTGTGGCGTAGAAAAACACAAATCAGTCATTACAGGCATGCGCGAGCAAGGAATTATTGCTCACTTGCATTATATACCCATTCATTTACAACCCTATTATCAAGCATTGGGCTTTTCTGAAGGCGATTTTCCAAACGCTGAAACATATTACAAACAGGCTGTTACAATTCCTGTGCATCCAACAATGACAGCGCAAGAGCAGCAATTCGTTATCAATACATTGATTGGTTTAGTATGAAGCTTGCTCTAGGTACAGTGCAATTTGGCTTGGACTACGGTGTTAGTAATAAGCATGGTCAACCTAGCATTGCCAAGGCTCATGCCATTTTAGATATTGCAAAAGACGCCGGTATTACTACATTAGATACAGCACTTGGTTACGGTGAGAGTCACCAAGTGTTGGCATCCTATCCTCCGATTAATGACTGCTTTAACATAGTTACTAAGTTACCCCCACTACAAAAAGAGCAATTTTCTAATAAGGATACAGATCATTACATTGCATTAATTGAGCAATGTTTTTCAGATTTTAAAACTCAAAAACTAAACGCAATCCTATTTCACCAAGCAAGCGACATTGAGAAACTAGGTGTAGCGCCCATTTTAGCGTGTTTAAAACAACGACAATTAGAAAGTCAATTAGCGGGTAAAGGTGTTTCTTTGTATTCAGGTGCAGAGGTGGATAGCTTCAAACAGTTGAGCGAAATTAACCTTGTGCAAATACCTTACAATGCATTTGATACCTACTTTAAACATACTGGCGCTCTTTCATTACTAAGTAAAAACAAAACACAAGTGCATGCTAGATCTTGTTTTTTACAAGGCTTGTTATTAATGCCAATCAATGAGTTAGCTAGTTACTTTAAACCTTGGAAGCAAGATTTATTATCATTTCATCAGTTAGCGCAGCATCTTAGTGTGTCGGCACTAACACTCAGCCTTGCATATGCTTTAAAAGAAGATGAAATAGATAAAATAGTGGTCGGTGTGAACTCAGAGTCTGAGTTAGAGCAAATTTTAGAGGCCTATCAGAGCAGCATCAAAATCTCTCACGACGTGCTCAAAGAAATGACTGTTAATGATCCAAGACTCACCAATCCAGCAAATTGGCAACTATAAATAGTTTAGAAAAAAGATTGATTGCCGATAAATGGCTATGATCAAAAAAGGCAGATATATATGAATGACAACAATAAACAATTAAAACTTGCCTTCATTGGCGGTGGCAATAACTCAGCTGTAGGCTATGTTCACTTCGCCGCAAGTCAACTCGATAACAAGTTTGCAGTTGTTGCAGGTGCCTTTTCAAGAAACCCCGATGAAAATAGTGCTACAGCGCAGAGATGGGGAGTTTCAGAAAAGCATTTATACAACAATTGGGAAGAACTTGTAGAGCAAGAGAAAAACCATGTTGATGCATTTGTTATACTGACACCAACACCCCATCATATTGAGGTAATAACCACGCTTCTGAGGGCGAACTTACCGATTATTTGCGAAAAAGCCCTTGTAACCGGCCCTGCAGAAGTCGCTGAAATTGAAGCCTGCTACGATAAAAATAAACACTTTCTAGCTGTTACATACAACTACAGTGGCTATGCGATGGTCAGAGAGTTGAAACACCTAGTAAAGCAAGGTGCCCTTGGCACTATCCAAAAAATTCACCTTGAAATGCCACAAGAAGGATTCAGAAGGCCGCCAGATATTGCAGGTAAACCATCGATGCCACAAGCATGGCGTTTAAAAGATTTTGAAGTGCCAACTATTTGCTTGGATTTAGGGGTGCATTTACACCACTTATCAACATACTTACTTGAAATGGAGCCAACGGAAACAATCGCACAATTTACTAACCATTCTCAATACCCAAATTTAATTGATGATGTAAATATGTTGCTGAACTACCCAAATAACATAAAGGGTAGTATGTGGATGTCAAAAACGGCGATAGGTCACCGCAATGGACTTCAAATCAGAATATACGGTGACAAAGGAAGCGCGCGTTGGTTCCAACTAAACCCTGATGAATTAGAGTTAAACTACAATGACGGGCGCAGAGAAATCTTAGATAGAGCCGGACAGTGTGAGTATGCTAACCAATTTAGATATAACCGAATGAAGCCAGGTCACCCAACAGGATTTGTTGAAGCTTTTTCTAATTTATATACAGATATTTACGAAGAACTTTGCTGTTACTTAGCTGGTACAGACAAAAAAAGTGACTATGTATTTGGCTTAGAGCAAGCAAAAGACGGCTTGAATTTATTTTCTGCAGCAAATAGCTCTGTAAAAGAGAAAGCGTGGGTCAAAGTTTATTGATGTCTCTTCTACACAATAAAAATATTTCAGAAAAATTATTGAAGGAAAATGTATGCACTATTTTCAAATGGTAGGGTTCAATGGCAAGAAAAACTTAAAATTGCTTATGGGGGATACCAGTACAGGTAACTTAAAAGAAATTGATAAAAGAGTGTTATTTAAGAGACATGTTGAAGTCATTAATCTTGAGTTATCATACGAGTGTAACCGAAAGTGTGATTATTGCCCTGTCAGTTTTTCTGATAGACAAAACTCTCAGTCTTATATGAAAGATAACCTGATAGAAAAAGTCTGCAAAGAATTATCAGAGATCCGATACGATAACAAAATATCACTAAACCTTTATAATGAGCCGCTTTTAGATAAGAAACTAGCTGATAAAATTTGTACTATTCGCAAATACCTACCAGCTGCACACATTGGGTTTAACTCAAATGGTGATTTTTTGCGATTACCTTTACTAAAGGACCTTTCTTATAGTGGGTTAAATCATATTTGCGTTACATTACACCCTTTACCTAATGTTAATCAAGATAATACAATAATTCAGCGTAGATTACTTAAGGTATTGAAAAGGCTTGAATATAATTTCATTGATGATGAATTAGATATTTCTTTCATTGAATTAAACAACTCTTTCTCATGCTATGTAGAAGGTGTCAGAATATTGATTCAATGGCCAGACTGGAGAAAGGACGGTACAAATAGGGGCGGCACACTTGAGAATAACAGTGCTGAAGTAAACAAAAGAGTCTCTCCTTGTGCTAGGCCGTTTCGTGAGTTTACAATTTTTTATGACGGTAATGTTCAGCCATGTTGTGAATCATTTCACGATAACAAATTTAACTTGGAGAATGTTGGTAATATTTCTGATCAAAATCTATTTGACCTATATACTTCAAAAAAATTAAACCAGATGAGACGGTCACTATATGACTTCAGTGAGAAAACGGGTATTTGCTCTGAATGTACGGTTGGAGATTTTAGTTCATATTCTGAAGATAAGTCAAGAAAAGAGCTATTAGCTGAGATTAAAGACTTTTCTATTCCTGAAAAGATCGACTGCCAAACTAAGTTTGATTAAATCTCACTTTGCTACCCTTCAGCTAGGAGTTTAGTCTATTTATGTATTTCAATATTAACAGCTTTTTAATGACTATAACCATAGGATACATATGGATATTAAAAATTTAATTGAAACTGAACTAAGCTATTTTAAGCCAATTCTAGATAGTCAATCTAAAGTTAGTGATAACAATTTAGCTATATGGAGAAACGAAACCGTCCAGCAGAGACAGGAACGGATTTCTTTAGAATGTTACGATCTATTGAAAGGCCAAGTTTCTTATGGTCCATTTAAAGGGCTCAAATTAAATAAGGACACTTGGTGGGGTAAATTAGATCTTGGCTCAATGTTACTTGGGCTATATGAGAAAGAAATACTCGATATCATTTCTAATATCAAACAAGATGAGTATTCTAACTTCATAGATATAGGTGCTGCTGATGGCTATTATGCGTGCGGTATTTTAAATTCGAAAAAAATAAACAATGCTATTTGCTTCGAGCAAAGCCAAAAGGGTCAGGAAGTAATTCATCAAAATTGGATAAATAATGGTTCTTTGGGAAGCTTAACAATCTACGGCGAGGCAAATCTACAGAGCCTTGAAAGGCTATCAGAAGAAGATGTTCAAAACGCGCTAGTGTTAATAGATATCGAAGGTTTTGAGTTCGAATTATTAACTGCTGAAGTCCTGGCTGTACTCAAAAATTGCACCATCATTATTGAAATACATAACTGGGCCGATGATTTTATAAATAAATATCGCACACTGCTTATGAATGCAGCAAAACATTTTAAAATTGAACCATTAAAACCGGTTGATAGAAGTTGCTTTAATTACCCTGAACTACGCCACTTTACTGATGACAATAGAGCTCTATTAATATCAGAAAGGCGTCCATGTCTAATGAGGTTTATAAAATTAACACCTCTTTAAGTATTGGGCTACGGAGGTATAGCTAAAGTTATTACAACTCTAGCTATATCTTTCTTTTACATTCTGCCGAAGAATTTTGCCTAAACTACTTCTTTCAAAACTATCAATTTGCTCTAACACTCTAGGCTGTTGATAATCGGTTAATTGTTGTAAACACAGTTTCTTTATTTCTGTTTCATTTACTGACGACGAGAGCGTTGTATAGACAACTTTTATTACCTCACCAAACTGAGAGTCTGGAATTGAAAAAGCCACGCAATCTTCGATGTCTGGATGCATTTTTATCACGGCTTCAATATCTTGAGGGTATACATTGATTCCGCCGCTTGAGATCAACTCTTTTTTACGACCAACATAATATAAATAGCCTTGCTCATCAAGGTAACCTAAATCACCTGTTTTGAAAAAATCACCAAGATAATAAGCTTCTCGCGTTTTTTCAGGTAATTTATGATACCCGTTAAACCCGGTTGTTGTTTTACAACAAATTTCTCCAACTTCAGTTGCAGCTAATTCTTGGCCATGCTCATCGGTAATTTTCACAGTAACGAATGGTAAAGCATTGCCTACACTGCCGCTCAATTCAGGATGTTCTGATACCGCAAAATCAGTCACAACACCAACCTCTGAAGCACCGTAACACTCGTGTAAGCGGCAACTAAGCAAAGAAAGTAAGATTTGTTTACTCTCTTTATCTAATACCGCCGAAGAGGATACGAGGCAGCGTAAAGAGCTCAAATCATGCCCTTCAACACCGTTTTGAATTAAGCTTACTAATTGAGCCGAAACGGCAAATAGAAAACTCACCTGCTGCTGTTCAATTGCTTGTAGCCATAGCTTCAAATTAAACTTTGGTAATACAACCGTTGTTGCACCAAGCATCAAAGGCATTAGCACACCACGCTGAGCTAATGAGTGGTACATAGGAGTCGCTACGAGAATAACGTCATCGGGCGTTAATCCGTAGTAGTTTATGGTCGCATAAAATGCTCTATTTACTTTACATGCTTGACTCAACACTATTGGCTTAGGTTGACCAGTAGAACCAGAAGTCATGGTTAAGATATAAGGTGCTTGCGTATCAATTGTATCAGTAAAAAAGCATTCTGCTTCAGCTTGTTGAACACAAAACCAATTTGTTTCATTAGCAACACTTTGGCCTAATGTTATTAAATTTTCAGCTTCAATAAGATTATCTGCAAGAAGTGATTTGCTAATGGTCGGCCAAGCAATCACCTTAGCAACGGGGGTTTTCTTAAGAGCAACGGTCAGAGCAAGCCCTTTTAAGCTAACAGGTAACGGCACAGCGGCTAAACCTAATTTAGCGATTGCCAGCAGCGAAACAATAAATTCAATACCGTTAGGTGCAAATATTGCGACACGTTGGCCTTGCGTAACACCTTGTTTTAAAAAATGGCTAGTAAGCTTAATAACTTGCTGATTTAATTCATCATACGTTACGCTTTGCTGTTGAAAAAAAACAGCTACCTTAGTGGGAGTGTTAGCGACATTCGTAGCAAATAACTCATAAATACCTTTATCCACACACTCACCCTTTTCCTACAAAATTAAAATCATCAATCGAAGCATTTGGAAATAAATGTTGAGTCACTGCCATTTTTTTAGCATCCCCTGCAATAGATTTAAATCCTGCTCGCTGATTAAGCAAATTTACAAACTTATTTTCTTTATTAATAACGGCTACCCACATTGCATCTGGGTTTGTTTGCTCAGTCTCTTTTAGTTGCCAATCTAATACTAGTTGAGCATGGGCAAAATTAACATCGTCACTTGCAGCAAACCAACCACCTATTAAATAATTTTGCTGCTCTATTTCATACAATTGATGCCAAACGTAAAGTAACGGCTTGCCTTTCACTTCCATAACATAAGAGTCGCGACGATTAGCAAACCACCAGCAATAATGATCAAGTTGATCGATATCTTTTGTGATCGTCATTCGCCAAGCATTGTTCGGTAAGTTTCTCGCTGCCAAATAGCGGTTTATGTCCTGAACAACCACTCGCCTTAACGTAATAGTGTCGGTTAAATGCTGGTGCTGGCTTTCAATTAGGTTGCTATTGGCTTGAGTAATCTGGCTAGAAGCTAGCTCTGAAGTAATTAACTTGGCAACACGACTTGCACCTTCGCCATCAATTTTTACAGCAACATTTTCACGCATTAGGTGGATGCGTTCTATATTTTGTAGCATTGCTAAAATGAGCTTTAAAACCTGTTTTGGCGGATAGTCTATTAAGTTTGCGATATGGAAATAATGCCCCAGATCATCTAATGCAGTTTGTTGATTTTCTTGATTCTTTGCGATTGAGAACGTTAACGCAGGGGTTTTAGTCGCGGCCAGCTCATACAAGGACATGCCTAAAGCGCCAACAAACAAGGTGCAGCTTTTATAGTATTTGGCTAAACAACGAGGTGCTTCAATTAAATTTAATTGCGAGTTGCCTAAAGCTAACTCATGTAGCAGAGTGACCGATGTAGCATTAGGGCCTATAATTACATTAACTTTATACTCTGGCGCTGTTTCAAGAATTAATTGAATAATTTCAGTAAGCTTTTTCCAGTCGCCACCACCACCGAGAGAAAACATAAGCTCTTTATTTGAACGCTCAGTTTGCACGCAGTTTCGATACGCCGGCGACAGCATCGAAAAATCAGGACCGAGTAAAAAGTTTTGTGATTCAAATGCAGTACTTTGGTAACGTGACGAAGTCTTTTCAGCACTCCATTTACTATCGATAACAAGCTCAGCTAAATGCTCCCTTTCAAGATCGTCTATCCCAATAATGGATGACACATGCTTTGCCATCTCTGACTCCCACTCGATATCAAAACGATAGCTATCAATGAGTAGTTTATCAACTATTAGTTGCTGGTCGTTGAAAAGCTGAACACAATTCGCTGCATCTTCTATTTGTGATTTTGCATGGGGTAATATATGGATATTTCCGAGCTGTTCAGTTAATTGATGTGATAATCGTGTATCGACTAAAAAAACAACCTCTTCACCCAAGCGTTGTAATTCCAATGCGAGCCATTTACAACGCATAAAGTGACCCAAGCCACATAATGTATCGACTCTAATTGCTATCATTTAACTTCACTAACGCAGTAGCTAAATTTCCTACTTTTGCATTCTCACTGTCAACCATTAACTCTGGAGGAACAGCAATACCATATTCGGTTTCTAAGCTCATAATAAGGCTCAGTATCTCAAATGAGTCTAAAGCCCCAGCAGCCACAAAGTCATATTCTACAATGTCAGCATCTTCAACAAATACGCCGCGCTCTAATAAAAATTGCTGAACCGATTGGATTAAGTCTTGTTTCATATCGCTCACTTAAGGTCACTCCAAGACAATTGAGTGCCACAACGTAACTCTTTATTAACTGTTCGTCCAATAAGGTTTGGCAGCTCTTTTGGCGTAATTTCGCCGCCCCCTGGGCGCATTTGTCTTAAATGCTCAGGGCTCAGCGGCTCTCCAGCTTTAATATCTTTGATAATGTAAACACAGCGACGTGCTTTTGAGGCAACGGATGGATAATCAACTTTGCCCAGTGCTTTTTCAATTTGTCTCACACCATGGACAAGGGCCTGAAGCTCCGATGGCGTCATTGAAAAAAAGCTATCCGCAGTATTATCTGTTTTGTCTAATACAAAGTGCTTTTCAATCATACATGCACCTACGGCAACTGAAGCCAATGGCACATCATTTCCCAATGTATGATCAGATAAACCAACAGGGCACTCAAAAGCCTGTTGCATGTGAGGAATAGTTCGTAAATTAATAGTCTCTGCAGGAGCAGGATAAGTGCTTGTACACTTCATCAATGCAAGTTCAGTAACCCCCGCATCTTCAGCGACTTTGACCGCCTCAGCAATCTCAACTAACGTCGCACCACCTGTTGACATAATAACGGGTTTACCGGAAGTGGCTACATCACGAATTAATTGGTGGTCAATTAGTTCAGGTGAAGCAATTTTATAAGCTGGTGCATCAAACTGTGCTAATAAATCTACTGCAGATTTATCGAAGGGTGATGAAAAACAAGTAAGTCCAAGTTTTGCTGATAGTTCAAACAATTCCGCATGAAAATCCCAAGGCATAAAGGCTGTCTTGTATAAATCATGTAAGTACTGACCTTGCCATGGACCAGTCGCTTCAAAGTGAGGAAGTTTACAATCCATGGTTAAAGTATCTGCGGTATAAGTTTGTAGCTTAATCGCATCAGCACCGGCTTCATGAGCGGCATAAACTAACTCTTTAGCTTTATTTAAACATTGACCATGGTTAGCTGACATTTCAGCGATGATATAACAAGGATGATCGTGCCCTACCCATGTATCAGCTATTTTAAATTCTTTCTTAAACATATTACCCAACTTGAACTTGTTCTACGTGCTCATTGATCTTAAGTATATCAGGATGAGAGCTTAGCATTTGTTTTAATTCATCAAATGTGAAGTCGGTACGGTAATCAAACAAGCTATAAATGGCTTTAATTAACTCATAATCAGCTGGCTCATCTAAAGTTAAACGCCAATGACTGAAATCATCGACGTTTTTATAATCAGCCACTTTCATATTTCTGCAAATATATTGCGTCATATGCTCTTTTTCAAAATCTTCTGTTGCGTATTCAAAGGCTGATTTAAGCGCCTCAAAAGTAAACACTTCTGTATCAAAGCCATTAGGGAAACCACAGTGAGGGCCAGCCGAAATATAATCATACTCACTGCGCACACTATAAAAATGATCTATAACACGTGCGGTTTCAGTTAAATCAATGAGAGGGCAATCACTGGTACAACGAACAATTACGGAATCCGAGTTTGCATTTACAGACTGTGCAGCTAGGTAATAGCGACTTAATACATTGTTAGTGCCACCTTCAACGTATTTCACACCCAGTCGTTCACACAATTCAGTTATAGGTCGTTGAGTTCCATCATCTGTTGTCGCGATAATGATCTTCTCTTTAAAAGGAGCTAATCTTTCAAGCATCACTTCTAATACAGGCTTTGTTCCAAGAGGTAGCATTACCTTTTTAGGTAAACGAGATGACGTCATTCTAGCTTGAATTACAATATAAAAATCTTTGTTCAGAAGCTTTGAAACAAGCTGTTCAGTAAAAGTATTCAACAACTTAAAACTCCCATAACATTGTTATACCGCCATCATTTCGACCATCATCTACAACTTTAAAACCTATTTTATAATAAGCCGAAACGGCAGCAGTATTGACTGAGTCAACACCAAGCTGCATTTTAGTAATACGTAATTGCTGTTTTGCATGGCTTGCAAAACATTCTATTACTTCCTTTGCAACACCTTTGCCATGCCACGCTTTTTCACCTATCAAAATACCCATTTCGACACAATCTCGGTTTTTTCCTTTGATGATAAACTTAATATTTCCAATATGATCATCAGTATCAAGAGTAAAAATGCCATAAAAATACACATCTTTATCTGCAAGCTGCTCTTCAATATATGCAACAAGGCCACTGTTAGACTCTGGTTTATTTAGGATAAATTCGCTTACACCTGAATTCAACCAGTTTAAATACTTAGCAGATGCATCAGCTGCTTCAAGATATCTTAGTTTAAACCTATTTGAAGTCAGTAAGTTCATCTTAATTCAGCCTTTTAAAGCCTGACGTTGATGGAACAACATGTGCAAGTAACTCTGGATTTTCAATCGCATCGGCTATGGCCGAAAACGCATTATCAACCGCTTTTAAATAAGTCTCAACGTGGTGCTCTTTGTGTGCATACATGCAGTAAAACATATTAGTTGCTAACACACCTTGCTCTAACATTTTCTCAATAAAGTAAGATTTAAGCGTCAAAAAGTTTTCATTCTTTAAACTAAAGTGGCAAAGGGCATCAATACCAGAAACATGAATTTCAAGGCCATGCTTTTGCGCTAAACTTAGCCAGCCATCCTTAATTTTTGCACCGATTACAGCTATATGCTCATGGACTTGGTGTTGCTCGTAATAGTTAATCGTTGCTAATGCAGCTGTAGGCCCTACTCGTTCAGTCCACATTGTGCTAGATATAAAACTTGTTTGAGCTGCATCCATCCATTTAGACTTGCCAATTATAGCAGCCATTGCATAACCATTAGCCATTGCTTTAGAAAACACAGCAATATCCGGGTTAATACCTAGTTTCAAATGTGAACCACCACAGTTGATTCTAAAGCCCATAGATATTTCATCAATAATTAATGGGATATTTAATCGTGCTGCAATCGCTTCAACTTGCTGCCAGTATTCTTCAGATGGGGCAAAATTTCTCATTGGCTCCATCACGATAGCAGCAAGCTCATCACCATTTTCAGCAACTAACTGCTCTAGAGCTTTGATATCATTAAAAGGAAAAGGTAATGCTGTTCCTGCTAGAGCTTTTGGAACACCTTTAGGTGAAAGGCCAGGAATTAAATGGTCGTTAAGATTACTATTACTTGTAACATTGGCTGATAAGTACCAATCATGCCATCCATGATAACCACTAAAAGCAATTTTATCTTTACCTGTTGCTGCTCGTGCAATACGAACTGCGACAGTCATTGCTTCACCGCCACAACGGGCATATCTAACTTCTTCAGACCAAGGGTGTAATTCTAATAACTTCTCAGCAAGCTCAACATCCTCTGGGCAATTTAAGCTAGAACTAACCCCATTTCGAATAGAGTTAATAACCGCATCATCAACTTCATCTATCGCGTAACCAAGAATATTTGCACCGATACCAGAAATAGACATATCAAGATACTCATTACCATCAAGATCCCAAACTTGGCATCCTTTTGATTTAGAAAAATACCCAGGCCAAATATTGGTACTAAACATATCTGGTCGCTTAGAAAGTAATTGAGTTAAGCCAGGAATTATCTGTTTTGCTTTTTTTTGCAAAGATAAACTTTTTTCTAATTTGTTATTATTCATTAATAAATCCGCTAAAAGTAAAAAAAGAACTCGCAACTATTCGTTTAAATGACTTTACTTGCACAAGCGAATATTAGCTTTGTAGTACTCTGGCGCCGAGTCAATAAACTCAACCCAATGCTGGAGTGCTTTTAAATAGTAAGGCATTATTTGCTCTTCATCTCCAAAGTTGTACAACAGAGATATCAAAAGAGCTGTCGTGTATAAGGTTTCCCCTTCCATCATTAGAAAAATGTTTAAATATTTTGCATTATCTTTAAATGAATAGAGGTAGCGAATACTTTTGAGTAATGCATCTAACGCATCACCTCGAGTGCTTACATCTTCTTTTAATATATTTGCAAACGTAGAGCAAAACTCTTCAAATTCATTGTATTGCAAATATGACTCAACTTTTTCTACATCAAATGGAGCTGAGAATTTAGTTGATTTGATAAATTCAATAACCTCATGTTTATCAACTTGAGTTTTCTCTAAGAAAATATCCTCAGACTTTAAAGGTATTGCCCCTTTAATTTTTGCACCATTACTACAGTTAAAGAAGTGTGTACCTTTTGGCACAAATAAATCGACGAGTTTCTCCATTTGGCTGTTACCAACACTCATAAACTCATCAGTTAAAACAGAAGGTGCAAAATTTCCAGGTAATACTATTTGCTTACCCATTTTTAAAGGTTGATGGACTGTTTCGCCTTTATCATTGTAATAAAAACTTGATTTTGAATGGTGATGGTTTTCATCTATATAGCCATTATCAACACCAAATAAATAAATATTTTTAAAATTCAAATGACATGCAAAACTAAGTGCTGTGTTGCCAACTAGCGGATTACAATATGAAAGACTTCCCGTAAATTCATGCTTGCCTAAAACCTGTGATAATTGAATTAATTGCGAAGCAGACTCATTACCTTTTAATCCAAAGCCAGTCCAAGGGAAAAGACTTGATACGCTAGGATGCATCACATTAGTTGTCAAAAAATTAATCTTGCTTCGAGCAGATTCAGGGAGGTAATCTTTAAGAAAATGATAGGTCTGTTCTGTACGCTCTAATGCAACATGAAAGTCGGGAATAATTCCATATTGAATCAACGCTGTAGAAGCTGAATTACATGAAAAGATAACGACTTTATCTTTAATACTTTGAAGAGCTTCAATTTCTTTATCTAAAGATGGACCATTAGCAATTATAACGATTGGAAAGTTGTCATATTTTGGAGCGCTAACTTGACTTAAATGATTAACCATAAGGTTCAGGCCATTATCGACATTACCCAATGTGTGGGCAACTCCCATAAGTGCATCATCAAAAAAGCCAAAACCTGTAAAAAATTGATGAAAATTAACTTTAAATTGATTAATCCAGTTATTAACAGTTACAGATGGGTAGTGCTGATAGAACCAAGAAAAACTAACTGATGCCACGCCAACATTTCTTGAGCGCTCATAAATATCTTGAAAAACTTCGGTTTCTGTTTTGCCAATGCCTAGATAAAGATAACTACCACTGTGATTGATATGTTCTAAAATTTCCTGCCAATCTGTAACAAATAGACTTGCAAAAAAATAGTCTTCGTTTGGCTCTAAAATATTTATAAAGCTAATTTTTTTACTGTCAAGCAGGTATGGTAAGTGATATCCCAAACCTATGCCAAAGACAATCAAGCTAGGCATAACTTCATCAAGAGTATTGTTTAATTCGAGTTCTTGTTTTGCTTCCAAATAAACCAAGCCCATATTTTTCATTAATTTGATATGGCAAAAATCAAGGGGGTTTTCAATTAATGAAACTTTTGAGTGGTCTGTACGCCCAAGAATTGGGGCATTTATATTTTTTTCAGCCTGTTCTCTTGCCTGACTTATTGGATCTTCCGAGTACATTGGCACCCCGGTTTCATAATCTATTATGTTAGCAGTGCCATTCTCATTGAGGAGTAGCTGAAATTTTTCGCCTGGATTGTAGTGTAAAAACCTATCATAAATTTCAGGGAAAAATTGCTTAAATGCCAATAGGTTACGCTCAAAAATCAGATTAGCTTTTTCGGCAAATATTTGTTCTTTCTGCTGTTTTTCTAACTTCGTTTCAAGCTGCTCTGAAAGTAATTCTAATTGAGCTTCAACAGATTTTTGTGTTGTCATTATTCTTTACCTACTTGATGCTTTTATATACGTTAAGTTTTTTTTGATTACTTATATGAACACCTATTTGCTTTGCTAAATTCTTTTTTTGGCCTTCAGCACGTTGCAGTAGCGCATTAAAATCACTAAAAACAACTTCGCAACGCCTAATGCTTTCAGGTGATAGGCTATTGATATTACTGAATAGTGACCTTACTTTTTGGTCAAATTCTATAAAACTAGCGTTAAATTCATCAAGGTTGTTTTTTTCTAAATGAGCGTTAAGTATCTCAATTTGATTTTCAAGTTGAGAAAATTGACTATCCGACATTTGCATCAGCGCCATTATCTCTTAAAGTTTGTTCTCTTACTTCATGGGGAATTGCGTCCCATGCAGACTTAATTTCTTTAAGTAAGCCGCTTACTTCGTCAATAATGGTTGGATCGTTCTTTAAACTTGCATCTAACAATCTATCAATCATGTAAGAATACAATGCATAAAGGTTTTCAGTTACTTCACCACCGACGTCAAAATCTAAACACCCTCTAAGTGCTTCTATAATAGCTGAAGCTTTTGATAGATATTCACTTTTGGCTTCAAGGTGCCTTTTTTCAATTGCCACTTTCGCAAGCACCATTTTTTCTATAGCACCAGCCATTAGCATCTGAATTATTTCATAACGATCAGCACCTGCAAGGCGAGTTTTAAGTGCTTCTTTTTGATATTTTTTTACTTTTGCGTTGTACATGGTTCACCTTTTGCTCAAACGATAGAGAAACTAGTTATTCTTAAGATGATTTAGTAAAACCAGGGAGGCTGGAAAGCTGTGAACTCAAGTATGTTTGAGTTGATTGCATTTGGGCTAATAACACATCTAAACCAGCATATTGCTGGCGAAGCCTCGCCTCCAACTCTTCCATTCTATATTCATGGTTAATTACATCATCTTCAAGATCGTCTAGTTGAGAATTTAAGTTAGTTTCTCGTTGATTCATAATTCCTTTGGAGTCTAAATAATTGTCAAAAAGAGACTCTAATTGTTTTGCTATCCCGTTTTCACCAGCAAAAGCCTTGCCAATATCATCGTAATTTTCATCCATAGCTTCGTTTAAGCTACGAACTAAGCTCGATTTTTCAAGGTAACCTTCTTTATCAACACCTAAACCAATATCAAAGATACTTGAAAACGGGCCAGCTCCTGTAATAGGTGTCGAAAGAGCATTAACTAGTTGAGAATCGAATGAACGAATTGTCGAATCTGCATTAAGAGGTTTGCCCACTCGCGTTTGTAAACCAATTTGACCAATTAAATTATTATAGTTCGTGATAAACTCATCAACTAACTTGGTAACACTTTCAGTATCTACATTAACAGATAGTTTTGCAGTCTCACCGTCAACACTTTGTCGCTTTGCAACAATTGTCATGTCTTGGACAGCATCTTTAAAAGTATTAGTATCACTAGTAATCAAAATACCATCGACTTTGATTTCTGCACTTTTAGCTTCATCACCCGATGCAATTGCAATACCGCCAGCACTTACACCATCGTTAGCAAGTGTCGAAACATTATCAAGTTCAGCATTATCGTTAGTAATAACTAAATCGTTGCCCGTACCAGACACATTTGATGTGAGTACCAGTTTCGATTCTGTACCCGTGTTAATGATATTTGCTGTAACACCAAAGTTATCATCTGAGTCATTAATTGCATCACGTAAGTCTGCTAAAGTCGCACCTGCGTCGAGTGTTAAATCAAAGCTCTTATCACCTGCTGCAAAAGATAGAGTACCACTAGAAACTGTTACAACATCGTCTGTTGAGGTAAATAGGCCTGCATTAGATGTAGCTCGGCTACCTTGAGCAAGCTCAACTACTTCTATATTAAAGTCTCCAGGTGAGATATCAGAAGTTGGTGTTACCGAAATCAGATCGCCTTCATCACTGGCCGGTTGCTTAATATCAGCAATTCGGTTGTTAAAGTTATCAATGTCTGCAAGTTTCTCTATTGTATCCTGCAGTTTAGACATAGCAGATTTGACTTCGCCTAACGAAGAAAGCTCAACCTGTAAGGTCTCTTCCTTTTCAGCGAGCGCTTGTAATTTAGGGGTATTTTCAGCTGATAGTGTCGCGCTGATGATGCTTTCCAGATCAAGTCCAGAACCAACCCCAGCAGATGTAATTAATGCCATAGTAATACTCCTAAAATACTATATTGCTATGCTGTTCTATCGAACAACATACCTTTATTACTCAATTTAGCGGCAAACTCTTCTAAAGCTTTAGCCACTTCTCGAAATTCTTCAGTTGGAATTTCTCGAATTACTTCATCATTTTCTTTATCGAGAACTTTGATAATAGGTGATTCTCCTACCTCATCAAATTCAAAAATTAAATTGGTTGATGTAACTGGGATATAGCTATTAAGCTTTTCTAAGTTTTGTTTTACTTCAGCAATTAGAGCACTTTTATCTTTCTGCTCATTTTGTTTAGAGACTTTCTCAATATCCACAGCCTCTCTACCAGCAATTTCTGTGCCTTTATTTGCTTTAATATCATCTATTTCAGCTTTTAAAATTGCAGAACTTCCACCAGTCGTAAGGTTATCATTAGACCTTTGCGTTGAATTAAGATCTATCATAGTAGCACCTCTTAATATCTTATATGCTAAGTATAAGCCACTTCAGAGAAAATTTCCTGACCCTAAAGTAGCTTATTTAAAAATATTAACCAAGTAGCGATAATGCTACTTGAGGACGTTGATTTGCTTGGCTTAAAACAGATTGGCTAGCTTGTTGTAAAATTTGCATCTTAGTTAAGTTTGCTGTTTCTGTCGCGAAGTCTGTATCTTGGATACGTGAACGTGCGGCAGATAAATTTTCAGAGATGTTTGACTGATTACGAACTGTAGATTGGAATCGGTTTTGAACCGCACCAAGCTCTGCACGCTTTTTATCAACAACAGCAATTAGAGAGTCCATACCTGCCATTATAAGCTGAGCATTACCTTGAGATGACACACTTATAGTAGTCGCAGCGAAACTTGAGAAACCTACGCTACCTTGTGCTAAACCAGAGTCAACACCACTGATACCTGCTGCAAGACTAGACATTGCTTTACCTGTAACACCAGTAGCAACTTCAGCAATACCTGACATGGTGAAGCCACCATTTGCCGACATTGTATTAGCTGTACCAGCTACATTTTTCATACTAAAACCGATAGTTTGGATTGCATCAGCGCCTACTTGGAATTTAGCATCGTAGGTCCCATCAAGTAGGTTTTGGCCACCAAAAGTTGTATCTTCAGCTACACGATTCACTTCTTCAGAAAGTGAGCGTATTTCTTCTTGAACAGCTAAACGATCTTCATCAGTGTTTGATCCATTTGACGCCTGTTGTGCAAGCGTACGAATACGTTGAAACATTGATGTTACTTCATCAAGAGCGCCTTCAGCAGTTTGCGCTAATGAAATGCCGTCGTTGGCATTTCGATTACCCTGAGTTAAGCCATTTACTTGACTAGTTAAACGGTTAGCGATTTGCATACCTGCCGCGTCATCTTTTGCACTATTAATACGCAAGCCGGATGATAGACGCTGGAATGAAGTGTCTAAAGAGTTGCCAGATTTCATTAACTGGCGCTGTGCGTTCAACGAACTCACATTAGTATTTACATATAAAGCCATATTAGCCTCCGCTTTATCATTTTTAACAGAATTACAACGGGATACCCCTACCCTGCTGCAACTCCAGACTTAGAGTCCTAGATTTTTAGTTCTCTAAATCTGTTATCGTCTGATACAGTGAAAACTTTAGCCTTATTTGCAAATATATTTAACTGATTTCTCAGTTTAGCCTTGTAATAGACTTAATGCGGCCTGAGGCCTTTGATTTGCTTGACCTAATATGGTTTGGCTTGCTTGTTGTAAAATTTGGTTTTTTGTCAAATTTGCAGTTTCTGCTGCAAAATCAGCGTCTTTGATTCTTGATTTAGCTGCTGAAAGATTCTCAGAAATATTCGCCTGATTTCGGATTGTTGATTGGAAGCGATTTTGTACAGCACCTAATTCAGCACGCTTTTTGTCTACAACTGCAATCATAGCATCCATTGCCGCAAAAACTTGTTGGGCATTAACTTGACTTGAAACACTTATATTTCCAGCAGTAATGCTACTAAAACTAGCGCTCGTCTGTGTTAATGTGGAAGAAACACTACTTATACCTGCAGCTAGTGAAGACATTCCTTTACCACCAACAGCTGACGCAATAGCGGCTATACCTGACATGGTAAAGCCATCATTATTAGTTAACGAGACCGGACCATTAGCAGTACCACCAACACTTTTCATACTAAAGCCGATAGTTTGAACAGCATCAGCTCCCACCTGGAAACTAGCCTCATAACTTCCATCAAGTAAGTTTTGGCCACCAAAAGTAGTATCTTCTGCTATACGATTCACTTCATCTGAAAGCTGTCGAATTTCTTCTTGAATAGCTAAACGGTCTTCATCAGTATTTGATCCATTAGCAGCTTGCTGAGAGAGTGTTCTAATACGCTGAAAAGTGGATGTAATTTCATCTAACGCACCTTCTGCTGTTTGCGCAAGCGATATGCCATCATTTGCATTACGATTACCTTGGTTTAAACCTAGTATTTGTGATTGCAAACGGTCAGAGATTTGTAAACCTGCCGCATCATCTGCGGCACTATTAATACGTAACCCTGATGATAAACG
The DNA here is from genome assembly GCF_030408095.1 of Pseudoalteromonas sp. APC 3893. Lineage (NCBI taxonomy): Bacteria > Pseudomonadati > Pseudomonadota > Gammaproteobacteria > Alteromonadales > Pseudoalteromonadaceae > Pseudoalteromonas > Pseudoalteromonas sp. APC 3893. The sequence continues at coordinate 273,761 of NZ_JASDCD010000003.1, forward strand.
TTTAAATGATGTATCTAAATCATTTCCTGTATTGGTCAGTTGGCGCTGTGCATTTAATGCACTCACGTTTGTATTTACATATAAAGCCATAATACACTCTCTTCTTATCTGTCAAAGTTAAGTCACCTTGATTTAGGTGATTTTTGACAAAGTGACTCGTCACAGAGGCAAACCTTAATGTTGCCGAGGCAAAAAACTGCCACTTTGCTGGTTAATTAATAAATTTACTAATGTAACAGCAAAGTTCAGGCCAATATTTTCTGAGAAGAGAAAAGGCCCCTAAAAGGAGCCTTTGAAAGATAAGTTTGAGAGTGGGTTAACAAAGCATGAAATATGGCATAATTCATGCTTTGTATTTCATGTTCTACAAATGTTAGAACGATATGAATGGATTTTTAGCGCCTCCGCTTTACAATCCTTCTATAGCGCCTTTGTTAATACCCCATTAGACAAAGGCGCTTTTTATTACCTGTCAATAAATTGACTTTCTTTTATTCATAAAAAGCTAATTATTAACCTAGAAGACTTAGTGCAGCCTGTGGTCGTTGATTCGCTTGACTTAATACTGTTTGACTAGCTTGTTGTAAAATCTGCATCTTAGTTAAGTTAGCCGTTTCTTGTGCAAAGTCAGTATCTTTGATACGAGATTTTGCAGCACTTAAGTTTTCAGAAATATTTGATTGGTTACGAATTGTAGACTGAAACCGGTTTTGAACCGCACCAAGCTCTGCACGCTTTTTATCAACAACAGCAATTAGAGAGTCCATACCTGCCATTATAAGCTGAGCATTACCTTGAGATGACACACTTATAGTAGTCGCAGCGAAACTTGAGAAACCTACGCTACCTTGTGCTAAACCAGAGTCAACACCACTGATACCTGCTGCAAGACTAGACATTGCTTTACCTGTAACACCAGTAGCAACCTCAGCAATACCTGACATGGTGAAGCCACCATTTGCCGACATTGTATTAGCTGTTCCAGCTACATTTTGCATACTGAAACCGATTGTTTGAACTGCATCAGCGCCTACTTGAAATTTTGCCTCGTAACTACCGTCAAGAAGGTTTTGGCCACCAAAGGTTGTATCTTCAGCTACACGATTTACTTCAGAAGATAATGAGCGAATCTCTTCTTGAATAGCTAAACGATCTTCGTCGGTGTTTGAACCGTTTGCAGCTTGCTGTGCAAGTGTACGAATACGTTGGAACATTGATGTTACTTCGTCAAGTGCGCCTTCAGCAGTTTGAGCTAACGATATACCATCGTTAGCGTTACGGTTACCTTGATCTAAGCCATTTATTTGTGATGTTAAACGGTCAGAAATTTGTAGACCTGCCGCATCGTCAGCAGCGCTATTGATGCGTAGACCTGATGAAAGACGCTGGAATGAAGTATCTAGTGAGTTACCAGAATTCATTAATTGTCTTTGTGCGTTTAATGAACTAACATTTGTATTTACATATAAAGCCATGATTATCTCTCCCGAAGTAAACTTATCATTTACTCTCAAACTTACTTAATTTAAGCAGTGGTTGTAATTTACAACGCTTTGCTTGGTTAATTAAGTTATCGGTCTGCTCAAAAATTCCTTTAGTTTTTTTTTGATTTTTTTTGAATTAAATAATTAAGCCAATGTTTTTGTATATCTTTTATACTATTAATTTAATCTTTTTAAGTTAGCATTGGATATTTATCAACATTAAACATTAGTGCTGAAAAACTATTTCAAATGAAGCTAACTAATTAATTTTTAAAGGAGAGAAATTAAAATTGAGTGTTTTAAAAGAGTAAGGCAAGACTTTGCCTTACTCTGGGGTTATTTATAAGTAATCAAATAAGGAAAGATTAGCCAGTCGGCCAAACGTTGCCTGTGATGCCTGTAAGGCCGTTTCTTGCTTTGTTAGCTCTGTAATCGCTTCGGCCATATCTAGTTCAACTAAATCGGCGCGGGACGCTTTATTGTTTATATCTAAATCGGCATTTGATTGAGTAACTTTCTCAGTGGTATTTAACCTTCCGCCTAGGCCGGCTTGAGTTAAAGATACTTGATTTTTACTATTATCAATTTGTGTCATAGCATCTGCGAGAATTTGGTCGTAATCATCTTGGCTTATTGTTGAGTCTGCTAAACCAGCAATTAAGTCGTTCAAAGTATTTAATATATTCTCTTTTTTCGGTGCTTCTAGGGTAAAGTCTACTTGCCCTGTTGCTACAGGGCTAATATCTATTTCCATTCCCGCAAATTTGATTTGTGAGCCATCAAAACTGCCTGACTCAATCACTGTACCACCTTGTTCTACTTGATAGGTGTTCGGTGTACCTGCTGTTGTTACTATGTTGAATGTATTAGCCCCAGCAGCGGCAGTGGGATCGGCGTTATAATTTGCTTTATGGAACTCATCAAATTGACCTTGCTCACGCACGTAAACTTTAGCACTAGTGATACCACCTGAAACTGTGGCATCATTTGACTCTACATTTAAACGGGCATCAACTTTTTCAAAAACCTCAAAGCCATTATCACTTGATTTAACGTCAACACTGGCCGCTATCTTTATTTGATGCTGACCCTGATCACCGTTATAAGTATATTTACCTGTTGAGGAATCAAATGAATAAGTTTGAGTATTATCTTGATAGCCCGAGAATATATACTTCCCGTCCTCGGTTTTAGCATTCATTAAATCAAGTACGCTACTTTGGATGGCCTTTATCTCTTCAGCAATACCTTCGCGGTCAATATCAGAATACGCACCGTTACCCGCCTGAATAGCAAGAGTATGCGCTTTTTCTAAAGAGCTTTTAATATTCTCAAGTACACTATCTTGAGTTGTAAGCCTACTAGTTAGCATAGTGATGTTCTTGCTATATTGTTCGTTTGATTCAATACGGTCCGTATAAAGCAAAGCCCTTGCAGTTGCTGCTGGGTCGTCAGATGCACTGAGCACTTTTTTTTGCGTATTAACTTGCTCTTGCGCCTTACTAACACCTGATTGACCATTCAAAATTGAATTTAAACCATTTTGGTACATTAAATTATTTGATAAACGCATAATTACCTCGCAGCACTCAGAAGTGTGTCAAAAATTGTTCGGGCTGTTGAAAGCACTTGTGCAGATGCAGCATATGATTGTTGAAAACGCAGTAAATTAGCCGCTTCTTCATCTAAATTAACACCAGATAAAGATTCATACCAAGCTTCTGATTGTTGAGCGAGGGCATCAAATGCCGCCCCATTTGTCATTGCTTGATTGGTAACGACCCCAATGTCTGTTACTAACCCTGCGTACGCTTCATTAAATGTTTTATGATTATCAGCAGTTGTAGAACTCACTACATTTTGACGGACCAACTCATCACTTTGTAATCCTGCAAGCATTAAACCATTACGATTATCATCAAAGCCACCTTGATTAAATTCAAGTGTGAAAGTGTCCCCGACAGCAGGGGCCCCTTCTATATTAAAGTCAAACCCATAAGCATCATAAGGTGCGCCAGCTTGTGAAAGTAAACCTTCAGCTGGTGGTGTAATAGTAAATGTGGTCGAGCCACTGCTATCTGTTAGAGTGTACTCGTTGGTATTCGCGGTTTTAACTATACTCATTTCACCATTAGCAAGGCTTGGCGGTGATACAATAAAGCCACCTGACGTAACACTACTAACAGTCCCTAAAGATATATTTGCACTGCCCGTGTTATTAATATCATCTGCAGTTCTGATTGGTGACGCTAATGCTAATGCATCAGGGCGGTTAGTTGCTAATTCTAAACTAGAAGCTGCTTGTGAATTTAGTTTTAGTTGAAATTGGTCACCAGCATTAGGAGTACCATTGACATTGATCTGTAAGCCAAACAAATCAATAGGTGGAGTCGAAGTGTTGGTTGTTGAGTCAATTACACCACCCGAAATAGTCGCTGTTGTTGCACTACCTAGTGGCTCACCTTTATTATCTACTGGCTGAATTTCAACTGTATTAGCCGCCGTATAGGTAATAATAAAGTCACTGGCTGGCAACTCACTACCTTTGCCAGGTTCAACTGTAGCTGTCATTGTTGCATTACCAGTATTAGCTTGGTAATTAAATGCATCAACTGTAGGAATTGTAAAAATATCACCTCCTAGCTCACCATTGCCATCCATGCCTAGTTTATTTTGCTCATTAAATGCATCGGCTAATGCCAGGCCCATTTGGCCAAGCTGGTTTTGCGCTGGTACTAAAATATCATCACGAAATGATAATAACCCGCCGATTTTGCCTTTCAAGGAGCCAGTATCGACCTCAAGCGGCACGGCTTTGCCGCCATTAACATCCAAGTGAAGCTCTTTAAAATTTAGATCTGGGTCACCGGTCATTGAAAACAGATTAAATGTGCCATCTTGCATAACTAATGACTCCCCTGTACCCATAAATAGTAATTTCTCACCATTAGGGCCATCTAACGTTTCAATATCAACCAGCTCGGATAATTCACGAATAGCCAAGTCCCGTTGATTATATATAGCACTAGACTCACCTTCACTACTTGTTCCATGTACGGCTGCAACTTGCTTATTTAACGAACTAATATTCTGCACTAAAGTGTTTGCCTCATCAGCAAATATTTCTAACTGCTCATTCACGACATTTTTTTGATCAAACACAATTCCTGACAAACGATCCATTTGTTCAATTAAGTTTTCTGCATCTGTCATAACCAACGAGCGCGCGACAGTTGAAGATGGTTGATTAAGGCTTTCTTGTACATTATTGAATAATGAATTAATACTGGAAGATAAGCTATTCGACTCTTCTGAAAATAATGTATCAACACGACTAGCTTCTGTTACAAATTGATCAAAAAAAGCTTTATTTGAGGTATCACGATTCAATTGTTTTTGTGCAAATTCATTGATCAATCTATACGTTTCACCACGACCAACTTGATTGTCAATCATAGTCAAATGCTCCGTACGCTCACGTACGTAGCCTTCTGTATTTACATTTGCGATGTTTTTACTGGTCGTTTGCAACAATTCAGAGTTAGCACGAACTCCTGAGCTTGCAATATCAAATAAATTAAACGACATTTTAATTTACTCCTTGGCGAACCAATGTGCTAGCCAATGACTTAAGCTCAGCGCGGTTGAGCACTTGCTTAATTTTATCAGCATAATTGGGATCGGTTGCATAGCCTGCTTTTTGTAATGAATCTAAAAAGGCGGCAGGTTTTGCTGTGTTTTCGAGGGCTTCTTGATAGCGTGGGTTTTCATTTAAAAAATCAACGAAATCGTTCACACTATCTTTAATGGATTCATAAGCTCTAAAGCTCGCTTGCTTTTTAACGGGCATACCTTGTTCAAATTCTAGTGTCACTTTACTGGCTTTATCGCCTTGCCAACTGCGGTCAGATTTAATATTAAAAAGATTATTACTACTACTGCCATCAGCTTTGTTAATAATATGTTTGCCCCAGCCGGTTTCAAGTGCAGCTTGTGCGACCATAACCGCTGGATTCAAGCCAATCTTTTCTGCAGCCGTTTTAGCGTGTTCCCATACAGAGCTAATAAATGATTCAACGTCATCAAAGTTATTACTTTGTTTAGCTGTATTGTCTATATTTGTTGTCGGTTTAACCTCTGCTGACTCTGCATTTTTGATAGTGCCGTTAGCACGTTTATCACTGGTAAAGTCATCCACCGAGCGCAGTACAGAGCCTGGCATAAACTCTTTACCATCTGGTGATAATTGCTGCACAATAAGATCAGCAAGCCCTAACGAGCCATTAGATGACAGCTCAACAGACAGTTGTTGATCGTGCATTTCTTCAAAAAACTTTACCCCGCTTGAATTAAACGGGCTGTCTTTATCTTCAAATGCTTCATTAGCTTTACGCATACTTTTTAACAGCATCTGGGTAAAGATAGATTCAAATTGTGCCGCGGCTTTTTTTAAGGCTTCTTTTGACGCGTCACTTGAAGCATCACTTTTTAAAGCACTTTGACGTAGAGAGTCTAAGTTGCCTAAATCAAAAAAGTTTTGCTTATCGAGGTGATTAGTATCCATCAGCTTTTTGACACAATAATTAATAATAAAATTAACAATGCAATAATTGAGCCAAACAAACCATAACAAGGAAGTTGTAATGAGAGGGGCTAGACTCCAGTTACCTAGAGCCTAGTAAATTAAAAAACTAAATGACCACCAACTGGCCGTTAATTGCGCCGGCTTCTTTAAGGGCTTCAAGTATCGCCATTAAGTCACCAGGGGCTGCACCGACTTCGTTAATTGCACGTACTAAATCATCTAAGCTGACACCTGGGTTAAACACAAAAGCCCGTGAATCGTCTTCATTTACATCGATAATGCTTTGGTTGGTGACTACCGTTTCGCCTTCGCTAAATGCATTAGGCTGCGATACATTTTGCTGCTCTGCAATCGTCACTGTTAGGCCACCATGAGTAATTGCTGCAGGTTGCAGCTTGACATTTTTACCTATCACTATAGTACCCGTGCGAGAATTAACAATGATTTTTGCTGATGTATCTGCCGGCTTAAATTCTAGATTCTCAAGGGTAGATAAATAAGCAACCCGTTGTGAAGCATCCCGAGGGGCTATTACACGAATTGATGCCGCATCAATTGCTTGTGCGCTATCTGGGCCAACTAAATTATTAATTGTTTGCTCTAAACGTTTTGCCGTTGTGAAATCAGGGCGGTTTAAATTAAAAGTAATGTAATCCCCCTGCATAAATGGGCTTTTAATCGCTCGCTCAATTATTGCGCCATTTGGAATACGCCCAACCGTGGGTGTGTTGATAACTACTCGGCTACCATCTGCGCCTTCTGCACCTAAGCCCCCAACAATCAAGCTACCTTGTGCAATTGCATAGGTATTACCATCAACCCCCTTAAGGAAAGTTTGCAGTAACGTACCGCCACGTAAACTACCCGCACTACCGATTGATGAAACTGTAATATCAATCATTTGCCCTGGTTTTCTAAAAGGCGGTAATTCAGCGTGAACAGCAACAGCGGCCACATTTTTAATTTTTGGTTTTAAACTACTGTCCATTGTGATGCCAAAACTATTGAGCATCGCTTTAAAGCTTTGTTCTGTGTATCGGCTCTGTTCGCCAGTACCAGGTAAACCAACAACCAAGCCATAACCAACAAGTTGATTTGAACGAACACCTTCTACCATAGAAACATCTTTAATGCGTTCAGCAGCGGCAGTTAAGTGCCACCCAAGCAGACAAATACCAATAAATACCTTAAAACCATTCATATCCAATGTCCTTTAAAAAGGGAATAACGCGCTACTAAAGAATCGTGTTAGCCAACCAGCACTTTGCGACTCTTGCATTTGCCCTTTACCTGAATATTGAATACGCGCATTCGCAATCCGGTTTGACGTTACTGTATTATCGGCCGTCACATCTTGTGGCCGTACAAGTCCTTCTAGGCGAATAAACTCTTCACCTGTATTAAGGGTTAGCCACTTTTCACCACGTATCACTAAGTTACCATTTGGTAGAACACGCATTACATTAACTGAAATATCACCGAACAAGCTATTCGATTGATTAGATTTGGAATCACCTGTAAAAGAGGAATCAGAGCCGATACCAAACTGCATGCTATCTCCACCAATATTAACGGGTAAACCACCTAAACCAACAACAGGATCAAGACTGGCATTACTTTCTTTATCGGTTTCTGTTTTTGCGGCTTTTGAGGCCTGAGTCGACTCTTGTAGTTTTACCGTAATAATGTCGCCAGTTCGAAGCGCTTTTTTATCTGAGTACAAGTCGTTAGCTGAGTAACTGTCAAACAATGAACCTGTTGGCACAACTTGCTCTGTCACAGGCTCTGGGTACATTGGCGCATAATATGGGTCATCCTGAACCACGTGGGTATTTTGAGTGGTCATACAGCCACTTAATATACATGCCCCGCTAAAGACAATGATTAAATTACGCATAATGCTGCCCTTACTCATTAAAGTTGCTGATTAATGTAACTAAGCATTTCATCAACAGCTGAAATTACCTTTGAATTCATTTCATAAATACGTTGTGTTTCAATTAAGTTCACAAGCTCTTCAGTCACATTCACATTCGATGTTTCAAGTGAGCCTTGTACAATCGAGCCCAACCCATCAATACCCGGGTTACCTTGAACCGGCGCGCCACTCACTGCTGTTTCGGTGTAAAGGTTTTGCCCAATAGGTTCAAGACCCGATGGGTTAATAAAATCACTAATGGTTAGCTGCCCGATCACCACGTTATCAGCCTCACCGGCAATACGTACCGATACTTCACCATCTTGCGATACAGTAATTGATTGTGCGTCATCAGGTACATTCATCTCTGGTTGAATAGGAAAGCCAGCACCTGCTGTGACAATTCGACCGTCTTCATCGGTGGTAAATTGTCCGTTACGTGAGTACGCAATATTACCGTCGGGTTGTAGTACTTCAAAAAAGCCTGAACCCGATATCATCCAATCCAATGAGTTTTCAGTGGTAAGCATGTTACCTTGAGAAAAGTTCTTTTGGTTAGCAACCACTTTAGCACCGGCACCTAACATCAAGCCCGATGGCATTTCAGTGTCTTGTGAAGAGCGCCCACCTGGTTGATTGATATTTTGATAGAGTAAATCTTCAAATACAGCACGGCTTTTTTTATACCCAACGGTACTGGCATTGGCTAAGTTATTTGAGATAACCGATATATCGGTTTGTTGGGCATCTAAGCCTGTTTTACTGATCCATAATGCAGGATTCATATTAATGTCCTCTCAATTAGGTTAAACAATGCGCAGCAATTGGGTATGACGCTCGTCAATTTCTTCTGCTGTTTTCATTAACTTAACTTGTAATTCAAATTGGCGTTGATGGCTTATCATATCCACCATTTCATGTACCGGATTCACGTTTGACATTTCAAGCGTGCCGCTCATAACTTTTACGTTTTGCGAGATATCACAAAAGCCACATAAATCATCTTCTAGTTTATCGGCTTTAGGACGAAACAAGCCGTCGTTGCCTTTTTCAAGCTGAGTGTTATCCGCTTCGATAACCTTTAAACGATCAACCACTTCTAAAAAGTTAGCCGGCGCCCCTTGGGGGCGTACTTGAATTGATCCGTCTTCACTAAACTCCACTTTTTCAATCGGTAGAGGTAAAATAATAGGCCCACCCGCGCCAACAACTTGACGACCATGACTGGTAATTAACGCACCATCGGGGGTAATATTTAAAGTACCTGTTTTTGTATAAGCTTCATTACCTTGGGCATCTTGAACGGTTAGCCAACCTTTATCGCTCATCGCAATATCTAAATCACGGCCGGTTTCAACAATGCCCCCGGAGGTCATATTTGAACCTGGACGCTCTTGCATGGAAAAGACGCGCGTAGGTAAGCCTTCACCAAATGCTTGCATAGACCTTGCTTGTGCAAAATCAGCTTTAAAGCCAGTGGTGTTAGCATTGGCTAAGTTATTTGCTTTGAGCGCAAGGCCCCGCATACTTTGCTTAGCCCCTGACGCTGCAATGTAAACCATCTTATCCATAACATCGACTCACGTTAAAAAATCTATATTAGAGATAAATGCAAAATAAGTGCCACAATAATTTGACAGTAAAAATACACTGATAAGAAATAAAAAAGGCTGCCCGAATTGGCAGCCTTGGTGTCGGATTAGTATAATATTCGCTATTAACGAATTTGCAGGATGCTTTGCTGAATTGTTGAGTTCACCTCAAGCGCTCGCGAATTAGCCTGGAAGTTACGCTGCGCACTAATCAAATCGACCAGCTCATTAGTTAAGTTCACATTTGATTGCTCAAGCGCCGATGAGCTAATTTTACCAAACGCGCCCGAATTAGCTTCCCCAGCTATCGGCTCACCAGAGGTTAAGCTTTTCTTCCATGATGTATTACCCACTTGTTGTAAGCCCTGTGAATTTGAAAAACGAGTTAACGCAACTTGCCCTAAATAATTAGAATCACCATTACTATAAGAAGCAACTATTTTTCCATCAACACCAATATCAATATTTGCCAACCGGCCCACTGCTGCGCCATCTTGGTCTAATACTTTATTTTCAAAAGAACCTGCGTGCTGCGTAGGTATTTTTGAAGAAGTGCCCGCTTCATCACGCCAATTGATCGTTACATTATTAGGGAAACTAGCACCGTTACTTAAAATCCCAGTCAGGTTAGTACCATCGAAGACCACTGAATCAAATGTACTTGCCGCATTAGGATTACCGTTAGTATTGAGTGGTAACCCGTTTGCATCAAACTGAAATGTTGAAATAGGAGTAAATGGCCCTGTAGCACCTTGCGGGGTGCCATCTGGATTGACAACTTGACCGTCTAATGTCGAATAAACTTCCCATTCGTTAGCATTTCCTGTAACAGCCGCATCTGTTTTCACAAAGTACAATTGCATAGTATGCGATTCACCTAACGAATCATAAACATTCGTTGAGGTAGAATGAGTAAATGAGCCAGATTGGCCTGGATCAAATGGTGTAATTGACGGTGCTGCTTTAGTTGAATCTAACCTAAAAGATGAATACACATTTGTTGTAGCGCGCGGAGCCCCCGAAGAATCAGGAATTTGAATCGCACTAGATGTGCTCAAACTCACTGAAGTCGCGTCTCCGCTTGATGCATCAACAGGGAACCCTTGTAAAAAGTTACCTTGCGAATCAACAATAAAATTATCTTTATTTAATTTAAACGCCCCTGCACGAGTAAATGTTTGATCTTGCGAGCCCAACTCTGAACTAAGAGCAAAATAACCTTCTCCCCCGATAGCTAGATCGAGTGAATTTTGCGTACCTAGTGTTGAACCTTGATGAAACTGTTGAGATACAGACGTTGTTTGCACCCCATCACCATTTTTGGTTTTACCCGAGGTAAAAACGGAAGATGAATATACATCTGCAAATTCAGCTCGTGACTCTTTAAATCCCGTTGTATTTACATTAGCGATGTTATTAGCAGTAACATCTAAATCTTTTTGTGCGGCAGCGATGCCTGTTAACGCAATATTGAAGCTCATAAGTGACCTCTAAATTGTTAATATTTAGCCTTCGGCTGAAAATATACTTTAAATGTGTTATGCAATTTCTGCGACATCAGTCAGCTTAATCGCACCGGCTTTAGTGTTGATAATAATGCCATTAGCACCATTAATACTTACACTCTCAATGTTTTTATATGTAGCAACTGGTAAGCTGGTAAACTCCTCTCCCATGCTGCCTTCAGCTTTTATACTGTATTCACCTGGTGGAAGGCTCTCACCGGCTTCATTTTTACCATCCCAGTTAAAACGAAAGCCACCTGCAGGTTGGGTATCAAAATTAATAGTTCTTACAAGTTGCCCCGAATCATCTGTGATACTAAGCTTTAAATCTTTAACAGGGCTTTCAATAGCAATTATGCCTGAGGCTTTACCACTGCTGTTAAGGTCTAATGAATCAGCTCCTACTAAGGCCTTTTTACCAACCAAAGTAGATGCTTGCAACGCAGAGTTTGAGGTCATTGATGCCGCCAAAGACTCAAATTTTGAGTTAAGGTTTGAAATCCCTTCAGCCATAGTAAAATTAGTCATCTGTGCAATCATTTGATCGTTATCAGCTGGTTTGCTAGGGTCTTGAAACGACAACTGTTGTGTAAGCAAGGAAAAGAAATCTTCTTGCGTTAACGCATCACTTTTCTCTTCCGTCGATACTTGGTTCTCTTGCCACTTAAGCGAATCTAAATAAGTCGACGATGTTGTAGTTATATCGTTACTCATAACTTTTCCTCAATTACCGCTGCCCGAGCAACAGTGTTTTACTTAGCATTTGCTTCGCTGCATCAGCAACTTGCACATTTGTTTGATAAGAGCGTGAGGCAGAAATCATATTAGCCATTTCTTCTACAACATTAACGTTAGGTTTGTAGATATACCCATTTTCATCCGCACTGGGGTGATTAGGGTTATATTCTATTTGCAGTGGCTTATCGCTCTCTACAATACCTAGTACTTTAACGCCTACAGACGACCCCTGTTGATTACTTTGCGACGCTGATGCCTTTGTCAGCTCAGCAGCAAAAACAGGGTGGCGCGCTCGATAGGTTTGATCCTGACTTGAGCTAATAGTATTAGCATTAGATATATTACTGGCCGTGGTATTCAAACGCACATTTTGCGCGCTCATACCGGTACCTGAAATATCAAAAACGTTATATAAACTCATGCTTAGGCTCCTTGACTACCGAGGGCTTTTTTAAGGCCTTTAATTTTACTACTCATAAATTGCAGGCTTGCCTGATACTCTAATGAGTTCTGTGTATACAAGTTTCGTTCCACCTGTATGTCCACTGAGTTACCATCACCTGTATCTGTTTGATTTGGCGAGCGAAACATTTCACTATTACCGACATAACGGCTACCACCAGAAATGTGTTTAGCATCGGTTGTTACCATGTTATTGCCGCCCTGTTGGTGGCTTTTTGCCGCTTTTAAAGCGGAGGCAAAATCAACATCTTTCGCCTTATAGCCAGGCGTATCAGCATTGGCAATATTGGTTGCTAATAATTCGGCTCGTTGAGAACGGATCAACATTGCGTGAGGGTGAACCCCAAAAGCTTTATCAAAACTGATAGCCATAACCATCTCCAAAAAATTGACTTAAGCTTATTAATGCAAAAGGTGAGCCAATATAAAACCTCAAAAAAGGGATGGTTAAGTCATTAAATAACAAGGAAAAACGATGGCTTTTGGCCATCGTTTTTATATTTTTATTAATTAGAAATAGCTGAGGATACTATTTCTTTTGATAAATAATACCTGGATTACAACGTACCATATCAAACTCTGTACTGAGTCCCGACATCGACTCTGAGGCACCTAAAAACAAATATCCTTTAGGGTTTAGTGCCTGCGCAAATTGCGCAATAATTTTAGCTTTTACTTCAGGTGAAAAGTAAATCAACACATTACGACAAAATATAATATCGAACTTTCCCATCAAGGCGTAAGAGTCAAGTAAATTCAAGTGCCTAAAACTGGTTAATTTTTTAATCGGGTCGATCACTTGGGCCATGCCGTTGCCACTGTCTTTGAAAAACTTTTTCCGTCGCTCAGCAGATAAACCGCGCGCGAGTGCTAACGAGTCATATTCTGCATGTTTACACATATCAAGCATTGTATTTGAAATATCAGTGCCGACAATTTGCGCCCCCATTTTTAAAACACCAGGGGATTTAGCCTGAAATTCAGCAACAGACATAGCAATAGAGTAAGGCTCTTGACCAGAAGAGCTTGCCGCAGACCAAATTTTTAGTGGCCTGCGTAGTTCTTTATGTTCTGGAAATAGCTTAGTTTGTAATAATTCAAACGGGTATTGATCTCTAAACCACAATGTTTCGTTGGTGGTCATTGCATCAACTACGGCGGCGCGAAGTTGCCGTTCGTGGGGGCTGAGTGTTTTACTCACTAATTGTGATAACGATTCAACATTGAAACGAGTCATTAAAGGCGCAAGTCTACTCTTTACTAAATAAAGCTTGTTATCGCCTAACACAATACCGCACTGCTGCTCTAAAAAGGTACGGAATTGATCGTACTCGCCTTGCTGTAAATGTTTATTTTCCAACGTAACACCACCTATCAAAATTAGTCACAATGAACCCATTTTTTTACTGCTGTAGCTAATTCATCCGGGTTGAATTTTGCGATAAAGTCGTCTGCGCCTACTTTTTCAATCATAGCCTGATTAAACACACCACTTAAAGATGTGTGTAAAATCACATGTAAAGGTGCAAGCTTAGGATCTGCTTTTATCTCTGCAGTTAAAGTGTAGCCATCCATTTCAGGCATCTCAACATCCGAAATCAATAAACCGACTCTTTCAGTAATATCGTTTTTACAATCAAGCTCTGCGATTTCTCGAAGGCGAATTAGCGCCTCTTTACCATTTTTTGCAAGTTCCGTTTGTACGCCGAGAGGTTCAAGTGCACGTTTCACTTGATTGCGAGCAACAGCTGAATCATCAGCTATAAATACGATACGCTCTCCCAAGTCTTTCTGAATTTCGCCATCACTTGCAATTTCCGCACTAACCTCGGTGTTTACTGGGCAAATTTCATTTAAGATTTTTTCTACATCGAGAATTTCAACTAACTCATTTTCAATCTCGGTGACTGCGGTTAAATATGAGTATCGGCCAGCACCAGATGGAGGCGGCATGATTTTTTCCCAGTTCATGTTGACGATGCGCTCAACACCTCCAACTAAAAAGCCCTGAACTGAGCGATTATATTCAGCAATAATAATAAAGCTGTCTTGAATGTTCTCGATAGCAGGACCACCAACGGCCATAGACAAATCGATAACAGAAATAGTTTGCCCGCGTATATGAGCAACACCCCGTATATACGCATTTGATTTTGGCATATTCGTTAAAGGAGGGCATTGCAGTACTTCTCTCACTTTAAACACATTAATACCAAAGCGCTGCCGCCCTCTTAATTTGAATAATAATAATTCAAGGCGGTTTTGCCCAACCAACTGAGTACGCTGGTTCACTGAGTCTAAAATGCCTGCCATTTCAATCTCCTAAGAAAGCTAAAAAAACGGAACAATTATTGCTTTCTCTATTTAAAGCTACATTACATCGTGGGAGCGTCTAATAATTGACGCTAAATATTTATACCCTGTTTTCAACCATAAGCATAGTCGAAACATTATGAGTTTGTTAAAAAAAAGCCGAAGATACAGTGTTTTTTATTTTCTTGCTAGCCTATGCCTAGTTTCACCTGTCTATGGGCAAATATATAGCAAAGAAAAGTTGCAAACACTTGCAATCTCGTACATAAGAGATCAATTAAAGCCAATCAATAATGAGCAAACGCAAATTAATGCGCTTGCTTTAGATAGCAGAATACCCGATCGCAGCTGTTCAACGTCACCGTCTTTAAGCGTACCAACAGCCCCTCCTTTTAATCGACAAGTAACAGTACAAATTAACTGTGGAGATATACAAGGTTGGAGTCAATACGTACACGTCCGTATTACTGAGCTTGAACCAATTGTAGTTGCCACTGAACACTTAACACGAGGTGAAGTTATAGAAGCTCATCACCTGAGTGTTGAAATGAGACCAAAACACTTTGTTCGAGTACAACATTTGCAAGATGAGTCAGTTCTTATTGGAAGCCGTAGTAAGCGCAATATTCGCAGCGGTTTGCCTGTTGTATTGAGCCAAATTTGCATGGTTTGTAAAGGCGACAACGTCACTATATTTGCAACGATCCGAGGATTAAAAATAAAAACTTCCGGTTTAGCCCTAGAAGATGGTACTTTAGGAGAACAGGTAAAAGTAAAAAATGCAAAATCTGGGAAAGTTTTAAATGCCCGTGTAGACGGTGTTGAGTCTGTACAGGTAAATATTTAAATTTTCAAATTTATGCTAAAGTATCTATCATGCATGCCGATAAATAGGCATATGTTGGATTATGTATAGGTTAATATCATGGTAAGCCAAGTAAATAAGGGTCAGCAACAGCCTAATGTGTTGGCCAATGCTAAGCAACAAAAAGTTGATTTGCAAAACAATAATACACAGTCGGCGCAAAGAGCTGCACCAAAAGCGACTACCGACTCTGTAAGCTTAACGCCACAAGCACAACAACTTAAATCATTACAAGATAAGGCTCAACAGTCTTCTGGGTTTGATAGTAATAAAGTTGCAGAGCTTAAAAAAGCAATCAGTGAAGGTAAATACCAAATTGATGCTGAAAAGTTAGCTAAAAACATAGCTGCATTTGAGTTTGATGTTTATGGCTGATCATAATAGCTTGATTGCTTCAAAACTGACTATGCAGTTAAATTGCTTAACTTCATTAGTTGAAATTTTAGACGATGAGCTTACAGCGATAGCTTCGCGCCGAGGCGAAGGGCTAAAAGAGATAGCACAACAAAAGTTGTCTTTTCTTAGCAAGATCCAAACCCTTGATAAAGAGCTAAGCACTCTACTTGCAAGTAATGATTCAAAATCAGAAGAAGTGTCTGATTTAATTTCTGCTGTTCGTAAACATTTAGAAACGTGTAAAAAGAAAAACGACGTTAACGCACACGCAGCGCACCAAGCGCAATTAAGCGTAAAACAACTTAAAGATATTCTAATTGGCGCTCCTACTTCTATGACCTATGACCAAGGCGGTAGTGTTGTGCATGGTAATAGCAAAATCGTTCATAATTTAAAAGCATAGTTCTAACGTCTAGAAAATACCCTTTTGTAACACCCTTTTCTTTTTCGCCAATACTATTTATTTAATGAACACTCTGCTTCTGATCAAGACTGTTTTACTGTAATTCACTGTAATTTTATAAAATCAATCCTGCGTAATAACTAAATTGCTCACGAAATTAATATAATAAAGCGTGGGAAGTGAACTACCCACGCTTTATATTTTCGTTACTTAACTCATTAACTATCGATTTGATTATTACCGCTTTCAATTAATTTCTTAATCATCTCTTCTGACTGGTTTTGCACATCGATCGCGGGCTCAGCAGATTTCGATGTATCTCCACTGAAAGCAATACTACTAGCTTCACTGTCTAAGTCTAAGGCTAGCAAATCCGTTTGTTCAGCATCGCTCAGTACATCATTGATTGTTAAATCCAATGGCTCTGACTCACTACTAACGGTATTGTCAGCAGCTAAGATACGACTTAAATCAATACTTTCATTTTGTGATACTTCATTACTGAAGGTAACACTTGATTCTGGTATCTCTGTCTGAGCTATGCTCTGATCTGCCTCTACACTGATTGATGCTGGATCATCATTAATATTGCCAGAGGAAAAATCCTGATTGTCTGTATCTTTAACAAGGTAATTTCCTGCTTGATCAATTGTTAAGAAATAATAATCTTCACCACTTAACAGGTCCAAGTCCAATAAGGATAATGTATAACTCCACTCACCGTTGGCGTCAGTTGTCGTACTTGGGTAACCTTCTAATACATCAAGATCAATTCCCAATAAGCCTACGCCAATTAAACTAGCTCCGATGATATATATTTCAGTTCCTGATGGTGCTTCTCCTTCTACAGATGGAAGTAGCAGACCCAATATACCAGGATTATAGTCCGTCACATTAAACTCAATAGGAGTGGTATCAACTATTAAGCCATTGCCTGATGCAGTACCCATGTTACCCGCAGCATCTTCGATACTAACACTTACCGTATACGTGCCATCCGATAACCCTGCAGGAAAATCACTGATATCATCTCCTAATGAAACAGACCAGTTACCATCATTATCGGTTGTAACTGTTTGCTGATAGCCGCCAAAGCTTATTACCACTTCTGAATTCGCTTCACTTGACGTTCCTGTGATCAGTGGGCTCGTATCATAAGTTAAAGCTAAGCCACTGGTAATGGCGACTTCTGGCACTACCGTATCTATGATGCCTGTACTTTGCGCTGACGATTCATTTCCTAACCCATCGTCAGCGCTGACATTAACAGTGTAAGTGCCATCAGCTAAGCCATTAATTACTTCAACACCCCAGCTACCATCGGCATTAGATGTTGTGGTCAGTGTTTGTGCATTACCAGCACTGTCAGTAACCAACACTGTCACTAAAGTGCCTGCCGGTGCACCACTGATAGAACCATTTATGGTCGGTGTCCAATCATTGGTAATCGCTGGTGTTGTTGCTGAGATTACAGGTCCTGTGTAATCCATATTGAGTGTAATTGTATCATTGCTGCTGTTACCTGCGGTGTCGGTGATCACAGCGCTGACCTGAGCATCACCTTCAGTAAGCGCCGTACTTGCAACAACGCTCCAGTTACCATTTTCAAGTACCTGGGTAGATACAGTTTGGCTAACACCATTGCTATCGAGTATTGTTACTTCAACAGTAGAACCCAACGGTGCATCAAGGCTGGTACCTGATATTAACGGAGTTGAATCAGCAGAAGACAATGCCGATGTTATTTCAAGTGTTGGCGCGGTTAAATCAATCACAAGTGATGTTGAAGCTGACGACGTTAAACCTAATTCGGTAACACTCGCTGAAACCGTATAGCTGCTCTCTAACAACGCTTGAGGGATCTCTACACTCCATACACCACTATTCAAAGTGGCGGTAAAGCTTTGTACATCACCACCGGCATTACTGATCACTAAATTAATAGTGCTGCCATTTGGCGCGTCACTCGTACCACTTATATCTGGGGTGGTATCATTTGTGGCCGCTAAAGGCGTAATGCCTATACTTGGGGCGCTAGTATTGAGCACGCCAGTTACACTATCTGATGTACTTGTATTACCTGCTAAATCGGTAACCGAGGCAACAACACTGATACTACCATCCTCTAAGTTATCTGGAACATCCACAGACCAACGACCATCAGCTTGTACTTGAGTTGTATAACTATAAGTTTGTGTACTGTCAGTTACATCAACACTGATCACTTTACCCGCGGGCTCATCGCTGCTACCTGTAATTGTTGGGGTTGCAAGATTTATTGTGCCTACAGCATCTACAGTCACAACTGGCGCAACGGTATCTATTTCACCGGCTGTTGTAACACTTGAAGTGAGCCCTGCTGCATCGGTAATTGATGCTGTAACATTGTACTCCCCCTCAGGAAGGGCATCGGCTTCAACTTGCCAATCGCCATTAATATCAACTACTGCGGTCAAATTATGGGTATCGCCATTACCGTCAACGATTACCACTGAAACCGTACTACCTTGTGCTTCATCAGTCGTTCCTGAGATTATTGGCGTAGCATCATTGACTAAGCCTTGGCTGGCCACTGTAATATTTGGTGAAACTGTATCTACGGTGATATTACCTGTACGCGTTGTACTATTTCCTGCTTGATCGGTAACCGTTGCAGTGACGGTATAGGTACCATCGGTGAGTGTACTCGCCGACACTTGCCACTGCCCAGTTTGTGCCACCGACGCTGTTAAGGTTTGCCCGTCTATAGTGACAGTAACCTCACCACCAGTTAAATTACTGGTGCCACTGATAAGCGGCGTATCATCACTGGTGCTCGCCGTTGCATTAAGGACTAAGCTTGGTGCAGTAGTATCAATTACACCACTAGCTGTTTGCTCGGTTAAGTTACCAACGCCATCGCGCACACTCGCTTGAACCGTATATTGTCCATCTCCTAAACTTTGTGGCACATTAACCGACCAACTGCCATTCGCTTGCACTGTCGCATTAAAGGTCTGTGTTGCAACTCCTTGCCCTGTGACCACAAGTGTTACTTGCGCACCTTCACCTAAATCAGTGGTTCCGCTAATCGTCGGGGTATTATCCATAGTCAGTGCAGGGGTCGATAACGTAAGTTCAGGCGCCGTATTATCAAAATCTAAGGTACTGATGGTGGTGGTATTACCTGCCGCATCAGTTGCAGAGGCTTCAACATACGCAAGGTTTAATAATGAAAGAGAGATGTTTAATACACTCCAATCACCATTTGCATCAACTGTTGCGGTATAAGGTAAACCAATTGCACCACCAACCAAATGATTAGTAATAGTAACTATACTCCCTTCAGGTAGGTCTGACGTACCAGATAATGAAACCAAGTTACCAAGTAAAAATGAGGGGACAATCGCCAGTTCTGGCGGTGTAATATCTATTTCTCCTCCAGTCTTACTGTCTTCCCCCTGATTACCAGCTATATCTGTGATCGTTGCTTTCACCGAATAGACACCTTCAGCTAATGCAGTGTTTGCTGCTGCTTGCCAATCACCTTGAGCATCCGTAGTAACGGTTACAATATGTTCAGTACCATTTGCATCCGTAAAGGTAGCTTCGACAGTGGCATTCGCTTCATTTGATGTACCACTAATAAGTGGTGTTGTATCTTGGGTTAATACCAAGCTGCTTTGGTCAATGGTGATCTCAGGGTTAAAACTATCTATAACAGCATTTGCAGTTTGCTGCCCAGCATTACCCGCAGTATCAGTGACCACAGCAGTAACAGTATAGGCACCTTCTGCAAGTTCTTGCGATGCTTCTACTTGCCATGTTAAATCAGCTGTCAGTGTTGTATTAACTGTATGACTGACACCTTGCGCATCGGTAAAGGTAACAGCAACGGTGTTCCCTGCAACAGCATTTAAAGCCGCCCCTGAAACAACCGGTGATTTATCTGCTGTGCTGCTTAATAAATCAATCAACACTGTTGGTGGAGTTAAATCTATTTCACCCGTTGTTTGAGCCGAATTGCTATTTCCGGCAATGTCAACAATAGTTGCAGCAACGCTATAATTCCCCTCTACAAGCTCAGTGCCAAGCGCAACTGACCATGTACCATCTCCTTTCACTGTGGCCTGAGCTGATTGTTCGGTGCCTTCACTGTCTGTGACCAACAATGTAACTATAGTGCCTTGCGCGGCGTCTGATGTACCACTAATTAATGGTGTTGTATCGTTTGTAATACTCGGTGTATTAACTATCAAAGTTGGTGCTGTTAAATCAACTGCTAAGCTAGTATTTGAAGATCCAGTTAAACCGTCTTCAGTGACTGTAGCTCTTACAGTGTAGCTGCCTTCAACAAGTGCTTCATTGACCTCAATACTCCATTGCCCAGCCGCAGCTTGCGTAATTAGTGTTTGTATAACAACACCTGCCGCTATTATTTCAATTGTTACGTCAGTGCCATCTCTTGCATCTGTAGTACCTGAAATGCTCGGTGTTGTATCTATTGTCGGCTGTAAATTTGCAATCGAGATGGTCGGTGCATTAGTATCTAATGTTACGGTATCAGTAGCCGATGCTTGATTACCAGCAGCATCGCTCACATTAGCTGTAATAGTAATCGCGCCATCATTCAATCCATCAATAACTTGTACCGACCAGCTGCCATCGGCTTGTACAACTGCAGTTAGTTGATAACTGTTTAAGTCATCACTGACATTGACCATCACCGTTGCGCCTATTTCATCACTACTGCCTGAAATAACCGGTGTATCATCATTAAATGTACCCAATCCATCCAAAGTTAAAGTGGGATCTAAGGTATCAACGGTACCAGTGCTCTGCGCTGTACCACTATTATTTGCTGCATCCGTTATGGTAGCTGTAACAGTGTAAGCACCATCGGCCACCACTGCGCTTGGACTTGCTGAGTAACTGCCATCGCCTTGCACTTGGGTTGTAAATTGCTGCCTGTCACCATTAGAATCAACCAAAACAATGACCACTTCAGTACCTTGTGGCTCAGTTGAAGTACCTGAAATTGTCGGGGTTGCATCATTAGTTACACCCAGATTCGTCATCGTCAATACTGGCGTGATAGTATCAATCGACAGAGTGGAAGATGCCGTTTGTTGATTACCAGCAGTGTCGGTAATAGTCACTTCTACTGGATATTCACCATCGCTCAATGCTGTTGGAATTGTTACCTGCCATGTTCCATCATTAGCAACTGCTGCTAGTAGAGTTTGCCCGTTAACCACAACAGATACTTCACCACCAATTTCATTACTACTGCCTGTTATCGTTGGTGTTGTATTAGCGGTTGGTTGTAAAGTATCGATAACTAAACTTGGTGCGACACTATCTACCACACCAGTGGTTTGTTCCGTAGTTAAGTTACCAACGCCATCGCGCACAGATGCGGTGACAGTATAAGCCCCCTCCGCGAGTGCTTGTGGCACAGACACCGACCAAGTTTGATCAGCTTGAACGGTTGCGCTAAATGTTTGAGTGACATTATCACTATCAACCACGGTCAAATTAATCACAGTGCCTTGGCCCATATCAGTGTCACCTGAAATGACAGGTGTTGTGTCATTGCTCAACGCGTCAACACTGACATTCAAATCAGGAGCTGTATTATCAAAATCAAGCGTGCTAACTGTCGTTGTATTTCCAGCTGCATCTGTAGCACTTGCAGTCACATACGCTAAGCTCAGTAACGGCACCGTTAAATTTAGTACTTCCCAGTTGCCATTTTCATCTGTAACTGCGGTATAAGGCAGCCCAACTAGACCTCCAACTAAATGATTCGTGATAGTTATTATACTCCCTTGCGGAAGATCCGACTCACCTGATAGTGACACTAAATTACCGAGTAAGAAGGATGGAATAACTCTAAGCTCAGGTGCCACGGTATCAACAACCCCACTATCACTGGCGGTGCCAGTATTCCCTGCGGCATCACTGAGACTGACACTGACACTGTAGTTGCCATCCGCTAATGCTTGGCTGGCTTCTGCCTGCCATTGACCATTGTCATCCGTTTGCACCGTCACACTGTGACTGCCATTGCTGTCAGTGAAGGTCACGATAATATCGCTGTTGGCTAAGTCTGATGTGCCCGTTACCAGCGGCGTGTTGTCATTCGTTAATTCTGGCGCGTCAATGCTCACCGTCGGTGCGATGGTGTCTATCTCACCGGTGGTTGTATTGCTGCCGGTGTTCCCCGCTGCATCGGTGATACTGGCGGTCACACTGTAGTCGCCTTCAC
>NZ_JASDCD010000030.1:0-37643 GCF_030408095.1 Pseudoalteromonas sp. APC 3893
TGGTAAAACAGCATACGAAAAGTAAGGGTTCAATAAGAAGTAAGTGCGTAAGAGCATGTTATGACGATGCTTTTAGGGAAGAATTGTTGTTTGGTTAACATCATTAACAAAGTGTGCTCGCGCCCTGACCTATTCACAAATAAATAAGGTATTAGAGAGTCTGTGATTTTTGGTGAAATTATAAGAGCGGTATTTTACCGCTCTTATGTACTGAACTATATTTAGGGCTTGTTTACTTTGCTTTATTATCAACTAAAACAAAATTCATAGTACAAACATCACCAAATTTTACTGTTGATTTCGCGCCAACTAAGGTCTCATGAACACCCGTTATAGCACCTGAGCTACAAAATGAACCGGCTGGTAAAGTGATCCCGCGTTTAGCACAACACTCAATCATAAATGCAAACGCTGCCATAGGGCCGTTTAGTATACCGTCAGTAGGGGCTTCATTAATAAGTTTGTCATTAATGCTAACACTGGTATTCATATTAGCTATTTTGTCTTGCCAGTTTTCAATAGCGCTTCCTTTGATCATCCCGTACTGATTACCAATATCAGCAATAATTGCTGTTGGGCCATAGCTGTTTAGATCAACCACAGGGCTACTTGCTATTTCAATACCGGCATATACATTCTTTACTAGGTGTTCAACGCCATGTGCAGTGTTAACCGTACCAGGTAAAATATCTTGATTAGTTTCAATCACAAGTTCAGCTTCTATTGCTATAAATCCGCCTGCATAGACTGGCAGTTTAAACTCTTCACCTTTAGCTTGGTTATCATTTAATTCAACATACACGTTTTCAAATACCGGGCCTAAGATACGTTCATCACCATATTGCTCTCTTAGTTCTGGCGGTACCATACCGACTTTCCAACCAACAATTTTATCACTTGAAGCATCTATTGAACCATTTTGTACTACATATGCTTCTTCTAAAGTACTTGGAATTGGTCCTGGGAAAGTATCAAGAATTGTTGCGTCTTTACGTGCGTCTGAAAGTACAGTGGCTAATTGGCTTATTTGCTCTTTAGATAAAGATGTTGGCATAAAGTATTCTCACAATGTTGGATGAAATTGAAATGCTAATTTATAAGTTTAAGTTTTAAACTGAGGGCAGTATAAACGCTATAAATGTGCAAAAAAAGCCATAATTATGAATTTTTATGCGTGGTGTATAATAAGTTGTTAAATGTTTATTTTCAAATAGGTACGAAAAGTGTTTATTTTAAAATAGGTTAGGGGAGATCATGAAAAAATAGTATCAAGTTTACTGAGGTGGATACAATAATAGATATTCAATCACATTGCATGTTGCTTTTAGAAATTTGTTGAACTATTTAGTGGGGAATTCATGAAGGGAAATTGTTAAATGAATTTAACCTTCCATCATACCGTACAAAAATGTCACTCATAATCCACTAAAGCTTACTTTTATTACAGCTGTCATAAAAAAGACTTTTTAGCGCAACACTCTTGTCATTTACAAACTATAGAATCTCGCTCATTAAAACAAACCAATTGTAATTAACGAGTAAGGTGTATGCGATGAAAGGCGTTAAACCATTGATTTTAGCAAGTATTGTAGCAGCGTCTGCAGCAGTACATGCAAATGAACTAGATAAGGTAATCGACAAAAGCAGCGAAATAAACCAATCAGCTGCGCAATCACAAACAAAAATAGACAAGATTGCAGATTCAATGCAAGGACGTCTGCAACAGTTCACAGCCCTAAATAAAGAAATTGACGGCCTAGCTGTATACAACGCCCAGTTAACAAAGCAACTTAATAACCAACTTACAGAAATGGAAGATTTGAACGCTTCTATGGATAAGGTATCGGTTATTGAGCGTCAAATCACTCCATTAATGATTCGTATGATCACAGGCCTTGAGCAATTTGTTGCTCTGGATGTGCCTTTCTTAAAAGATGAACGTGCAAAACGTATTACTTCTTTAAAAGAAATGATGGACCGTGCTGATATCAATTCAAGTGAAAAATTCCGCCGCCTATTAGAAGCATACCAAGTCGAAGTTGATTACGGACGTACAATTGAAGCGTATACAGCATTATTAAGTGTTGAAGGCCAAGAACGTGAAGTTGATTTTCTGCGCATTGGGCGCTTAGAGCTTATCTATTTAACACGAGATGGGAAAAAAGCAGGAAGCTGGGATCAAAATACAAAGTCATTTGTAGCGCTACCTGATTCAACAATTAGCCAAATCAGTAAAGGTTTACGCATTGCTCGTAAGCAACTTGCCCCAGATATGTTAACACTACCAGTACACGCGGCTGAATAAGAGGTTTATGACAATGAAATTATTAACCAAAATGACAAAAATGGCTGTGTTAGCAACAGGCTTAGGCTTTGCTGCAACAAGCATGGCAGCAGAACCAATGGATTTAGATGCCTTACTTAAAACATTAGAGCAAGGTAAATCAGCACAATCAGCACAAAATCAGCAACGTGAACAAGAATTTAAATCGCGTCAAAGCGAACAAGTTCAAATGCTTAAAGATACGCAAGCTAAACGTAACCAAATGCTTGCTGAGTCAGAACGCCTTGAAACTCAGTTTGAAGAGAACGAAGTTAAATTAGCAAATTTAACAGACACTTTATCTAACCGTATGGGTTCATTAAAAGAACTGTTTGGTGTACTGCAGCAAGTTGCAGGGGACTCAAGCAATAAATTTATGACATCTGTGGTATCAGCACAAATTCAAGACCGTAGTAAGTTTATGGATGAGCTGGCAGTAAAAATGGGCTCAACCTCAAACCTAGCGTCAATCGAAGATATCGAAAAAGTGTGGTACGAACTTCAACGCGAAATGACAGAGCAAGGTAAAGTTACTCGTTTTAATACTGACGTTATCGTTGAAGGCGGTACTAAAGCACAACAAGAAGTGGTTCGTGTTGGTGCATTTAACCTTATCTCTAACGGTAAATACTTAGAGTATAACGCGGCAACAAATACAATTAGCCAGTTAACTCGCCAACCTGTAGCGCGTTTTACAGCAACTGCAGAAGAGTTACAAAATACAGACTCTGGTGTCGTACAGTTTGCTCTTGACCCTACAGGTGGCTCAATCCTTGGTTTATTAGTACAAGCGCCTGACACTGAAGAGCGTGTTCACCAAGGTGGAACAGTTGGCTATGTAATTTTAGGTGTTGGTGTTATCGCACTACTTATTGCAATTGAGCGTTTCTTATCGCTTATGTTGATTGGTGGCAAAGTACGTCGTCAGCTTAAAGACAGTGTTGCTCGTGATGACAACCCACTTGGTCGTGTAATGAAAGTTAAAGACCAATACCCAGATGTTGCGCATGACACATTAGAGCTTAAGTTAAGCGAAGCGATTTTACGTGAAATGCCTAAAATTACCCGTAACCTAACACTTATCAAAATCATCTCAGTAGTTGCCCCGCTACTTGGTCTACTTGGTACTGTAACCGGTATGATCAACACCTTCCAAGCTATTACCTTGTTTGGTACAGGTGACCCGAAACTAATGGCGGGTGGTATCTCTCAAGCACTTGTAACAACTGTACTTGGTCTGGTTGTGGCTATCCCAACTGTATTTTTATACACCTTGCTGAACACCCGTGCTAAAAACATCTTGTTAATAATCCAAGAGCAAAGCGCAGGTATTATCGCTGAACGTAGCGAGAAAGGAGCATAAACCATGGTGCTATTGATTGATTCAATCAATGCTATCCGTGATTTTCTCGACACTGGTGGCCAAGTCCTCTTGGTCATCGGAGTGTTAATCTTCGCGATGTGGTTATTGATACTCGAGCGATTTATATTTTTCTTCAAAGGTTATAAGCAATACAAGCGTGATGTAAAAGCAACTTGGCGAAATCGCCCTGAGCGAAACAGCTGGAATGCTGAGCAAATACGCCAAGCTATGATTTCACGTGCTGGTATGCAACTTAATACAAACTTAGCGTTAATCAATGTGATGGTTGCACTTTGTCCGCTACTTGGCTTATTAGGCACAGTAACGGGGATGATAGAAGTATTTGATGTAATGGCAGTGACTGGTACTGGCAGTGCTCGTTCAATGGCATCAGGTGTATCTAAAGCCACTATCCCAACGATGGCGGGAATGGTTGGTGCATTATCTGGTGTATTTGCTTCTACATTTTTACAACGCCGTGCCAAGCGTGAAGTAGAGCTACTTGAAGACAATATGGTTTTAGACCACTAATAAAAATTTTGTAAAGCAGTCAACTGGCTGCTTTACCAAGGAGTAAACGATGAGAGCCCCATTAGGTAATTTATTACAAGAAGACGAAGCAGAAGAAATTAACATGACGCCAATGCTAGACGTTGTTTTCATTATGCTTATCTTCTTCATTGTAACAGCCTCTTTTGTTAAAGAAGCAGGTATTGATGTGAATCGCCCAGAAGCTGCAACAGCCGTAAAAAAAGAACGTGCGAATATCTTGGTTGCGATATCTGACACCGGTGAGATTTGGATCAACAAACGTAAAGTCGATGAACGTGCAGTACAAGCAAATATTGAACGCTTAAAAGCTGAAAACCCACAAGGTAGCGTTGTTATTCAAGCGGATAAAAAAGCCACCACTGAAGTATTAATTAAAGTGATGGATGCATCACGTGCTGCAGGTGCGTTTGACGTTTCAATTGCTGCGCAAGAAGCATAATAAGGAACTGATATGTTGCGATATTTAGTTGCATTAGTGATTGCCGGTGTTGTTACGTTTTTCTTGTTCTTAGGTATGCAAGCGTTAATAACCGGTGGTGAAGGGGCAATGAGTGAGCCTGTTAAAGGCAACGTACTTGACTTTGTTCGTCTTAAAAAAGAAGAAACGGTGCAAAAGAAAGAACGTAAACCACAAAAGCCACCAAAGCCAAAAGAGCCGCCTCCGCCAATGGAGTCACCGCAAATGCAAAGTAGTGATCCTAATGCGAGTGCATCAAACTTTGATTTTGGTGCCAATGTAGAAGCGGATGTAAACCTTGCTGGTGGGTTAGCGTTAGAGTCAAGTGATGGTGAATATCTACCCATTGTTAAAGTTGCACCTGTTTACCCACGTAGAGCACTTTCGCGCGGTATTGAAGGCTATGTGATTGTTGAATTTACAGTAACAAAGCAAGGCACAGTGCGTGACCCAGTTGTTGTTAGGGCAGAGCCAGAATCATTATTTGACCGTGCAGCGATGGATGCAGCACTTAAATTTAAATATAAACCACGTGTAGTCAATGGCGAAGCTGTTGAAGTTGCGGGGGTACAGAACAAAATTTCTTTCCAAATTAACGGTTAGTACTTCATTAAAAGTACTTAATAAACGGATAGAGAAGCGAGGCGATTATGAAACCATTAAAAACTGCACTTATTTGTGCAACAGCATTCACCAGTAGTATTTTGCTGCCGAGTATTGCTAGTTTTTTACCAGGTGTGAGCATGGCAACGGCTTACGCACAAGAGCAAAAAACTAAACGAGTTCCAGCATTGCGCGAAAAAGTTTACAGCCAATTAGCGCGTGCACAAAAGCTTGCTGATGACGGTGATGCAAAAGCCGGATTAGAAGCCCTTGATAGCATAAAAGAGCGTGCATCAAGTATGAACGAATATGAAATAGCCATGATGTATAACTTTTATGGTTTTATTTACTACAACGAAAACGATTTACCAAAAGCAATTGCTTCATTTGAAAAGGTGGTTAATGCACAGGCAATTCCTGAAAGTTTACGTTTAAGTACTACGTTTAGTTTGGCGCAATTAGCAATGGCTAATGGTGATTACGATAAAGTTATCTCATTCTTAAATGACTGGGATAAAATTAATACTAAACCTAAAACAGATGCTTATCATGTGTTAAAAGCGCAAGCTTACTACCAAATGAAAGACTACAGCAAAGGTGTTGATAGTATCAACCAAGCTATTGCTCAAGCAGATAGTGAAGGTAAAGAGCCCAAAGAGAACTGGTTAGTATTACAGCGTGCAATGTATTACTCGCTTAATCAACCACAAAAAGTCGTAGAAGTTCTTGAGCGCATGGTAAAACTTTACAACAAACCTGAGTACTGGGTACAACTAGGTGGTATGTATGGTGAGACAGGCGCTGAGAAAAAACAGTTAGCTGTGTTAGAAGCAGCTTATCAACAAGGCTTTTTAAAATCAAAATCTGAGCTGACCCAGCTTGCCCAAGTTTACATGTATAACGGCTTATCTTATAAAGCGGCCGATGTTATGAAACAGGCTATGGAGTCAGGTGCTTTAGAACAATCAGCGAAGAACTATGCCTTTATTGCAGAGGCTATGGTGCAAGCCAAAGAAGATGATAAATCGGCGCAATATTTCGCCAAAGCTGCTGACTTATCATCGCATGGTAAATATGATCAACGCTTAGCTGAAGTGCTTATTAATACGCAAAACTACGAAGAAGCCGCCGATGCCGCCCGTGCAGCCCTTGATAAAGGCGGCTTGGATTTTGAATCTAACGTGTATGTTGCTCTTGGTATGGCACAATATAATTTAAAGAATTTTGATGCGTCAATTTTAGCGTTTGAACAAGCTGAAAAACACAAAAAATCTCAACGTTTAGCTGAGCAATGGATCAAGTATGTGAAGAACGAAAAAGTACATGCTGAAACATTACGTACAGCTTTACTTTAGTTGCTAACAATTCGTTAGTAACGCTCAGTTTATAATCGCAACACCAAAACCGCCTTCGGGCGGTTTTTTTCGTTTTACCTTACCCTAAGACATTGTTATTTATGCAATCCATATTGTCATTTTATGTTTATTAAAGTGTAACCCGTTTGTCATATAGCTGCCGTAAGGTAGACCCCGTTGAAAAACTCAAGTGACCTTAGAACATGTCGAACGTGTTTTAAGTTGACTTGAGTTTTAACTTAATGCGCTAACAAAATAATTAAATATTAAATATCTTAACGGAGTGAACAATGAAATTATCTGACTTATTTAAAGTTAGTTTAGTGGCAGCAGCAGTTTCTTTAGCTGGTTGTGGTGGTGATTTAGTCGTTAAAGAAGGCGATACTAATACAACTGTTAATGAAGGCGACACTATTAATAATAATTATGAAAATGGTGGCGACAACGGTGGTGATAATGGCGGTGACGACTCAAGCCGTGATGACTCACAAAATGCGACAACAGGTTTCCCAACGGATATTGAAAATGCTTTTACTCAAGGTTTAGCTACAGATGTTTCAAGTTCATATCCTGAAATTACTGATAAGCCAGTTTATAAACTAGCTGCAGATACTGTATTTACAGTTGATGCTAGTTTAACCAATGATGCACATTGGATTTTACAAGGTAGAACTGCTGTTGGTAATGACCGTGCAGATAATGCTGTGTTATATATACAGCAAGGTACTACATTAATTGGTGAGTCAGGTGACGATTTCTTAGTTGTCCGCCGTGGTTCGCAGATAGAATCTGTAGGTACAATATCTCAACCTATCACAATGACATCTATTCAAGATGTAACAGGTGGCGAAACGGCTATTGGTCAATGGGGTGGCTTAGTATTACTTGGTAATGCACCCGCTAACTCATGTGGTGATCAGGAAGGTGAAACGACAGCTGATGAACTTGCAAATTGTGGTGTTCCAGCTGAAGGTGATGCAGGCTTGTTCGGTGGTGAAGATGCAGCCGATAATTCAGGTACTTTAAAGTATGTTTTAGTTAAGCAAGCAGGTAAAACTCTAGGTAATGGTGATGAACTAAATGGTATTACATTTGCGGGTGTTGGTTCTGAAACAACTGTAGATTATATTCAAGTACATGAAAATCTAGATGATGGTATCGAATTTTTTGGCGGTACTGTTAATGTGAGCAATGTTGTTCTTACTAACATTGGCGATGATTCACTGGATTGGTCATTTGGCTGGACGGGTAAAGCTACTAATGTTTACATCCAGCAAGCTGCAAATGTGGGTGATAACGCAATCGAAGCTGATAACTCAGAGTTTGATTCACAAGCGTCACCGCTTACTATGCCAACCATCGAAAATGTAACCATTGTTGGCGCCGATGCAAATAACGGTATTCGCCTACGTGCCGGTACAGCTGGTGTTCTGAAGAATGTTTTTGTAACAGGCCCTGCAACATATGAAAACTGTTTGCGTGTTGGCTCTGATTCAGTGCCTCGTGCTGAAGATGGCTCTTTAACTATCACCAACTCTATCGTTGCATGTCAAACAGCTGCTAACAACTTTGGCAGCGAGACCATTAATGGTGGTACTGTTCAAGCCTGGTTTGAAGGGCAAGATGCTAACCAAACATTAACACCTGCTGATTTAATGCTTGATGACAATGGTTATATGCCATTAGCTGGCTCACCATTGTTGGCAAATGGTCAAGTCGGTGCATTTGATGGCACGACTAACTGGATGGAAGGTTGGACAGTTGCGATTAACGGTGGCTTCCCAACTGATATTGAGAACGCACAAGCTCAAGGTTTTGCTACGGATGTATCAAGTGAATTCCCACAAATCACTGATAAGCCAGTATACCGCTTAACCGAAGATACTGAATTCACTGCTGATGTAACATTAACAAACGATGTACACTGGATCTTAAATGGTCGTACTGCAGTTGGTGGTGACCGTGAAAATAGTGCAACACTTTATATTCAAGCAGGTACTACATTAATTGGTGAGACAGGTGATGACTTCTTAGTTGTTCGTCGTGGTTCTCAAATTAATGCAAATGGTAATGCAACGGCGCCAATTACTATGACGTCTATCCAAGATATGACAGGTGCTGAAACAGGCATAGGTCAATGGGGTGGTTTAGTTCTTTTAGGTAATGCACCAGCAAACTCTTGTGGTGACCAAGAAGGTGAAACAACCGCTGATGAACTTACCAACTGTGGTGTACCTGCTGAAGGTGATGCTGGCTTATTTGGTGGTACAGACGCAGAAGATAACTCAGGGGTTGTTCGCTATGTACTTGTAAAACATGCGGGTAAAACACTGGGTAATGGCGATGAGCTAAATGGTATTACATTTGCTGGTGTTGGCTCTAAAACAAAAGTTGAATACATTCAAGTCCATCAAAACCTAGATGACGGTATCGAATTCTTTGGTGGTACTGTTAATGTTCGTAATGTTGTATTAACTGATATTGGTGATGACTCATTTGATTGGTCATTTGGTTGGACAGGTCGCGCACAGAATGTGTATATCCAACAAAGTTCAGTAGGCGGGGATAATGCATTTGAAGCAGACAACTCTGAGTTTGATTCAAATGCAACACCTCTTACAAAACCACTTATTTCGAATGTTACCGTTGTTGGTGCTGATGGTGTCAATGGTATTCGTTTACGCGCGGGTACTGCTGGTATTCTTCGTAACGTAGTTATCACAGGTCCTGATGGATACAAAAATTGTCTACGAGTTGGTTCTGACTCTGTTGCTAATGCAGAATCTGGTGAATTATCAATCGAAAACTCAGTAGTAGCATGTAACGCTGACAATAACTTTGGTGACGAAGCAATTGGTTCTGGGAATGTTCAATCATGGTTTGAAGGTCAAACAGGTAACCAAACACTCACGTCAGCTAACTTAAACTTAGCGACTGACGGCTTTACACCTAAATCAGGTTCACCACTTTTAGGTGCTGGTGTTGATGCTTCAGAACTTGATTCATTTTTCACTAAAACTGATTACATTGGTGCATTCGATGGTGATAACAACTGGATGGACGGTTGGACTGTTGCTGTGACACCTAACTTCCCAACAGATATCGAAAATGCGCTAGCTCAGGAACTTGCTACAGATGTTTCTGCAAGCTTCCCACAAATTACTGATAAACCTGTCTACGAATTAGACCAAGATGTTGTGTTTACTTCAGATGTAACGCTTACGAATGACGCTCACTGGATTTTGAAAGGCCGTACTGCTGTAGGTGGTGACCGAGTTACACCTGCAACTCTTTATGTTCAGTTTGGTACAACTTTAATTGGTGAGTCAGGTGATGACTTCTTAGTGGTTCGTCGTGGTTCTAAAATTGAAGCTGTTGGTACAGCAACTCAGCCAATCACTATGACGTCTATCCAAGATATGACGGGCGCTGAAACCGGTATTGGTCAATGGGGTGGTTTAGTATTACTAGGTAATGCACCTGCTAACTCATGTGGCGACCAAGAAGGCGAAACAACTGCTGATGAGCTTGCAAGCTGTGGTGTTCCGGCTGAAGGTGATGCAGGTTTATTCGGTGGTACAGACCCAGAAGATAATTCAGGTACATTAAAATACGTTGTTGTAAAACAAGCAGGTAAAACACTAGGTAATGGTGATGAGCTTAACGGTATCACTATTGCGGGTGTAGGTAGCCAAACAGAGCTTGATTACATCCATGTTCATGAAAACCTTGATGACGGCGTTGAGTTCTTTGGTGGTACAGCAAGTATCAGCCACTTGGTATTAACTAATATAGGTGACGACTCTCTTGATTGGTCATTTGGTTGGACTGGTAATGCTCAACATGTACTTATCAAACAAAATTCAACGAATGGTGATAATGCAATTGAAGCTGATAACTCTGAGTTTGATTCAGAGGCTTCACCACTAACAATGCCAACAATTTCAAATGTAACCATCATTGGTGCTGCAGATGTAAATGGTGTGCGCCTACGTGCAGGTACTGCGGGTGTTATTAAAAATCTAGTTGTGACAGGCCCTGATAGCTACAATAACTGTTTACGTATCGGTTCGGATTCTGTGCCTCACGCAGAAGACGGCAAGCTATCTATAACTAACTCTGTAGTTGCTTGTTCTGCTGAAAACAATTTCTCAGAGCAAACAATTAATGGCGATACTGCACAGGCTTGGTTTATAGCTCAAGATGGTAACTCTGTAATGGAAGCCGCGATGCTAGGTTTAAGTGAAAATGGCTATATGCCAACTTCAGACTCAGCATTACTTGGTCAAGGCTTTGACTCATCAAGCTTAAACAGCTTCTTCGACAAAGTTGATTACATCGGTGCGATGGATGCACAAACTGACTGGACTGCAGGTTGGGTAAAAGTAGGTCTTGAATAACCCTCTTTTATAACCATGGGTGAGAGTTCGCTCTCACCCAGCTTCTAGTTCATGTTTCGGAGTATAATAATGAATTCTTTTACCCCCTCTAAACTTGGTCGCTCAAAACTAAATTACGCGGTTGTTGCTGCTCTTTTAGGTTTGTCGATAAACTCAGCTCAAGCGCAAGAATCTGACCAAGAGATAGAAGAAGTGGTCGCTGTTGGACAGCGTTTAAAAGGAAGTGCGGGTGCCGTATTGCAAGAGCGTCAAAATCAAGCGTTTGTTGCAGATATTATGGGTGCCGATCAAATTTCAAGAACAGGTGATGGTGATGCCGCTGCAGCACTTCGCCGTGTAACAGGCTTAACCCTTGTAGATGGTAAGTTTATCTATGTTCGTGGTCTAGGTGAGCGATACTCAAGTACACAATTAAATGGGATGTACGTGCCAAGTCCCGATCCTACGCGTTCAGTTGTTCCTTTGGATTTATTTCCATCAGACATCATTGAAAGTTTAAGTGTACAAAAATCGTTCTCACCTGACATGCCAGCGCATTTTGGTGGTGGTAACGTCAACATCAGAACGAAGTCTATCCCAAGCGATTTCTTATTTAAAGTTGATGTTGGTGCTTCATACGATACCAGTAATAGTGAAACAGGTTATTTCTATGAAGGCGGTGATGATGATTGGATGGGCCGTGATGATGGAACACGTGCATTACCCCAAGAGTTCATTGATGCATTTGCTGCTGATGGTATAGAAGGTAACCTTGATACAACACTTGAGCAGCGTCAGGCGTTAATGTCATCACTTGATTGGAACATTGGACCAACCGAAAAAGACGTTCCTCTAGGTATGGATTTTTCAGTTGCACTTGGTGATCGATTTGAGAGTGATTTAGGTACTTTTGGTGTGCTAGCTGCTGTTTCGTATGAAAACGAGTGGGAAGTTAGCCAAGAGCAAAATGGAACTAACCTAGGTAGCTTAGGCTGTGAAGACAAATGTTTTGCGCAATATTATGATGGTACTTCTACAGAACAAAGTGTTCGCTGGAGTGGAACTTTAAACTTGGGTTATGAATTTAACTCAAATCATAAAGTCGAGTTAACTAATATTGCTTTACATGATATGCGTGATCGAGTGCGTGACCGTAATTTCTATGATGCCAATGAGTCAGAAGAAGGAACTCGTGAATTACGTCGTGTCGATGTCGTGTATGAAGAACGCGAAATGTTTTCTAGCCAGTTAAAAGGTACTCATAACTTTATAGAGTATAACAACCTATTTGTTGATTGGTACGCAGGCACTAGCCGTGCTAATCGTGATGCACCAGGTATGGTTGACGCTATTTTTCAAAAAAATTATAGCGATGGGGTTTTTGAGTCTGAACAACTGCAAGATGTTTCTGCAACAAATTTAAGCCGAGAGTTTCAAACCCTACATGATAAGGTAGATACTTGGGGCTGGAATATGGGGATGCCATTTTATGGCGATGGTTATGAGCTTGAATTAAAAGCGGGTGGCGACTTCTCAGAAAAATCTCGTGATGCTGCAAATACGCGTTTTGGTATTACCCACCGTGGTATTGCTGATGAATACAGCTATGGTTCTCGCTTAGATGAAATTTTCGCTGATGATAATATCAACAACGATGACTTCTACACGAGTGCTACAGGTTCTGGCATTTTTGATGATAGAACAGCTGATGGAGATTCATACACTGCAGCGAATAAGCTAGATGCTTATTATTTCATGGCTGATTATTTCTTAGATAATACATGGCGCTTTACAGGTGGTATACGTTGGGAAGATTTTGCCCAAGTATCTGTACCTTTTAAAGCTCATAGCAATGAATTTGATGCAACGACTGATGAAATCACTGAAGTAGCAATTAAAGATGACGATTTCTTTCCGTCTCTTGCGGTTACTTATATTATGGATGAAGAAATGCAGTTTCGCTTAAACTTAAGCGAAACAACCATTCGCCCTGATATGCGTGATGTTAGCTCTAGTTACTATGTTGACCCGTTAACTGAGTTTTTGGTTCGTGGTTCACCTAGTTTACAAAGCTCTAAATTAAAGAACATTGATTTTAGATTCGAATGGTATATGCAATCAGGAAATAACTTCTCTGTTGCTTTATTCCATAAAGATATTGAAAATCCGATTGAAATGGTTGAGCTTGCTGGGGTTGGCGGTGCTGCACCACAGCTATTAACAGCCAATGCTGAATCAGGTGAATTAACAGGTATAGAGTTCGATTTCTTATCTGATTTTAGCTTTATTGACTCGTCTTTAGCTAATATATTTGTATCAGGTAATCTAACTTTGTCAGATTCATCAGTTAATCTTGGTATTGATGATTCTGATGGTGTCGATTCTTTATTTGAACAGCAATTAAAAGATGCATTAGAAGCTGATTCTGTTTCTAACATTGTTACAAATAATGAGCGTCGACTTGTAGGTCACTCTGAATGGGTAACTAACTTACAAATGGGTTATGACTCTGATGATGGCTTCCATTCAACATCATTAGTTTATAATGTGTTTGGGCCTAGAATAATCGTACCAGGTACTCGTGGTAATGAAGACGCTGAGGAGCAATCATTCCACTCATTAGATTTAGTTTATTCTTATTTTCCAAACTTCAGCAGTAAAGTGAAATTTAAAGTTGAAAATATTCTTGGTCAAGAGAAAGAAATTGAGCAAGAAGGTTTATCACTCTGGAAAAAAGAAGAAGGGACTAAATTTAGTATAGCGTATTCTTACGAGTTCTAGCTTAGTTTAGCCTAGGAAGGCGAATACAATAAGATCACTTCATTGCCCTACATTTGTAGGGCTTTTTTTTGCCCAGCTGTTTGCTATGCTTATTGGCATCTACAAATGCCCAAGCTGCTTGTTGAAAAGGAATTATTGTGCACTCTGTTAGTCAAATTAAACTCAATAAAAATAAACTAGTGTTAGATGAGTCACAAACGCAGTGGCCATCGATTAAAGATAAACAAACTTATAAGCGACAGCTCAAACACTGGCAAACTAAGTTGTTGCATGTACAGCAAGCTTATTTTCATCAAGGGCGTCGCGCCGTTATTGTTTTAGAGGGTTGGGATGCAGCAGGGAAGGGAGGTGCTATAAGACGTTTAACGCAGCGGTTAGACCCCAGAGGGTTTACTGTTTACCCGATTGCTGCGCCAACATCTGAGGAACAAGGCAAACATTATTTGTATCGATTTATGAATAAACTACCTGCGCCAGGCACTATCGCCATTTTTGATCGATCCTATTATGGCCGTGTTTTGGTAGAAAGAGTTGAGGGACTTGCCAGTTCACAGCAGTGGCAACGTGCATATCAAGAGCTCAATGAATTCGAACGCTTATTGATAGATGATGAGGTGCGCATTGTTAAGGTGTTTTTAAATATCAGTAGTGATGAGCAGTTAAAGCGCTTTGAAGTACGCCTGCAAGACCCTTATAAACGTTGGAAACTTACCAGTGAAGATATCCGTAATCGTGAAAAACGTGGTGAGTATGTAAATGCTATTAACGATATGTTTGTTCATACCAATACCAAAGCTGCTCCATGGCATATCATTGCTGCCCAATATAAATGGTATGCCCGTATTGATGTGCTTAAAACAGTGGTAAAGCAATTACGCAAAGGCATTGATGTATCGCCACCTGCTTTAGATCCCAGTTTAGAAGATATAACCATTGATTGATCTTTAAGTTACAGAATCAATATGAAATATTTTTATGTTCTATGACTATTACTGGTTTTGCATTTACTGCAATGCTAGATTAACTCGTCTAAAAATTAAATCTCACGCAATGAATTTTAATTTTTAACGTATTAGGTATTTCTTATGACTCAAATAGTGGAACAAACAATGAAAAAAGTAGGATTAGTCGGTTGGCGGGGCATGGTTGGCTCAGTGTTATTAGAACGTATGCAGCAAGAAAATGATTTTGCCAATATTGACACCACTTTTTTTACCACCTCTCAAGCAGGGCAACTAGGGCCTGACATAGCCGGCGCGGCAAAACCTTTACTCGATGCCACTAGCATTGAAGAGCTTGCTAAAATGGACATCATTATCACCTGCCAAGGTGGTGATTATACTAAAGCGGTTTACCCACAGTTACGTGAAGCAGGGTGGAACGGCTATTGGATAGATGCAGCGTCAGCTCTTCGTATGAGCGATGACAGTATTATTGTACTTGATCCTGTAAACAAAGATGTCATTGAGCAAGGTCTTGAGCAAGGCGTTAAAACCTATGTGGGTGGTAACTGTACCGTTTCACTCATGTTATTGGCTCTAGGTGGTTTATTTGAGCAAGATTTGATTGAGTGGGTCAGCCCAATGACTTACCAAGCAGCCTCAGGTGCCGGTGCGCGTAATATGAAAGAACTCATCGCGCAAATGGGCTCTATTCATGCAAGCGTTGCAGATAAGCTTGCCGACCCTCAAGCTGCCATCTTAGAAATTGATAAGCTTGTAACTGAACAAATTGCATCAAGTGATTTACCACAAGATCAATTTGGTGTACCGCTAGCGGGCAGTTTAATTCCGTGGATTGATGTGCCTATGCCATCAGGGCAATCTAAAGAAGAATGGAAAGCGCAAGTTGAAGCAAATAAAATCTTAGGCTCATCTAAGCAGCCTGTCCCTGTTGATGGTTTATGCGTACGTATTGGTGCTATGCGTTGTCACTCACAAGCCATGACCATTAAATTACGCGAAGATATCAGCGTTGAAAAAGTTGAGGAGATTTTAGCTTCTCATAACGAATGGGTTAAAGTGATACCCAATGAACGTGAGATCACTGCAACAGATTTAACACCGGTTAAAGTGACTGGTACATTAAATATTCCGATTGGTAGAATTCGTAAATTATCTATGGGCCCTGAGTACATTAGTGCGTTTACTGTGGGTGACCAATTACTGTGGGGCGCTGCAGAGCCACTTCGCCGTATGTTACGTATTATTGTTGATAAGCAGTAGTCAGAGTAGCTAGTATTAATTCACATAAAAAGGTCGGCATTTGCCGACCTTTTTATGTTTATAATTGTGATTATTAGATTTGTTTATTCATTCTTATGCTGTAGTAACTGTTTAAGCTCAGCAACTTGTGTTTTAAGCTCATTAATCTGACCTTGTGTTGCAGGTAAAGAGTCGACATCAGCTTTCTCTTCTCGGGCGTTACGATGTTCCTCTGACATAACTTCTAAAATAGCCCCGACCATCATATTTAAAAATATAAATGCCGTTAAGAATATAAATGTAAGATAGAAAATCCAGCTTAACTTATAAACCGCCATGGTTTCGTACATGACGTCGGTCCAATCTTCGAATGTAGCAATTCTAAAGAGAGTTAACATTGAAATCGACACATCCCCCCATAATACGGGGTTTATATCAGCAAATAACATGCTGCCCATTGCTGCGTAAATATAAAAAATCACAAACATTAATAAACCGATATAGCCCATTTGTGGAATAGCTTTGAGTAGAGAGTTAACCAGCAAACGCAGTTCGGGGATCATAGATACTAACCGCAATACGCGGAAAATTCTTAATAACCTAGCAATAAATATGGTTGAACCAGCCGCAGGGTATAAACTGCCTACCACAATGATAAAATCGAATATATTCCAGCCTTTGGAAAAGAAATCTTTAATTCCTTTACTCGCAATATAGCGAATAACAAGCTCTACGAGGAAAAATGCAGTGATTGCTATATCCATCCAATGCAACGCAAATTCTGCAGTTGGGTGTAAGGAATAGGTATGTGCGCCTACAGTTAACGCAGAGATCACAATAACGGCGATAACAAATGATTGAAATATTTTACTTTTATCGATACGCTGGAACAGCTCTTGTAACTGCGACAACATCATAATACAGCCCTAATGGTAATTAACTTAAAACGTTTGCAATATACAGCAAAACCGAGTGTGATGAATTAGTTTTGCGGTATAAAATGTAAGGAATTTTTAATGATTTTCAATATACTGAAGCTACTTTTTAGTGCTTCAATGATTTTTATCTTATCGGCTTGTACATCTGATAGTCGTTATCATGAAATTCAATCAGCACGTTTAGATGAGTGTAACTACATGGCTGACAAAGAATATCACGAATGCATTAAGCGCCAAGAAGATAGCTACGACGAATACAAAAAAAAGAGAACTACAGAGCAAACAACACAAAATGACTAAAACAGAAAAATTACTCGATAAATCACTTCGTAAAATGTTGACCATTGCCTGTGAGAATATTAAAGATGATTGTAGCGGTTTTGCTTATTTAACCCATGAAGTTAATTTAAAAAAACCAGCGAGTAGTTTACAGGTAAGCTGTTACTTTATAGATGAATTATCCTTATCCGAGGCAAACAGCAAACAACAATTACCAGCACTTGAAAGCGAAATAAAAGCGCAGCTTGCAGTAATCAACATCAAACCACAGGCAATCAGTTTTTTAGCGGACTCACTTTAATATGATAAGCGTTTTTTCAAATCTATCTAACAAACAAAAGCAATATAGTTTATTGGTACTTGCGTTACTGTTTTTTATTCTAGGTATTTATCAAATAACCGCATCAACGAATGATACTGTGATACCTGTTTTTAGTAATGGCTTTATCATCGCAATAGCATTTTGGGCATTTTCTCGTCGTTACAGTGATAAGTTTATAAAACAACATGCTCTTGGTAATGCCCTTACTCGGCTTAATGAGCAGTTAGTGGTAAAACAAGCGCCAATTAAAAAAGTATCACAGGTTGATGTCACAAGAATCACCCAAATCACAATCGCAGACAATTACCTTAGTTGTATACTTGATGGCAATGGGCAAGGCTTTGATTTTCAAATAATTGGCAAAGCATGTGATATTGAGACACAAGTAACTTCAATTTTAACTGCGAATGAACAACAAACGATTACTATCACTGTAGTTTAATTTGGTGTAGACCTCACATACCGTTATAATCGAGCAAAATAGTAAAAGAGATACATTTATGGCTGTTCCTACTCGTTCTCAAATTTCCCCGGGCACTGAAGTCAACATTGTTTTAAAACAAGATCAACGCAGTGGCACATTAACTAACGGTATTGTTTCGCGTTTATTGACTAAATCACCGAATCACCCTCATGGCATTAAAGTGCAGTTAGAAGATGGTCAGGTAGGGCGTGTTAAAGAGATTGTTTCATGAGTGAATTCACTGAGTCTGATTTTTGGCGATTAGTCACTGTTGATGATAAAACCGCTGATCCTGAGTCAGTAAGTAAACGATTAAAAGCGTTACTCGCTGATTTAAATGACGAAAAACTAATCGCCTTTGATAAACAGTTTAGTATCTGTATGCGTCAAAGCTATACCTGGGATTTATTTGGTGCAGCGTTTGTTATGGCTGGCTGTAACGACGATTATGGCTTTTCAGAGTTCCGCTGTTGGTTAATATCTCGTGGTGAAGCCGTATTTAATAAAGCAGTTACCAATCCTGATTCTCTAGCAGATTGCACACCAGTTTATCACCTTAATGAACAACCGTACCCATATTTAGATGAATATGACCTTATTGCCGGTTTGCTCTATGAAGAGCGTAATGACGATGAATTACCGTTTGTGCCTTCAGGGCTAGACCAACCAAAAGGCAAACGTTTTAAAGACAAGCCAAAGTTTTTAAAATTAATTTACCCACAGCTCTTCGCAAAGTATTGGCAGTAATGATCAATTAAAGCGAGTTTTGTAACTTGCTTTATCATTATTCTAATTATTGTCCCTATGCTATGCTGAAATTATAAATAACCCTAGGTTAGGTATTTAATGTATTTTTATAAAGTTTTGTTCTGTGCGGTATTAATTTTATTTGTCAATGCGAGTAATGCTAAATCAGTATTGCCTAGTAATAAAAGCCAGTTTGTTAAATTACTGAACACTCATTTAGGCAGTTATAAGTTAATTGCTGGGAACAGCGATATTTGCACAAGTGGTGAGCTTAATTGGCATAACAAGAGTGATACCAACCTTGGTTTTAGCCTTGGCAGCGGTATCATTTTTAACGCATTACACAATGGGACACAAACAAATAAAGTGCCTAACTTTTGCTTAGTGACCACCAAGTTTAAATACACCAGTGAAGGCCTCACTATGACGCTTCGTCATAACCGCTGTGAGAATGACAGTGATAACCTCGATACCAGTCAAACTTTACGCTTTTTAGCCGATCATAAAATACAGTACAGTATTGAAAACACAGACGTTGAGTGTATCTTTGAACTACAGCGTCTATAAGTCACATGTTATTTTAGGTAAGGCATGCCAGCGAGTGGTGTATTGCGGCGATAAAAACGCGCGTTTCATATGCCACGATTGTGTTTGTTGTTGGCTAGCAAGGCTGAGTGTATCACTGCCGTATCGCTGGTTTATGGTATCTAAGCACTGCATCAATTTAATGTTATCCTTTGAGACAGTAAATAAATCAGCTTGTTGAAATTGCACCGAGTTAAGCTCGAGTGCCCCGACACCACATTTATAAAACATCACCCCTGGTTGATAAAGCTGATCGAACAAACTACTTACTGCATGGGCTAACACACGGCTATCAGCACTGGGTACAGTGAAGTCATACACTAATGATTTTTTGTAGTAATACTGCTCATGAGGGGAGCTTGCTACAAATAATAGTAATCGTTTAGTTACTGAGCGTTGCTGGCGCAGTTTTTTTGCGACCACGACACAGTGATTTACAAGGGCTGTTTTTAACGCGATAGGGTCGGTTAAGCGCTTGCCAAAACTACGGGTTGAAAATATCTCGTGTTTATCTTGGCGTACTTCGTCCCAATTTAAACAGCTTATACCATTTAACTCACTCACAGTACGTTCAAGCACAACGCTAAATTGGCGTTTTATACGCCTTGGCTCTTGCTGCGCTAAGTCAAGCGCAGAGTGTATATTTAATAGCTTGAGCTTTTTTGCTATACGTCTACCCACGCCCCACACATCGCTAACATCCATCAAACTAAGAATGTGTTTACGCGAGCGATCATCATCAATTACCGCAACGCCATTAAAGCCATTAAGTTTTTTAGCGGCATGGTTGGCGGCTTTAGCCAATGTGGGTGTAGGGCCAAAACCCACACCAACAGGCAATTTGGTTTCTTGCCACACCGTATGGCGTATCATTTGCCCATAGTGATGCCAATCTTTAATTAAAGGCGTAAAGCCATTAAAGTGTAAAAATGATTCATCAATCGAATAGATATGTTGGTTATCACAAAAACGGCTGATCACATTCATCATTTTGTCGCTTAAGTCGGCATACAGCTCATAGTTAGATGAACGAATAATTACGTTATGTTTAGCGAGTAAATGCTTTACTTTAAAGTACGGCTGAAATTTTGGAATATTTAACTTACGAGCAATCGGGCATACTGCGCATACACAGCCATCATTGTTAGTTAGTACAACAACGGGCTTTCGCCTAATTGCAGGGTCGAACACCTTTTCGGCACTAGCATAAAATGACACAGCATCGACTAAGGCATACATTGGTGTAGCTCAGGGCTTAAACGATGTAGGCGAATAGAGCGAGTAACAACGCCTTCTAATTGAAACTCATCATTGGCTGACAGTTGCACAGGTCCATAAGCAGGGGACGCTGACAATAGTTGTGCGTTAGTTTTATCTAGTAGCTTACACACAAATAAGCCATTTAAATTAGCTACAATCACATCGCCATTTTTAGCGTCTTCAGCTCTGTCGACTAACAGTAAATCGCCATCAAAAATACCCACCCCTTGCATTGACTCTCCTGAGGCAACACCGATAAACGTAGCATCAGGATGTTTTATTAATAATTGATCAAGCGATAAGCCTAATTCTTTGTATTGTGCTGCGGGGGATTCAAATCCACACACGCCAGCTTCGATATAAATAGGGATAACACGCATACTAAAACACACTTAACTGTATATTTGTACAGTATAGTGCTTGGCAAGTTAAAATGCCAAGAGTTAGATCAGTATCGCAAGCGAAAATGGTCTATTTTACTCATTTTTTATATTGCTGATCATAGTGTTAGCTGTATGCAAAAAATTATCAATCTGGCTTTGATCTAGCCCTTGGCACAGTAAGGCATCTACACTTTGCTCCGCAGCATGTAATTTTTGTAATAACAGCTCACCCGCCGGGGTAAACGAGAGGATAAAACAGCGTTTGTCATTTTCATCGGCACATTTAGTAATTAAATCAAGTTTGAGTAACTCTTTGATCAAACGTGCTATTTGTGCTTTATCACGTTGAGTTTGCTGAACAATATCGTTTGCTGTGCAATGAGG
This sequence comes from Pseudoalteromonas sp. APC 3893, assembly GCF_030408095.1. NCBI lineage: Bacteria > Pseudomonadati > Pseudomonadota > Gammaproteobacteria > Alteromonadales > Pseudoalteromonadaceae > Pseudoalteromonas > Pseudoalteromonas sp. APC 3893. Next base: position 21,379 of record NZ_JASDCD010000030.1, read on the forward strand.
CGTTTGGGCAATAATATGTAAGCAGCGTACATGTAATGCGTTGATACCTAACTCGTTAGCGTTAATTGAATTTCGTACGGTCACACGGTAGCTCTGAGCAAGAGCAAATAAAGTAGCGGCTAAATTTTGTTGTGTCATAAAACACCTAATTAGTTGACAAAGTCAATTAAAAGTATATAGTTGATTTTATCAACCAGTGGGGCGTTGTGCAAACAATCATTGTTATTATGGAGACAAACATGAGTAAAAAAATACGTCGTGCACACGTGATCAGTACCACACAAATAGCGCCGCATTTAATGCGTATTGTAGTTGGCTCTGAGGAGTTTGATGACTTCCCACGTGATCAACAAGGTGCTTATGTCAAAGTACTTTTCCCTCATGAAGGACAAACCGACGTTGAACTTGATCTAAAAGCTGATAAGCCGGCAGTTATGCGCTCATACACAATACGTAAAATAGATTCACAAAGCGGTGCAATTAGCTTGGATTTTGTTATTAATCAACACAGCGGAGTTGCCACTAATTGGGCTAAGTATGCCAAAGTGGGTGATAAAGTCGGTATTGCAGGGCCTGGGCCTAAAAAGCTCTCAGACTTTAGTCAATCAGACTACCTACTATTGGGTGATTTAACCTCTGTTAATGCAATAAATGGTTACTTACAGAAGTTACCAGCCAGTGCTACCGTGAATGCTATTATTTATGTACCTGATAAGAAAGATATTATTGACTTAGATACAATCAAAAATAACCACCACGTTAATTGGCTTATTAGTGAGCAACCACACACTGATTTAATCAATGCTGTGATCACCGAATTAGGTCAAAGCCATACCAAACCGCTCGTGTTTATGGCCCTTGAATCATCATTGATACGTGAAATAAACACCCTTTTACGAGAACGTTTTTCGATTGAACGCGAGAGTATTGTGTGTTCAGCCTACTGGAAGCAAGGCATAACAGCCGATGGTTTAAAAGTTGAAAAACAGCATCAATCAAATGCCTGAACGGCATTTGAAAAATACACTTGTGGCACCACTGTATACTTATATTGAATATAAATAGAGCGTGTTATGACTGTACTTAACAATATACATTTTTCATTGTTAGAGCTTAGCCCAATGAAAGAGCATGAAACAGTATCGCAAACCCTGGCAAATAGTGTTGCGTATGCACAACAAGCAGATGAATTAGGCTTTAATCGCTTTTGGATGGCTGAGCATCACAATATGCCGGGTATTGTATGTGCCGCAACATCGGTACTAATTGGGCATATCGCTGGGCAAACACGTAATATCCGTGTAGGTGCTGGTGGCGTAATGTTGCCGAATCACCCACCACTTATCGTTGCGGAACAATTTGGTACATTAGAGAGCCTTTACCCTGGGCGTATAGATTTAGGTTTAGGCCGCGCCCCAGGAAGTGACCACATAACAAGCCGAGCACTTAGACGTGATGAGCGCAGAGCGGAGAACTTTGCCGATGAAGTAACCGAACTACAAGCGCTATTAGGCCCAAGTGATGAGCACTCCCCAGTACGCGCTATACCGGGCGAAAACACTAATGTGCCCATTTGGTTGCTCGGCTCTAGTTTATATAGCGCCCAATTGGCGGCTAAAAAAGGCCTGCCTTATGCGTTTGCAGGGCATTTTGCACCGCGCTTTTTATATGATGCGATTGCTTTGTATAGAAGTGAATTTAAACCGTCCGCAGTATTAGACAAACCCTATGTCATGCTGGGTTTACCTGTGGTTGCAGCAGATACCGATCAGCAAGCACAACAGTTAGCAACCACGTCAAAACAGCGAGTACTTGCACTATTACGAGGCCATGCCCTTTGGTTAAAGCCTCCGATTACGAGTATGGATGAACTTTGGAGTGAGCAAGAGCAAGCTCAAGTCGAAAGCTTTTTAGGTTTATCAGTTGTGGGCAGCCCTGTGACCATTAAACATAAGCTCGAAATGATAGTAAAAGAGCTTGGAGTAGATGAATTTATATTTACCAATGATCTATACCACAGCCAAGACAGACACAGAGCCCTTGAAATATTAAGCACATTAAAAAGCAGCTAAATTAAGCGAGTATACATTTTGCGCTTGCTACTCTAGTTATACATCGAAACAGCGGTAAACCAAGCAGTTTACCGTTCTGTTTTATTAATCAATTCGATTTATATAATCAATTTTAACGTTTTAATAAAACTCATTAGAATGAAGGTATAAACTAAGCAACATACCCAAAGGAAGGCTAACCGTGAAACCTCATGACCTTACAACCACAGAAACTTTCAATAAAACAGCATTGATCGCAGAGGGGGGTGGTCAACGAGGAATTTTCACCGCAGGTGTACTAGATGCATGGCTTGAGCACCAATACGACCCATTCGACCTTTTTATTGGCACATCAGCAGGCTCACAAAACCTGACTAGCTTTTTAGCGCGCCAAAAAGGCTATGCTAAACGTCTTATTAGAGGCTTATCTCGTAACAAGCGTTTCTTTCAGTTAGGAAGAGGATTGCTTGGCAAAAGTATTGTTGATCTTGATTGGTATTTTGATAAAACCACAGAGTTTAATCGTGCACTTGATTTTAAAACGGCTAAAACCAGCTTAGGTGAAAGAGAGCTGTTGATCACGGCCACAAACGCACGCGATAGAAAGCCATACTTTTTAACTCCAACCGGAGAGGGAAAGCAATGGCGTGAGCTGTTAAAGGCCTCCAGTGCATTACCTTTTTTGTACAAACAAGGCGTTAGATTAACTCCTTGGCTTGATAAAACAGCTGCAAACGAAGAGCTAGAATGTAGTACATGTGCCTTAGCTGACGATGACTTCTTTTTAGATGGTGGCCTTGCTGCGCCACTACCTGTAAGAGAAGCTTATAATCGAGGTGCGCGCAAAATTGTTGTTATTCGTACAGTGGATGCAAGCCTGCCAGTACAATCGGCGTGGGTAAATAAGCTTAAAACATTTGTGTGTGCATCAGGTTATTGCCCTAAATCACTCGATTATTTGCTACAACACGAGCAAGCATATTTAGAAGAACTAAACTTCATGCAAAACCCACCTGAAGATCTCCAAGTGATTCAGATTTTTGCAGGAGATAAATTACATAGTAAATTACTCGGCAGTACTGATGCTGATTTACGCAATGATTACAAACTAGGGCTCGCTGCGGGTAATCACTACCTCAGTGACCAATATGACTCTAATAAAACACAGCAAAAGTATTACGGGTAACAGAGCCCGTAATACAGTTTTCCTACTTATTTTTATATCTTTGTCTTTGTCAGCCACCTCATCACCTGTCTAATATACTACCTACTACAACCAATCTCATATTATTCAAAGAAATAAAATATAGAAGTAACAATGCGTTAATATCTTAGAGTAAATTGACATTAAATATTTTAATTTATAGTATGGGGTGTTCTCTAACATAATATATTCTTTATGCTTAGTTTGAACAATACGATCATCACAACTTACAGATTGAGTTACTGTAGATCGGATGAAGGTCTGTAACGTTACGTTTAATTGTTGCAGTAATGAAATCAGCGATGGAATCTTAAACAAAGATGACTATTTCAGTGGATGGAAATGAACTGTTCGATAATATCGACGAGTTTAAAAAAGCATTTTTACCTTTACATCAATTAGGTACGCAAGCAAGTAACCAGATAATAAAAAATGAAGAAGATAAATCATCTAAACAAGCCTTGATAAAAGAACAGGTCGATGCCCTCGAACTCAGAATAAAATTTATCGAAGAAATCTTTAATTCAAAAAACTTTAAAACAACTGACGATCTTTTCGAGCACATAGATGAAGACGGCGATGAAGGGCAAGAAGTGTTGCTACTGCGTCGTAATCTCACAACGATTAATGAATCTCTTAGAACAGTAAAACTTTTACAAAACTTAAATGACACAATCGAATTAGATTCAGACGTTAATGATGAACTACAGCAAGACTTGTCAGCGTTAAAAGAGCGCTGCGACGCAGCTCAAGAACACATAAATAAATTAAAGTCACAAGAAATAACATTCTACTCTCGTTATCACCAGCTAATGGAAGACGAACGGATTCGCGAAGAAGAAGAACAAAAACTATTGCAAAAACTTGCAGAAGAAAAAGCAGCCAAAGCTCTACGACGTAAAGGAATTATGAAGAGGTTAATGCTAACTAGCATCTTCGTTTTAGTCGTTGCGGGTTATTTGTATAAGAACATGTTTTAAGGCTACTGAAATGTATAATGATGATGTTGAACTAATAAGCTCGAATGATGCGCGCAAAACGACACGTGAACAAGTAAAAGAAAGTGCACTTGCCACAATAAAACCGATACAAAATACAGTTGCTACGTTGAAAGGGAAAGTATTCCCTAATGCAATAAATAATATGGATGCCGAATATGAAGCAAGTAAAAAGAATGCCGCAAAGGCTGCGGCTGACTTGCGAAATATATGCGCACGACTGCCTGAGCCATTAAGAGCACAACTTGATAGCGTAAATTGGGAAGAATATGACTTTGCTCATAACTACTTACCAAAAAATCTGGTCGTGGGACTTGAAGAGATCACCTATAGTTTTGGGGAATCAGGAAAGCAAGTTATTCAAGTACCAAAAGAAATCCCTTTTTACTCATCTGATAATTGTTACTCATTCGCACAGGGTGATGATTCAATAACAATCATTAACACGCTTGTGTTTCGACTCGCAGCAATGCTGCCATATTCATCTCAGTTTACTCTCATTGATCCAATTAAAATGGGGCAAAGTTTCCCATACACTAAACGTTTACCGTTTAAACGCATGGTTGATAACGACGTTTCTCGGGTGCTCGAAGAAATATTGACAGATATAGTGCGTATTCAAAACAGCTTTTTAGATAATAATACTGAACGCTTGATTGATGTAGATGAAGAAATTCTTGGTAACGCAAAATTTGAACTAATTGTTGCAAAGGACTTTCCGCAAGCATATGACCGTCGTTCAATAGAGTTATTAGCTAAGATAGCCAGTACAGGTCCAAAAGCGGGTAAAATGGTTGTCCTTGATTTAGACAGTGATAAAGCATTACCTAATGGCGCAGAGCTATCGGTGCTATTTCCTGATTTAAAACATATCTATAAAAATGAAAATCAGCTTCCTTGGAATTTAGGTAAAGGCTACAGAGACTCCGTTAGAAGCACAGATACAATAAACGCGATTTTAGATGGCCTAAGCCGTGCCAAGCCAAAAGAGACTAAATTAGGTTTTTCAGATGTCATTGAAATGAACCCTGAGCTTTGGTGGCAAGAAGATTCAATGGAAGTTATTTCTGCACCCATTGGTGGGTCTGGCAGTCGCAAAAATGATATTGAATTATGGTTTGGTGAACGAAATAAGCAGCCATCTTCACATGGAATGTTAGCGGCGATGACGGGTGCCGGTAAGTCTAATCTTTATCATGCTTTTATACTTTCATTGGCTAGCCGTTACAGCCCCGAAGATTTACAGTTTTATTTAATTGATGGAAAGCAAGGCGTTGAGTTTCAAAGCTACCCTAAATTGCCTCATGCACGCGTTGTCTCTTTAAGTACCAGCCCGCAACTTGCGCGCAGCGTTTTACAAGAGCTACTTGACGAAATGAACCGTCGTAATGATATGTTCAAAAATCTAGGCCTGTCTGATTTTATAAGTTATAGAAAAGCAGGATCGCCAAATGGCAAATTACCTCGCTTAATGCTTATTATTGATGAATATCAAACGATATTTGAAGATGATAAAACGGGGTTAGGTTCACAACTGATGATCAGCATTGCTTCACAAAGTCGAAGCGCTGGTATTCATATGTTTGTAGGCTCTCAAAAATTTTCTGTTCCTGGCATGTCACAACCACAAGCTACGTTTAGTAATATTAATTTACGCGTTGCGATGAAAATGAGCGGTGAAGAAGTGACATCGTTACAAGAGTTTGGCTCTAAAGGAAAGCAATTAATTAGAGGTTGTACCGAAACAGGTCAGGTTGTAGTTAGCCACAATGGTGGTGCGAATGAACTTCCTTGTGATACCGGACGAGTTGCTTATATTGATGAACAGCAAAGACAGCAAATGTTAGAGCAGTTATCAAATAAGTGGCAGGGAACAAATAACACAATTTTACTTGATGGTTCAGAACAACCAGAAATAAAAGATAATACCCAATTACAGACACTCTTTACTGCACCACAACGTTTAAGTGAAGACGAATGGATATCATACGCCAACAAACCAGATCATTTTGGTGGCCTTAATGACAATGAATGGTATCCAATAGAACGCCCATCGGTATTATGGCTTGGTAAAGAAATGAATATTCATGGCCAAGCAAAAGTAATATTACGCAGGCGTGCGCATGAACATATGCTACTAGTGGGTGACAGTAACGAAGCCCGTTTAGGTATGTTGAGTTATATGGTGGCACAATTGCCTATTAACGCACAAAGCTCACAATACCAAGTGCATATACTTGACCGCAGTATTAAAGGCTCACAATGGTGTGGCGTATTGTCTGCAGCGAACGACAGTGTATTAAATAATCACGCGTCATTTAGTGAAAGCTTTAAAGATTTTAGCACGCATTTAACCAGTGTTATGGCAGAGTTTGAAAAACGCCAGCATATGGATGAGGAAGAAATGCTATTAGAGCCTTCTATATTCCTAATTGTTAATGAAGCTCAGCGTGTAAAAGAGCTTGTTAAAAAAGATAACTCATTTGGTATGAAAGCCTACAATGACGATGGTGGGGTTAATTTAGCCACGTTACTAGAACAAGGGTCGGAGTACGGCATTCATTTGGTATTGAGCTTTGATAACGTGCGGTCTGTAACTAAAGCATTTGATCGCAATGATATTGAGAGCTTTCGCCATAAAGTTGCTTTACAAATGTCTGAAGAAGATAGCTTTAGATTTTTGAAAACCCGTGATGCAGCGAAACTACAAGCTGATGGTAAAAAACCTATATATGCATTACATATAGATCAAATGCAAAATAGGCCAACAAAATTTAAGCCTTACTGCTACTCACAAGATGTGATATTGCATGAAAACTTTGAACATTTATCAAACCTTTATGCTAAATGGGCTTAGTGTATGTCATTAGATAATGTTGAAGAACAAATTCCGTTATTAGTAGCTGAAATAGAGGCATTTAGCGGCCAAATTAGGAAGCAAGTTGGCTTACTCAGTTCAGAAGCACAACAAGAAATGATAAAGCTTCCTAATGATATGCAAATGGAGTTTGAAAAAAAACTATCTGAAATTGAAGATTTATCGAATGCACTCGCTAATACGCGTTGTAATGATTTATCGACACAGTTAATTCAAAAGTTAGCATTAATAAGGACATTTCTACATGGCTAATGCTGAAATAAATGAGTCATTACAAACGCTGCTAGGCTCTACTGAGCGAGCTCAAAATGGTATAGAGTCAGCTTTGGAATCATTACGTGCCCGCTGGTTTGCTTTACGAGAGCATTATCTGGGTTTGGGCGCAGAGGATGTAGAGTCTGAACTTAATATTGTATTTGCGCAGACAGAACGGTTGATAGAGGCATTAGAGCAGTGGCAGGATATATGCAAAACCCCTTCGCCGTCAGATAAGGATGTTAGTGATGCAACCTAGATGGTTAGTTTCTCAGTTAGAAGAGTTAGATTATCAAACTGATTATCAAATGGAGTTAGCAAGTTCTTTGGTTTTTGAAACGCAGCAGTTACATGCAATAACACAAAACTTTTTAGAGCTTGCTAAGGCAGATGTCTTTGCTGTGCATGAATTATATGAAACGCTAGTGATGAGCTACGAAGCAGCCCTTGAACATGCACAGATGCGAAATACTCGAGTAGAACATCAAGTTGAAGTTGCAACTAATACATTAAATTATAGTGAGCAAAGCTTAGAAGAGTCACGAGATTTACAAGCTTTTTGGTATAATCAAGAACACAAGGCTGATGTGTGGTTGAGCTCTGCCAATACACATTTACACCGATGTACAGCACAAAGAATTGAAGCAGAGAGTAAATTAGCAAGTGCTAAAGCTGAATTAGCAAGGGCACAAAGTGCATTAAATCATGTCAGAAGTTTACCACCACGAAAAGTATACCGTGGTAGGGACAGAAATGGCAATGATCTTTATGACTATGAGCCGGTAAGTACTTATCAAGAAGAAGCGAGAGTCAGTCGTGCGCACTCAAGCGTTAGTCAACGAAATGGGGAAGTGAATTCTGCACTGAGTGCAGAAAGTGCGGCTAGAATAGAAGTGACTAGAGCAACGACTCAATTAAATGGCTCTCGCTATGCTATAAAAGATGCGAAAAACGCAACACACCTAGCAGAGCAAGCGCGGGAAGTTGCAACTCACACTAAACGTGAATCTCAATATAGCCAATCTTATTCTAAAGAATGCTTAGAAACGCTAGAAAAAATTAACCTTTTACTCATCGCTTTTAAAGAAACCTGTGAGCAACAAACATCGCTAATAGGAACATTATCTGCAGACACTAATGATGCTTTTTTATACCTAAAAAGTTTAGAAGGCCAGCAAGAGTCACTACAGGATCAGGCGTTTAGTTTAAAATATACTTTACAAGATAAAATCTCTTTATTACTTTCATACGATCAACCTCTTACAATGGCGGGATAAATAATGTCATCATTTGAACCGAGTTTCTATCGCATGAAACTGAACACATTAAATGAAGAGGTTGAAAACACGACGTTCTCAAAGTCTGATTACAGTGAGTATTGGGAGCACTTACGTACACAATGGAATGATGCTGCTGGTCGAGGTGTAAATTCGCGAGAGATGACACCCTTGATCAGTACGTACGATGAGTTGTTAGAGCAAAATATAAAAGTAACTAACGTAAAAGAGCGTTGTGCTGAACACTTTGAGCAGCTACAAAAGCTTTTAAATCAAGCAGCACATCATCATGAGCAGTTTACCGATATGATGTCTCTTTTGAGTAACCAATCACAAGAGCGAGATCGCACACTAAGGACCAGTGAAAATATGGCTAAGCAAGTTGAAGAGCAGCAAAAATCAGTTGCGGCAACAAAACAAGCAGCTAACTCTCATGTTAAGCCACTATAGCTTAAGCTGGTATCAGCATCTTTTAGTTATTTCAATTTATTAAAATCAAAGCGAGTCGAAGGTGGCTCGCTTTTTAATGCGCTTCCCATAATTAAATGCACCACTGACCGTAGTCTAAACTTAAAGGGCAATACCGAGTAATTACTTAAATCTATGAGGGTCTAGCTAGGTGTAATGTAACTAATACTTGCTAATTTATACGAGAAAGATAAAGTGACTGTAATTAAATATTCTAAAATAAAGAATTAATATTCTGACTTTGTTTTATGAAAACTATAAAGGGAAAGCATGTTTGATTTGATTGTAGGCACAATTAACAACTTACTGTGGGGCGAAGGGCAAATACTCATTTACATTTTATTGTTTACGGGTATCTGGTTTTCAGTGCGTTTAAAGCTTATTCAAATCTTAAAATTTAAACACATGTTTTCGTTATTACGCACAAGCAGCAAATGTGATAAAAACGATATTAGTTCATTTCAAGCCTTGTGCACTGGCCTAAGCGCGCGAGTAGGCACGGGTAATTTAGCCGGTGTTGCCGTTGCAATATCACTGGGTGGCAGTGGCGCTATATTTTGGATGTGGATGATTGCCATTTTAGGGATGGCCACGGGCTTTGCTGAAAGCGTACTGGGTCAAGTATACAAAGTGCGTGATAGTAACGGCGAATTTAGAGGTGGGCCTGCTTACTATATTCAACAAGGTATAGGCAGTAAAACTCTCGCCATCGCATTCGCTCTGTGTTTATTTTTAGGTTACGGTTTTACCTTCAGTGCAATGCAAACAAATACCATAACCGACGCACTTAATTACGCGTTTGAAATTCCAACCTTTTATTCCGGTATTGTTATTACCATTCTCGCGGGGTCAATTATACTCGGCGGCTTTAAAGCAATCGCCCGTTTTGCAGAGCGCGTTGTGCCCATCATGGGCATTGTATTTGTATTAGCTGCGGTGATCATCACCCTAATAAACTTCACCCAAGTACCTGCGATGCTTAAAGATATCTTTTTATCAGCATTTGGTTTGCAAGAAGCCGGTGCTGGCGCAATGGGCGCAGCAATTAAAAACGGTATTCAACGAGGGCTGTATTCAAACGAAGCCGGTGCGGGGAGTGTGCCTCACGCTTCTGCTTGCGCGACTCCAATCCCAAACCATCCCGTTACTCAGGGCTACATTCAAATGTTGGGGGTGTTTTTTGACACCATAGTACTGTGTAGTTGTACCGCAGTGATCATATTATTGGCTGATGTTGATATTAGTGGTGAGATGGAAGGAATTCGATTAACCCAAGAAGCCATGACCGCGCACTTAGCACAGGGGGGAGTATACTTTGTGGCAGCTGCCATTACCTTATTTGCTTTCACCTCAGTGGTTGCTAACTATGCATACGCTGAAAGTAACCTGCATTTATTTAAGCTCGATAATAAAATTGGACGAGGTATTTATACGTTTTTATACTTATCAATGATGATGTGGGGCGCATCGGCCACGTTAAAAGAAGTGTGGGATTTAGCCGATATTGCGTTAGGGTTGATGACGGTGGTTAATGTTATTGCTATCATCATCTTAACGCCAACAATACTCGCTGTAACTGCGGATTATAATAAACAAAGAGCACAAAACGCAGAGCCCGAATTTAATGCAAACAAGGTTAATGTTCAGGGTAAAACAGAAAAAGGTATTTGGCATTAACTCATTTTAAAATGCTCAGATTGCATATTTATGCATTTTAAGCGTTAAGTAGATTAAGATATTCGATGATTGAAATACACGCTGGTAAAACGGCTGCAAAAATAATAAACGAGCAAGGCTTAAAGCCTGAGCTTTTTACATCATTTTTAGGCGCAAGTGGTGGGCCAAAATGGTTCACCTTATTTGGTTTAGATAAATACCTTTTTGGCGAATTTTTTAAAGGTAGAACGCAGCAATTAAACTTAATTGGTTCATCTGCGGGAGCATTTCGTGCAGCGTGTTTTTCGCAAAACGACCCCGTAGCGGCCATAACACGGTTAGCAAAATCTTACAGTGAAACTCGTTACTCGACCAATAAACCAACCCCCGAAGAAATCACACAAAAAGCGCGAGCCTTACTTGAAGAGGTTTTTGGTGATAACGGCGTTACTGAAATAATCAATAACCCTGTGTTTAAATCACATTTTATTGTAGCAAAATCAAATGGTTTAGTAGCAAGTGAGAAAAAAGCATTACAGTTATTGGGGCTAACCAAAAGTTATTTGAGTAATCGCGTACATCGCCGATTTTTAACCAAGCAATATGAGCGCTTTATATACCAAGCGCCAAACAGTGATTTTACAATTGAAGACAGTTATAAATTTAAAACCACACAATTAGATTTAACCACTGATAATTTAAAAGATGCATTATTAGCATCGGGTTCAATACCCCTTGTTATGCAAGGCATAAAAAATATTGCCGGCTCGCCACCGGGTATGTACCGCGACGGCGGAATTATTGATTACCATTTTGACTTAAAAATTAATAACCCAGGCTTAATTTTATATCCACATTTTAACTCAACGCCAAAAGCAGGGTGGTTTGATAAAAGTTTAAAACGCACCGTTGCCCCAGAAAATTACGACAACGTAGTGATGATTTCACCATCACAAGAATTTATCGCGGGCTTACCTTACGGGAAAATCCCAGACAGAACCGACTTTACCGATCTCGATGCTGATACCCGAATTAAATACTGGCGCACAGTATTTAATGAAACTGAAAAACTAGCTGATGCATTTGATCAACAGTTGAATAATAAAATGAAGCCCACTTTAATAGAATAATAAATGTTATAAATGCGATAACAATTGCTTAATTTATTCAAATCTATATCATAAGCCTCTGAAAAAGAGCACTAAACGGTATAGAGTATGGCTATAGCTACATTTGAAAAGTTACATAATGAACAACAAGCGCTGACATATGATCAGCGAATTCGTTATGTAAAAGTAATGGCCAAAGCATTTTCATTAGGTTGTTTCTTATTAATATTACTTTCAATCACTGGCTATATTTTTTCCGCACCTCAGCTGTATCGCCCACTACTAAATGGGGCCGCAACAAACCCTTTAACGGCTTTAAGTGTTATTTTTATTAGTTTGACTGTATTACTTCAACAGAAAAAAGTATCAAAATATATAAAGCCTATTTTTAGTCTTCTGAGTTTAGTTATTTCATCAACTATTATATTTGATAACTATTTCAACACAGATTTAGCCCGTCATATCACACCTTTTCAAGCAGTAATAAATAATGAGCATAAATTAGGTTTATCTAATTCTATGGGAATAAATACAGCCATAATGCTAGCGTGTTTATCATTATCGATGATTTTTACAAGCTTGAATAAAAAAATAACAAGCCAATTACTCGCTTTTATTGGAATGGCAGTCCCTATGCTGTCGATCATCGGCTATGCGTATGGAATATCCAATTTCTTTGGTGAAATGTCTATTTTAACAACAACCTATGGTTTGTTATTGGCGTTAAGTGTGCTGTGTATTAATGCTGAAAGTGGGGCTGTTTATGCTTTATTATCACCACATATTGGTGGGCGAATAGCACGTTTCCAAGTCATGTTGGGCTATGTTGTGCCTGTATTAATCGGATACTTATTTATAAAAACAATAGTATCTAGTGAAGTCGAAGACTTATTTGGTTTATATGTTGTTATTATATCTTGGTTTATCATTATATTAATAATTTCAAGTGCGATAATTCAAGAACGAGTTGATGAAAAAAGACGCATTGCTGAATTTGCTCTACTTAAAGCTGCTACACATGACAGCCTTACAGGATTAGCTAATAGACGCCGATTCATGGATTTAGCAGAAAAAGAAATTGGTAATTCCAAAAGTAAAGAAAACCCAAGTTGCTTATTAATGGTTGATATTGATCACTTTAAACTCGTTAATGACAAAGCAGGGCATTTAGTTGGTGATAAAGTACTAATAGAAATAGCAAAAAAACTGGCTATGAATGTACGAAAAACAGATTTAGTTTGTCGATTAGGCGGAGAAGAATTTGCTATTTTATTACCTTCAACAGATAAACCTGGCGCACACAGAATTGCTGAAAAAATACGAACAGAAATCGAACAAACTCATATTGAAGGCTACACAGATATATACAGCAATGTAACTGCGTCTATTGGTGTAAGTGAAGTAACTCAAACAGAGAAAGTTGATTATATAATTTCAAATGCAGATAAAGCGTTATATACCGCAAAAGAAACAGGCCGAAATAAAGTAGTTGTTTATGAGGGTGACTAATAGTGATTTAAACGCAAGTGTTTAAATCATGATGGTATGTTTGAAAGTTAGATTTTCATCAAACTAAACAATGACTAATGGGTCATAAAGTATGGTTAGTAATATTAAAGAAAAGGGCGAAAAAGCCCTTTTTATTAATTTAAATGTTTAATCATGTATGATAGTTTGACGCCAGCAAGCTATAAACTGTTTCTTGAAATAGATAAATTCATAAGTGTATTTAAAATTAATCTACATATGAAACATCGCAACCAGTAATATAATCCTTTGAGTTTAAGACTTTTTTGTGGCTTTGGATAATTACCAAATGATTGTATTTTTTTAGTGAATAAAAATCATTATGCTTCACAGATAAACCACAATGGACTTTGAAATGATTTGGTTTTATATTTTTTCTTTCAAAAAAAATATATCTAATAAAGCACTTAGAGGAAATGTTAAAATCAAAAACCAAAGACTTGTCTTTTGAATTCGGTTTTGTGTAACCCCTATCAGATAACAGACAACAATCATCATCAAATGTATAAATCTCTACAAAAACATCTGTTTTATTACACTCAAACAGGGATTTCACAAATTCTGTGTAGATTTTTTTACTGTTGCCCATATCTGTTGCTAACATGAAAATGATAGAAAGCCAACTACTATATTCTTTAGTTGTAATCGAAAATTTTTCACATAAATGTTTAACTCTGAGATTGTTCGGTTCTCTCACTTTATTTAATAGTTCGTCAAGTTTCTCATCATGTGGTCTGAAATTTAGTACGTTACAAAAAAGCAGAAGACATTCATTGATAGAGTACGGGCTTTTTATAACATTAAAAAATTTAACTATAAATAAATGAAAAGGCTCTAAATTGAAACTTGGATTTGAACAATAAGCTTTTTCTAGAATAATACCTGTTATATCAACTAGATCGTCTTCAAACCCTTGAAATAAAGATTCAAAATTCTCCCTATATTTGTGGTCAATAATATCAAAAGTAAATAAATCCAAGTCGCATAAGTTATTATCAACTTTTATTTTTGATGGCTTTTTTAATATTAAATTTATATGGTTATATACTTCAAAAGAATAAATCTTTCTATTTTCTCTTTTTGCATTAGGGTTAATGCAGTTTAATTTTTGTTCACATGCAGATAAGAAATGTTGATGCTTAGTATCATTTTTAAAAGTCATGTGCATATTCTCCCCAGCTTTGATCACCCAATGGCATTAACTTTGATCGCTTATTCTCATTAAGCTTTGATCACGAAAATCACTCGATAATGATCACTTTTGTGTTCTTAATGATTTTGCCGATCAAAGCTTAATGCCACTCGTTTCCGAGTTCACGTTTTATCATTTTTGTAGGTATGTTAAACCGTTATCTAAATCATTTGATGAGGATAACAATCATGTCAACAAGACCTATATCTATGAGTAAATTACATGCTATTTTACGGCTGAAATATTCAGCAAAGTTATCCCATCGAGAGATTGCCAGAAGCTTAAATATCTCCCCTGGGACTGTCGCTAATTACGTTAAAAAGGCCAATGAGTTAGGCTTAAATCAATGGCCATTACCTGAAGATAAGCAACACGGTGCTTTTCTTAATACAAAAATCAGGGACTTCTCACCCCGTCAAAAAAGATACCCAACACCTGATTGGCTCGCTATCAACAGGGATTTAAAGCAGCACAAGTATTTAACCTTGCAGTTAGTATTCGATGAATTACGTGAGAAAGTCGGTGAGCCTTATTACAGCTACAGCCACTTCTGCCGCGCCTATCGAGAATGGGTAGGAAAGCAACGGTTGTCGATGCGCCAGCATCATAAAGGCGGTGAAAAGTTGTTTGTGGATTATTGTGGCCCCACATTGACCATCACATGCCCTACAACGCAGGAGACACGTACTGCTCAAATATTTGTTGCCGTGCTCGGCGCATCAAATTATACCTATGCTGAGGCAACGTATAGCCAACAACTTGAAGATTGGGTGATGAGTCATGCGCGTTGCTTTGAATTTTTGGGCGGTGTGCCTGAGCTTGTTATTCCCGACAATCTCAGAAGTGCCGTTAGTAAACCCTGTCGCTACGAGCCTGATTTAAACCCCACGTATCATCAACTAGCCGAGTATTTTAACGTCGCAGTCATACCCGCTCGACCTTATAAACCCAAAGATAAGTCCAAGGCTGAAGTCGGTGTACAAATTGTTGAGCGTTGGATCATGGCACGTCTGCGTAACCAAACTTTTTACAGCTTAGCGCACTTAAATCAAGAAATAGTAAAGCTACTTGATGCTATGAACAATAAGGTGATGAAGCAATATCAACAATCACGCAAACAACTCTTTGATATTGTTGATAAACCAGTATTAAAACCACTCCCTCAAAAGCCCTATCACTATACACAAATCAAAACGGTGCGCGTACACATTGATTATCATGTTGAAATAGAAAAACATTATTACAGTGTGCCGTATCAGTGGGTTAAGAAACAATTACGCGCACACATAACCAATCAGCTAGTACAGCTTTATCATGACGATACCTTAATCGCACAACATCCTCGCTCACAACGTTTAGGCGGGCATACAACACACTCTCACCATATGCCTCTGGCGCATCAAAAACAGCATGAGCAGTCACCGATAAATTTACGCTCATGGGCATTAAGTATCGGGGAGTATACCCACCAAGTTGTTGAGTTACAGCTCAGTGGACGGCGCCACCCCGAGCACGCTTATCGCGTCTGTTTAGGGCTGTTAAGTTTAGCTAAAACGTATTCAAAAGAACGGCTTGAGCAAGCATGTTATCGCGCAATCGTAATGAATACGACCACACTCAAATCAATAAAGCAAATGCTGAAAAAAGGGT
>NZ_JASDCD010000031.1:0-32364 GCF_030408095.1 Pseudoalteromonas sp. APC 3893
GCTTTTCACTGTACGTTAAACAGGCTTTGCTATACACGCACCATTTTGTTGGCGTGTTTATCTTCGCGAATGAACTATCGCATTCATGGAGTGCCGCCAGCATTTTACCTCTAAAGACTGTTGATAACGCTTTTACGGGGTATAAATAGCCTTTTTCTATTTCATGCCAGTGCGATTTATTAAGCGCCCCTGCGGGTATCAAACAATGCAAATGGATATGCTGACTTAAATTTTGCCCCCACGTATGCAGCACGCTAGTCATGCCTAACTGGCCATGCTTTTTCCGTTTCGCAAATTTACTCAGCGTTTGCCATGTGGCTTTGAATAAACACTGATACAACGCGCTTGGGTTATAGTGAGCAATGATATTCAACTCATGAGGGAGCGTAAAAACAAGGTGGAAATACCGACACGGTAATAAATTCTCTTGCTGTTTTTGCACCCACTTAGCCGTGGCCATGCCTTGGCAACGCGGACAATGGCGGTCTCGACAACTACACCCAATCTTTTGCGACTCACCACAGTTATCACATTGCCATGCTTGGTAACCGAGCTGACCTGTTCTGCATGATTGCAGGTGCTGACAGACACGCAGTTGTTGATAGCTCATCGTATGATGTTGCCGATAATTCTCAAGATTTGAGTTTAAAATATCAGCGAGATGCAAAGCGCTCATTGTTTACCCCAACCTGCAAGCAAATCAATGCCGCCATGCCCTAACTCAGGTAACCAGTGTAAGTAACTTTGCGTGGTTTTAATATCACTATGACCAAGCTGATGTTGCAGTTGATGAAGTGGCATACCTGATTCAAGTTGGTGTGTTGCATAAGCATGGCGTAAAGCATGTGGATTACAGTGCGCTAGACCACATGCCCGTGCATGTTTTTTCAATGGCTTCCTGAAGGTCGATGCTGACATAGGTTTATCCATTAACAATCGCGAGTAAAACATCCAACCCGTTGGGTGATACATTTTCCAGTAACAACGTAATTGATTCAGCACACTGTCTGATACAACTACGTAACGTGATTTACCCCCTTTACCTTGTTCAATTAAAATAGTTTTACGCTGTCCATCGATGTCTTGCACTTTAATATGAAGCAGCTCACCGATGCGTAAGCCACAGCCATAGCAAACCACTATTAACGTTTTTAATCGCATATCCGTACAGCTTTCTATCAGCCGCCGCATATCATCACGTGATAAATAGATGGGGGCGCGCGACTTTGCTTTTGGCAGCGCAATATCTAAGTTAAGTGGCCGATGTAAAATATTCTTAAACAAGAACCAAATGCTGTTTATCTGTACTTTTTGGCTTGCTCTAGACAGTTTACGAATAGCAGGATCGTTAAAAAAGGCGTTAAGCTCGTCATCCGTAATCAAATCGAGCGGTTTATTAAAGTAATGGCTGAGTTTAAGCAAATGCTCACAGTAGCTTTTACATGTACTTTGTGAATAACCTCGATAGGTTATTTCAGTTTTGACTTGTTCAATGAGTGTATTCATGACTTACCTCCAAGTTATGGGATAACCCCAAGGTAAGTGTGGCTCAAATGTTCAGAATAGGATCTCCGCGTAGCGGCTTAGTTCAACAATTTTATAGTGCGCGAAGGGCGGATATTTCTGCCGAAGTCACGCTCATGTATTTATTAAGTCTTTTTTAACAAATAACTTAACCCATTGCTAGCTATAATTATTTCTTGGTACTAAATATAATCAGAAAAAAGAAAGTGCGCTCGACGCTCTTTTTCTTGAATATGGGAGCACAACAACTAAACTGTATGTTTATACAGTAACTGATATTGGTGATGACATGAAAACGCGTTCTCCATTTTTAAATTATATCGCTGATTATATGTTGGTACGTCAGTATTCATTACGTACCGTGGACACGTACCTGAGATGGATTGCATCTTATATCCATTTTCATGATAAGCGCCACCCCGCCTCAATGGGAGACAATGAAGTCGAGCGCTATCTAGAGTACTTAGTGTTAAAACAAAACGTTGCACCGCGAACGCAAGCCACGGCACTCAATTCATTGTCATTTCTATACAAGCACATAATTATTTTAAACTTTATCAATGTTCACTTCACGACAAGGGTATGATGAAAAAACACGCCTATTTGATTAAAAATGATGTCATTACAATTTTGATGAGGATTTACCAAAAGCGCATTATGAGAAAATAATATTGGCAATTTTTAGATAGTTTGAAAAGGGAAATTTACAACACCCAATGTTGTTTGAAGCATAAGTTGACATAAGAACATACGTTTTTACTGGGCTACAGCGCCGTAAGTGAAGTATAACTTGGCATAGTATTGAAGTATATAATGGCATAAAGTTACCTAATATAGGCTTTATGAGGTCAATCCCATAAAAATACTGCCAAGTTTAGTTGGCTGCTATGTGCCAGTGTAGGTCAGATAAGCGTGACTCGTTTCTGCCCCAAAACGTGTTGAGGCGAATGCCTTAAAAGAGCGATAACCGGTCATTGAGGATGGCTAAATTTAGGGCTAATTAATAGATAAAGTTGTGTCGTTTATTCATATAGTCAAGCAAACGAGCAACGCGTATATCCTACATTTAAATTTATTTAAAATCTTGAAATACCCTCGGTTATTTGTTGGAATGTGGATAGATGAGCTTGAAGTCAGCAAAAATATGCGTGATGAGCGCACTATTAAATTGTTAGGCGTTGCTGAACAAGGAGAGATATTCAATGGCTTTTGCCCTCGCACCAGATCAAGAAAATGCTTACCCATCACTCATTACGGCATTGTGCGCGCGCGATGCGTATACTAGAGGCCATTGTGACCGCGTCTGTGCGCTTGCGTTGGAAGTGGGGCGTGCGGCCGATTTGAGTGCCCCCTCATTAGATGACTTGCGTATTGCCAGTCAATTACACGACGTGGGTAAGATTGGAGTTCGTGATACTGTTCTCTCGAAGCCTGGAAAGCTCACACCTGATGAAAGGGAAGAGATAAAGGCTCACTCGGTTATCGGTGAGAGAATAATTAGTGAGACATTCCTGACAAACAGAGACGAGGTCGCGTCTATTGTCAGACATCATCATGAAGCATTTGATGGAAGCGGATACCCAGACGGACTGGCTGGTGCCGATATTCCCCTGAGTAGTCGAATACTTTCGATCATTGATGCGTATGATGCACTGACGACTAGCAGGCCATACCGCATGGCTAAATCGCACCTTGAAACTATGAATATCTTGAAGCATGAAGTGGACACGAAGTTTGATCCAAATATTTTTTTGTTGTTTACAAAAGTCATAAAGGCCAGTTCGGCACGTGCCTCGTAAACGCTCGTTCCTAGAATACGGTGAACGCTGCCTAAAAAGTCTCTGCAGATGACATTTGATCCGCCACCCACTTTTTTGCTAACGCAAAAGCAGGCGTTGTCTCAAATGCACCTGAGCTCAGGCGTTGCTAATGTCTGCAAATGGCACAGAGCCGTCCTTCGGCTCTAACTCATTTATGTCCATAAACGAGCTTGAAGACCCTCCTGTTTTGGCTCAGTGCCAATTCTAGTCATTAAAACGTATAAACCTTAAGATAAGCTTAGCTATAATCCATAAATATCATTGCGTCTTCAAAATAGCCAACCTATTCGTAATCGTGACACATATCTACTCTTAAAAGCGTCATTCCACAAAATCATAGTTATGCAGTTCTTTACAGTAAGAACACATGAAATAACGCATATCTAACCGTTATCTTCTTCGAGCCAATCATTAATGTCATTTAATAATACAGGAAGCAGCTTTTCCAAAAGTGAAAACTCTTTTTCAATATCTAGTTGCCCCTTGCTTGCTTGTAATTCAATCTCTGCAAACAAACTTCTTAACCTGTCGGCGCTTATCTCACCACATAAACCTTTAAGAGAATGC
Organism: Pseudoalteromonas sp. APC 3893; assembly: GCF_030408095.1. Lineage (NCBI taxonomy): Bacteria > Pseudomonadati > Pseudomonadota > Gammaproteobacteria > Alteromonadales > Pseudoalteromonadaceae > Pseudoalteromonas > Pseudoalteromonas sp. APC 3893. The sequence goes on from NZ_JASDCD010000031.1 coordinate 3,912, forward strand.
GCAACTTGACGAACTTGTTCATAATTATGATCATCGACAAATTCTGTTAGTTGGTTAAATTTTTCAGGTGCTGTTTTAATAAACATAGTACAAATTTTAATAAGCAAAGCTTCTTTGTTAAGTAAACGAGAAAGTGCAGCTCTTTGGTCCCATAACACTTCTTTTTCAGTCATAATTTCAGTGACAGAGTGTTCATTTTTTTCGTAATTAGATAATGTCCACTCTATTACTTTAGCTTGCGCCTCATTTGCTTGAATAGGCTTACTAATATAGTCGTTCATACCAACCGATAAACACTTTTCCTTTTCGCCCATCATGGCGTTAGCTGTCATAGCAATAATAGGTATATTTATAAACTCATTACCGGCATCTCCTGCACGAATTTTCTCACAAGCTTGGTAACCATTTAAGATAGGCATTTGACAATCCATCAAAATACAACGTATTGGCTTGCCTTCTAAGCAGCTAAGCTTTAGTGCTTCAATTGCTTGTTCACCGTTAATTGCTGTTTTTACATAAATTGGTAAAAATTCTAGTGCTCCAACTGCTACTGCGATATTTATCTCATTATCATCAACAATTAATACACTACCCCCATCAATTTGCTCTAAAGTTCTTACTGGTATATTACTGTTTTCGCTTGCTTCTACACTAAGCAACTGCAATTGCTCAACCTTACTCAGAGTTAATCCAATCGCTCTTAGTAAATCACTTTGTGTGAATGGTTTACTAATTGTCGTTATCTTACTTGAAATACCTTCAGGTAATGGCCATCCGGGTTTATGTAACACAACAATTTTAACGTTTGATTTATGGTGCATGAAGCCATCAATTATTTGTTCTAACTCACCATTTTTATTGTCTTCTGCATCTAAGAAAATAATGTCATAAGGTTCAGCAGTTATATCGGCTAAATCTTCAAAATTTGAGAGTTCTACCTCGCCCCCTTCATGACGAATTAACTGTCCTAGTAGCTCTTGAGATTCTTTATTATTATTAATAACTAAGACTTTTTTAGACAAATAATGGTTGTTCTGTGGTGTATTCTCACTACTTTCACTATCAATTATTATATCAAAACTGAACGTACTGCCCTTATGTGGGACCGAATTGACTTTTATATCGCCCCCCATCATCAGGCATAACTTTTTGCATATTGATAATCCAAGTCCCGTACCGCCAGATTCAGCGTTTATAGTGCTATCGACTTGATGAAATGCTTTAAACAGGTGTTTCTGGGCACTATATTCAATGCCTTCGCCGGTGTCTTGAACGCTAATAATTAATCTGTGTTTTTGATCCTCAATCTTTTCTGATTCAACTTTGATCTTTATGAAACCACGCTCTGTAAATTTAATCGCATTATTAATTAAATTATTGATTATTTGGGTTAACCTTAATGGGTCTGATACAGCTCGCTGGCAATTTAAACCTCGTGTATCAAGATAAACCTCAAGTTCTTTATCAAAGGCCATTATGGAGCACGATTCAACTAAGCATTCAATCAAATATTTAGGATTAAATGTTCTAAAATTTAATTCAAGTTTACCCGCTTCAATCTTAGACAAATCCAATATATCGTTTATCAACAAGTTTAAATTAGTGGCACTTAACTCCATCAGACTAATCAACCTACGTGATTTTTCTGGTAATTCTTCACGCTTTAAAATATTCAATGTTCCAATCACACCATTAAGAGGCGATCTTAGCTCATGGCTGATATTAGAAATATATGCGCTTTTAAGATCACTATTTTTGATAGCCAGATCTTTCGCTTCAGCAAGATCTTGCGTTCTGTTTCTAACTTTTGACTCAAGCTCAGAGTTCAAACGTTTTACCTTAATTTCAGCCGCTTTCTCTTTACTAATATCCCTGATAATAAGCGCGAGGCCATTGAGTACAAGCTGTTCAGAAAATACCGGGCTTACAGAGATAGCAAAAAAGTAGGATTGCCCATTTACCTCTATGGACCGTTCATCTTTGATTTGTGGCTTCGAGTTTTCCAAATCGGCTATATACGTATCTATCGGCAGTTGTTGGAGTAATATCAGTTCATTGGTATGCCTACCTATAGATAAAGCTCTAGACGTTGATAATAATCGCTCTGCACTAAAGTTAAGGCTGGTTAGTTCACCTTGAAGATTTAATCCAACAATGGCATCAATTGAACCATCGACAATGGCAGAAGACTCCCTACGTGCTTCAGCTAGCATTTGGCTTCTGGTTGCATTTCGATAAAAAGTAATAAGCAGTATTACAGTAAAGAAGATAATTACCAATAAAAAGCCATAAGTCAAAAGCCGTTTATCACTAATCATCGTATCGATATACTGCTTTGAAACGACAGTACTTAAATCAATATAACTAAACTTTTTTCCCGGTCGCATTTGAACTGTATCGGAAAACATATAGTATTGATCACCCGCTTTTTGTTTCGAATCCACACGATAAAGTCCTTGATATTGGATCGGCTGCTCATATAGCGTATCCCATGTGATGTTCGGTGCTAAATCTCTTGTAAATCGATACTTTTCGATAGGGTGATATAAAAAATCGCCTTCAGAGCTGCTAATTATAAGCTGAGAATAGTCAAACACTGTGGTTGTTAATTTTTCAATTAAGGTATTTGCGCTAACGTTCATAATTAAAAAAGCAAAGCGTTTACCTTCTTCACTGTAAATAGGGATAGAAAACCGTAACATCGGCTTGTATGGAAATGTCACTTCTCGAAACTCGCGATTCAACGACATAGGCGATAAATATATTTGCTTAGCTTCAAGCTGCGAACTCGGTAAAAAATACCGCTCCCCACTTTTGGGTTGTAACGAATAATCTGCTACAGCCTCAACTGAAGCACCTCGGCGCTGCACACGAATAAGCTCTTCCCCTGAGGCTGTAATAGCAATAATACGTAGTTGCTCAACATTTAAATTATTTTCCATAAAGCCAATAAAGATAGTTTCTAACTGCTCTTTCCACTGTGCATAAGTGGTTCCATCATATGGATCTATACCATTGTTATAATGAGCTCTGGGTAACCCTGAAATAGGTGGTGTAGAATGCAAAAAACTAAGATCCGATTTTGATCGGGATATAAATGAAGTCACCACCTCCCTTAATCGCAGGTTTGTTGCTGTAAACTCGTCCTCTATTTGTATTAACACACCTTTTTTTACATGCATTTCAAATAGTAAAACAGCCAAAACCAACAACAGACCAAAAAAGAACGTGATCCACCTAAGAAACGTCTTTGAAGATACAACTGACTTATTTGCTTTCATGGAAATATTCATTTTTAGCCTTTTGTTACTAATGCTTAGTTAGGGGATTACACCACTTTAATAGTACCGCTCTTAAACACTCATAACTTATTGGTTTGCCCATAAAATCATCCATACCAGATTCAAAACAACGCTGCTTATCGCTACCTAGTACATTTGCAGTTAAAGCTATTATCGGTGTTGTTAAAAAAGCTGGCATCGTTCTAATTTTAAGTGTTGCTTGAGGCCCATCAAGTACAGGCATTTGCATATCCATAAAAATAATATCAAACGCACACATTTCGCACTGTGTAATCGCCTGCTCACCATCACCGGCTATATTGATACAAGTGATATTAAACTCTTTCAAAAGCGCTTCAATAACAATTTGATTAATCTCATTATCCTCAACAACTAATACGTTTAAGTTAGATAGATCAATCTCTTGCGGTGCTGATAATTTAGTATTTTCATGTTGTCGACTCGCCTGTTTATCACCCCTTTGAGTCTTTAATTCAAAATAGAAGAGCGAGCCTTTACCAAGCTCACTTTCTACCTTTAAAGGCGCATCCATGAGCGCTAATAACTTACTGGTAATCGCTAAACCGAGGCCTGTTCCGCCAAATCGGCGTGTAATCGAAGTATCTGCCTGTGAAAAAGCCTCAAAGAGTGTATCAATATGCTCGTGTGATATACCTATACCAGTGTCCGACACACCAAACGACAATATAAGCTCATTATTCACCTCTTTCTGAACATTTACATTTAATGCAACACTTCCTCTTTCAGTAAATTTAATGGCATTGCCTAACAAATTTATAAGTACTTGCTTTATGCGTGTTTCATCTCCTGCAAAAATAATATTCTCTTCGTCTGTCGGCGATGAAACAAAAAGCTGCACTTGTTTTGCATTTGCTTGTTCACTAAATAGTAGCTTTAACTCATCTAGCATTTTATGTAAATCGATTGATTGGTTTTCAAGCTCAACTTTTGTGGCTTCAATTTTACTCAAATCGAGAATATCATTGATGATAACTAACAGGCTGGCGCCTGAAGACTGAATAATCTCTAACATTCTTGCTTGTTTATCTGTCAAAGAGGTATTGCCAAGCTGTCGCGCCATCCCCAAAATTCCATTCATAGGAGTGCGGATCTCATGACTCATATTTGCCAAAAATTCAGATTTGACCTTAGAAGTATGTTCCGCTGCTTTTTTTGCAGAAATAAAGTCTGTACTTAACGCCCTGAAACGATTTGCAGCACCCGCTAACACACCGATTTCATCTTTGCGTGTTAAATCGTGAATGGGCGCCGATAGGTCACCATTAAGAAAGCTTTGAAAACTTTTGGTCAATAGTTTAATCGCATGTGCTATATGAAAGTGAAAAAATAACGCTAGTCCAATGATATACAAGATAGCGCCTACTCCGAGTAGCTGTAAAACATACTCTGTTTTTGAAATACTAACTGAGCCGGTTTCTTTTATTGTAATTAAACGTGACAGTGACTGCTCTCTAAGTGTATTTGCTAATGCACTAAACTCAATGGCATCACCCGCCATAACAACATTAACTAGACTTAAATAGTTACGATTTGCTTGGACGCTTTTAGTAAAAGCTTGCTGGTAATCTACAGCTAACTGAACTGTTGGGTTTTCGATCCTGTTTTGCTGCTTTTGCAAAGCTAATTCGGAGCTTGAAAGACTTTGCAGCGCCTTAATGACTTGTTGACGCTTAGAATAGTCCTTTTTAGTTAAATAAAGCTGCGCATTGTGGTGTAATGTGTGCCATATATTTATATTTTGCGTAATTAGCAACTTATCTTTTAAATCTGCGGTCAGTTGCAGTAAGCCTGTTAAATGGGCAACAGCGCCTAAATAAATACGTGGCAGCTCTGTATCTATCAATGCTGTTTTTATATTATAGCGCTTTTTTAGCACGCTTAGATTATCACCATACCTAAGCACGAGTTCAGACATGGCATCAATATAAATTTTATCGTCAACTTCATTATTTTTTTTATCTATTGCTTTTAAACGCTGGTCAATACTTTGGTAGTTCTCTTCAATCTTAGCAAATACCGCATCACTCCCTGATGCGCCATAGACCGAAATATCACGTTGCATTTCAACAATATCTTTGTTTATTCGTAAAATACCAATGGCATGACTACTAATATCCGTAATATTATTTACCGATGTATCAATTGCTTCTAAGCGTTTATCCATGACGATGTAGCTGATACTGAGTGTAATTACCACCAGTGCTAACGCTAATGTCATTTTCGCTGCAATAGAACGCGATATTAAATGTACCAAACGACGTCCTTAAGCATTAAGTAGTTCATACCATTTATCTAAACTATAATCGTAATTTTGCATTACGGTATTCCACACAGCTATATTTGAAAAACGTTTAATATAACTTCCACCATCGCGAGTCTGGCCAGCTTGTACAGAAATTTTACCATCCGTTCCAATCAGCTCAGTGGTTGCTTCTTTTCCCTCGTACCAATAATTCCACTCAGGCTTAGACATTAACGGCTGGCTTCGCTGTGGGTTAGATATATAGTAACCTTGTCGAGCAATAAAGGCTCCAGGATAACCAGATAGCCACCAATTCATATATTCATAAGCCGCATCTTTTATATGCCCCGAAGTATTAGCAGATAAACACATAACACCATGCCAAGCACGATACCCTTCCTTCGGGGACGCATTGACAACGGGAATACCTTGGCCTCTACAAGCACTAACACCTGGTGAAAACATACTTTGGATATTAACGCGCTTTGTCTTCATAAAATCCACTGACTGCGGTACTGATGTCCAGAAACCAGAAAAGTGGCCTTGCCTTTTTTTCGATAATAAAATTGCAAACAATTTATCTATTTCGTTAATACTCATGTTGCCAATATCGTTAAAAGTCATCAGGCCTTGGCCCTGAGCAGCAAGCGCAGCATCAAATATGCCTATTGTTGGGGCATTAACAAGGCCCACTTTTCCTTTATTTTTATCATCCAGCAACCAAGACCAAGACTCTGTTTCATAGGCTTGTCCTTTTTCGATGTAATCGGTGTTATAGCCAAATGAGTCAACATTGTGGACATATGGCATAAAGCTTATTTTTTTTGTAGGTGTACTTGCTAATGAACCATCATTTTGAACAAATAAAATTTTGTTTGGTGCATCACCTGCACCTAGTTTGGCAGAGGGGGTTATTTTGCCTGTTTTAGTAAGGTCATTAATTTCATTCCAGTAAACAAGCCTATCTACGTCTATTGGTTGAATAGCACCAGCTTGCCATAGGATATTGATTGAATCTGACCACTGTTCATAAAGGTCAAAAGAAGTTGGATCCGCAGCAGCTTTTTGTAAAACAGCAGCACTCCCCATAGGTATAAATTGTAAATTTATACCTAGCTCTCGCATGGCTCGCTGACGAAGCTCTTCTTGCAGTGTAACGTGAGTGCCCATGACGCGCAAAGTTGTCACTTTTCTCGCAAATACATAAGGCGCTTTGAATGCGAGTGTTGATACCGCTGCTCCTGCACCCACTGTACGCAGGAAGTGTCTACGATCAGGTGAATAATTCATTATTATTTATCCAATACCAATTTACCTAAGAGAAAAGTATAGACTAAACAATAAAAAAAACAGCAAATTAGCTCCTCATAATTAAAATTACAAGGAGCCAAATTAAACAACCTGTAATTTATAGCAATTACGGCCATCTCGCTTGGCGCAATATAGTTCTTCGTCAGCCAATGAAATCAACTTATTAAGCCCCATTGTGCTCTGTTTCTGACTTGTTACTCCGCCAATACTAACAGTAACGTGCCCAATGGATGATTGACTATGCTCAATATTTGACTCATTAATTTGTAGAATTATTTGTTTGCATACGTGCGTCATCCCTTTAATGTCGGTATAAGGTAGAACAATCAGAAACTCCTCACCTCCAAATCGAATCGTTACGTCATGAGGCCTTTTTAGCGTATTGGCAAACACGTCTGCAATTTGTTTTAAACAAATATCACCTTGAAGATGACCATAATGGTCGTTATAAAGTTTAAAATGATCAATATCGATCATTAACACACTAAACGGCTTTTTGTCACGCTCAGACTGTTTCAGCGAATTACAGACTTCTTTTTCTAGATAGTGACGATTATAAAGTCCTGTTAGAGAATCTTTATAAGTTAAATCCATCAACACTTCCAAGCGCAGCTTATTCTCTACATGATTTGTAGTTCGATGTATTAGCGTTGAAGCAATTACTGGTTTACCAATAAAGTCTGCTGCACCAGCTTCCCAACAAGCATTCTGGGAATCAGTGTCATAAGTTGCAGTAATAAATACAATAGGAACGTGCTCAAACAATATATTCTGCTTTAACGCTCTGCATACATCTAAGCCGCTAATATCGGGCAAATTTACATCAAGTAAAATGAGATCTGGGATATTGGATTTGCAATAATCTAATGTTTGCAAGCCCATAGCTAGTGTTTCGACTTCAAAGTAATCTTCCATGATAGCCTGTAGTGAAACGCGAATTATTTCATCATCATCAACTATTAATATTTTACATTGCGTTAATGGCTTAAGAGCTAGGTGCATATATTTCCTTTATTTTTGGCTTGAGTAAGCACGTCCATCATCTCTAAAAAGGGCATTGGTTTACCAAGTAAGTATCCCTGACCAATGGCACAGCCTAGAGATTGTAGCTTATCTCTTTGTTGGCTTGTTTCAATACCTTCCGCCACGATCTGTAGGCTTAATGAATTAGCCAAGTCGATAATTGCAGTAACAATATCAAGCGATTGAGAGTCACTAATCATATCACGTACAAAAGACTGATCAATCTTCAACACATCAAGAGGAAATAGTCTCAAATATGACAGACTAGAATACCCAGTGCCAAAATCATCAAGCGCAAGGCTAATCCCCATATCAGCGATCGCCTGTAATTGCTTTATCGTTTGTTCAAAATTATCAATCAGTGCTGATTCGGTTACTTCCAGCTCTAAATAACGACTTGGTAGCTTAGTTTTTTCTAATATCGATGCAACCGTATCAACCAGCGAAATACCAGTGAATTGTTTAGCTGAAATATTAACAGCGACTTTCTTTGGGTATCCTGCATCAAGCCACTTTTTAGCATCAATACAACTTTGCTCCAAAACTTGTTCACCTAAACGGTAAATTAGTACTGATTCTTCGGCATATTCAATAAAATTAAGTGGAGATATAAATTCTCCAGTGTCATCTTTTAGCCTCACTAATCCTTCAGCACCAATAACGTCGTTAGTCACTAAGTCATATTTTGGCTGATAAAGCACAACAAGATCATTGTTATCTAGCGCGTTGCGTAAGCAATTACCCACTTTTAAACGCTTAGTCATTTCAACTTGGAGATCATGACTAAAATAATAATAGCTATTAGCGCCTTCTTGTTTTGCTTTATACATTGCTGAATCTGCATGACGAAGCATTTCCTCGACACTTGATGCATCATCAGGATACACACTTATCCCCAAGCTTGCTGAAAGGACATGTTGTTCATCAGCTAATCTGAAAGGTTTAGCAATGACATCTAGCACTTGACTAACAAGCGGTTCAAGACCGAATGTATCTTTTTCATAGGGAACAACAAGTGCAAATTCATCCCCACCAACTCTTGCAACAGTAATATCATTACATGCAAATTTATCAAGGCTATGACCTATATGGGCAATTATTTCATCACCAATATGATGCCCTAACGCATCATTTATGTACTTAAATTTATCTAAGTCAAGAAGCAACAGGCTCACTTTTGTATTATTAAATGAGGCTCTAGCTATTCCTTGAGTTAATCTGTCATGCAACAATACGCGATTGGGTAATGCAGTTAGTTGGTCGTGATGGGATAAATAAGTCATTTGAACTGACATAGCAAGAACTTCGCTAACATCTTGAAAAACCATTACTGCACCACGCTTATTACCATCTTTATCTAATATTGGAGCCGCACTATCTTCGACTCGGTACAACATACCTTGCCGACTAATTAACTGTGTGTTTATAGCCATAGCAACAGGCCGATTTTCCTTCAGAGCAACTGATAAAGGATTTATAGAAGGTATTTTAGTTGAGGTATCTCTCAGTATCATCACTTCTTCAATATGCCGCCCTTTAGCCGCAATTTGTGACCAACCAGTTAGACGTTGCGCTACTGGATTTATGTAAGTTATACACGCATGCTCATCAGTAGATATCACACCATCAGCAATAGAGTCTAACGTGATCCGTAAATGCTCTTTTTCAGCAGCCAAAGCTGCTTTAGTGCGCTGAATAGTTTTTTCTTGAATTCGAATTTTTGCATGGTTTTCAACCCTCATTCGGCATAAAGTTAAATTCAAAGGTTTAGATATGAAATCAATAGCTCCAAATGAAAGCGCTTTTTGCTCGATTTCAGGATCATTATGAGAAGTGATGACCAAAACGCGTAAGTCAACAAGGTGAGGTCTTTTTTGTATTTCGAGTAATATGTCAAATCCACTAACATTGGGCATTTCTAGATCGAGTAAAAGTATATCTGGTATAAACTCTTCAATAAGAGCGATGGCATCCTCACTTTTATTACATGAACAAATAACCCCAACATCATCCAGAACATGCTCTAGTTGCAAGGTGTTGATCTCTTCATCATCTATAACAAGAATTTTACAAAGCTCTGCCATATAACCACTCTTCATAATTAAATTTCCTAAGATACTTAAGAATAGCTAATCTTTATAAAAAGCGATAGCTAATCTTTATAAAAAGCGACAGGCTCTCATTTAGGAAAAAATCGATCGCAACCATCCTAGATGGTTTCAAACTAAGAACATACCAAGACAATTTATTAAAAATTAGTTTTTACACAGTCTGTGCCATGAGCAGTCATTCATGATTAACTCGTTTCTGTCCAAAAACGAGTTTACTCGACCGTCTGCTTCTCGCTCTAGGCGGACTTCGCTAAAGTGCTACTTACGGTCGTTGGTAACCTTACCCTATTGTTAAATGTTACTTCTCAGCCAATATTTTTTTCTTTTCTATTTCGAACTCTTTCTGGTTTAAAACACCGCTATCTAAAAGGTCTTTAATTTTAGTTAAACGATCATACTTATCAGCCACAGCAATCGCTGTTAGAGTTTCTTCTTTATCAATACACACAAAAATTATTTCTATTCTGGGGAAATTACCAAAGATATATGGTGGGGCTGCAGTGTGTTCTGAAACGGTTAACATCTTTTTATTATGAGCTTGTTTACGACAAAAATCATTTGCTCTTTTAGTCGCAGATCTTCTAATTCCTGATGTTCCACTAAAACCAGTAGATGCCTGATGAAAGATTCTATATCTTTCACCTTGAATTTCTTCGTCTGAAATATAAAAGTCTTTTCCTTCATACACAGCCCCGTCAAAATGTGAACTGCTTTCACTTTCTTTTTGTATTGGCGACATACTTGAGCATGCACTAAAGAAGAAAAATGCTGGAACCAAAAATATTATCTTTTTCATAAACACCTTAGAATGATGTGCAAGAACTACTCTGCACTGGCAGTCAGACTGCAAGTGATTGTTATGTATTTAGCTAGCCACGGTAGATATTATTAATTGCCGTTAGTGCGATAATAAATTTGTTAAATACATGACCCGGCGTGAACTCTGAAGGAGAGCCAATAAAAGATATAATTTTCTTTTTTTGACCACCAAATATTCCAGTGCCCCCATTAACCTTTATAAACAAAAAGGACGTGTCTAGCAGTAAGCGCGCAATTAAACCCACATACCAATATTAATGCTACCTATGCATAATTTACTCAGCATATTAACCTGAGGTAATTATGAATAAACAGCAAAAAATAAAACACTGGCAAGGCATTTTTGAGCAGCAAAAATCGAGTGGTTTAGCCATCATTCAATTTTGTCGTGATAACAACATTAACGCATCGACTTTCTATGTTTGGCGTAAACGCCTTTCTGACGAAACGATAAGGGTTAAAAAGCAACAGGTGATCCCGTTTGTTATTCATGAGCAAGCCTTTACACACCCTTCAATCATTAAACTCACCACACCAAACGGCTATCAAATAGACTTCGAGTCGACATTAGCTAACCAAACGCTAGCCAAATTATTGAGCGTACTGTGACACCTTGCACCCACCAAGTTTACTTGGTCACGGGATTCACCGACATGCGAAAATCAATCAATGGGTTAAGTATTATTGTCAGCGATACCCTATCTCTCGATCCTTTAAGCCAAGCGTGGTTCGTTTTTTGTAATAAACAACGCGATAAATTAAAAATTTTGTTTTGGGATACCAATGGTTTTTGGCTCTATTATCGTCGTTTAGAACAAGGACGATTTCAGTAGCCAAAACAGACTAATGAACACACGGCTATGGGCATCGAGCAACGCCAATTACAGTGGTTGCTATCAGGGTTACCGGTCAGTAATCAAACACGGCACCCGACTTTATCGGGGTTATCAGTGATGTAAATTAACCAGATCGTTTTTTTTACTTGAACGATCTTTCCCATGTGTCATGCTATTAAAATGCCAGACACTATTCTCATCACCGAACTACAAAATCAGCTTGCACTTATGCAGGCTAAGCTTGATGCTTTACAAGAAGATAAGGTTGAAATGCAATCGCGGATTGACCACTTGCTTGCTGAGCTTAAGTTAAGTAAATCCCAAAAATACGGTAAAAAAAGTGAAAAAGCCCCACGGGGCACCTTCAATGAAGCGGAGCAGCATAAAACGACTGAGCCGCCTAAACACCATAAGAAAGGTAAACAAATACTGGCTGAGCACTTTGAACGAGAAGAAGTTGAGCACACCTTAACCGAGTTAACGTGTCAGTGTTGCGGTGAACAACTACATCAATGTGGTAGTGAAGACAGCGAGCAAGTGAAGATTATTCCGGCGAAAGTCAGCGTCATTAAGCACAAACAATTTAAATATGCTTCCAGACATTGCGCGCGTGAACAAGTGGCCAGATAAATAATCACCGCGCCTAAACCCAAGCAGCCTATTCCTGGCAGCATTGCGAGTCCAGAAGCGTTATCGGCGGTTGTTACGGGCAAATACTGCGATGCCTTACCGCTTTATCGTTTCGTTGACATACTAGGCCGTGGCGGCCTTGAACTATCGCGCGGAACATTAGCTAATTGGTGTATTAAAGCGGGCCTACTAATCAGCCCCTTAGTGGCAGCCATGCAACGTCACTTGCTTAATGAGCACAGTTTATGTGCCGATGAAACCCGTACACAAGTCTTAGATGAAGGTGACAATCCTAGCAGCAATTCCTACATGTGGGTTTATCGCAGCAATGAGGTTAGCCATGAGCCTGTCGTGATTTACGATTACCAAGCAGGTCGAAGTCGCGCTTGCGCAAAAGAATTTCTTGCCGGTTATCAAGGCTATTTACAGTGCGACGGTTACCGTGTTTATGACGGTATTGAAGGCATTACCCCTGTTGGTTGTTGGGCACACGCTAGACGCAAATATAACGATGCCTTAAAAGCAGAGTCGAAAAACAAAGGTCGAGCGCATAAAGCCATCAGCTTTATCAGCCAATTATATAAACTGGAAACCCAGGCTAAAAACAAACAGTTATCCCCTCAAGCGCGGTATCAGTTACGACAAGAAAAAGCCTTACCCATATTAATGCACTTTAAAGCGTGGCTTGATGAAGCCGAAGGTAAAGTAACGGCGGGGAGTTATATTGGCAAAGCGATAAAATACACGCTTAATCAATGGCCGAAATTAATGCGATATAGTGAAGATGGCGAACTAGGGATTGATAATAATATTACTGAGCGAGATATTCGGCCGTTTACCACGGGTAGGAAAAACTGGCTATTCTCAAAGTCAATTAATGGTGCCCAAGCAAGCGCCACACTCTATAGTATTGTGATGACGTGTCGTGCCAATGACATCAATCCTTATTACTACTTTGTGCATTTATTTAAAACGTTGCCGAATCGAGATGAGGGTGATGGTGATTTTACCGACCTAATGCCGTGGAATGTGCAGCTAGACTTCGATTATAGCTAAGCGCACTGCTTAAATGCGCGCTTACAGATATTTGCTCTGGTATCAAAGCTTTGCATAAACAGTATGCTATCGACTTAAAACAGGTAATAGGTATAGGCTGGAGCCAAGGTGGATACATTTGTGCGTATACAGGGTGTCACAGCAACGCATTCACTAAAGTAATTATTGGAGCGGCAATCAGTGATTGGTATACTTACCAGGCAGTTACCGATATTCCTGACTTCGTCAGTGATTATTTACCGATTAACACTGCCCGATTAGAAGCATCGGTTATCAATTCACCGCCCACTCATAAACCAGACATGCTCATTATCCATGGAACAAATGATTTTCGAGTGCCCATTCAATGTGCTCAACAACTCAGTGAATATGCATTTAAAAATAAGATTACCCATAGTTCATTATTCATTGAAGGAATGAAACATCGTGTAAATAAACCATCTGAATTAAAGTCAATATGGACAAATAGCTTAGAGTGGATAATTAATTAGCTATCTACTCTAAGCTCTATTATTTTTTAACTTTGAGACTTTAAATAGGGAGTGAATGCTTCAGAGTGATGCTCTGAGAAGGTGCCATCTAAGTTCTTTGTAATAAATAAAGCTGCTATATTATGTTCATTCGCTAAGTTCATTGCCTTATCCAACCCCATAATCATAAAGGCTGTCGATAAACCATCTGCAACCATGCAAGATGGTGAGATTACAGAAGTCGAAACCATTCTATGTGTTATAGGACGTCCCGTTTTAGGGTCAATCAGATGAGAGTAACGTACATTATTTTCTTCGTAGAAGTTTCGATAATCACCAGCTGTTGCAATCGCATTATCTTTGGGCGTAATAACACGCTGAATAGCACGCGTCCCAGACACGGGATTTTCCACCGCAATGACCCAGTTTTTATTTTCTAAAGAGGTCCCTTTAGTGCGAATTTCGCCACCAATTTCCACCAAGTAGTCATGGATACCTTTACTATCAAGTAAGTCGGCAACAACATCCACCCCATATCCTTTGGCCAGCGTAGATAAATCGAGGTATACATCTGGATTTGCTTTTCTAACCGTTGTTCCCTCTATTGACAAAAAGCGGATGCCAAATTTATCTCTTGCTTGCGCTATCATTTCATCGGTGGGCGTTGTTTCTGGACGGTTAGCAGGGCCAAAGCCCCACAGGTTAACTAATGATCCAACCGTGACATCAAGATAGCCATTACTGAAGCTTTCTAGGCGAATGGCTTCGGATAGCATTTCGCGAAACTCGTCGGAGGCTGCAATGGGAAGAGTTGATTTTTTAGCATTGAACAATGACAACTCGGAGTCTTCCATATAAGTCGAGGCAATTTCATTAACACCAAGCAGCGCTTTATCGACTTTTACCTGAATATGTTCTACCTCAACTGCATCTGACATTGCTTTAAAGGTGATATGATAAGAAGTCCCCATTGTTGTACCTGTCAATTGAAACTTCTTCTCTTGTGCAGGTGAACACGCCGAAAGCAAATTCACAAAAATTAGTGCGATAAAAATAGCGTATATATGCTTAAATTGACTCATTGCAACTCTCCTTAGATAAATGGCTCATTATTAAAGCCAAGCTTTTAAATGATATGACCCATCTTATCTCTTTTTACGGATAAATAATTACTATTATGTGTGCAAGCTGCAATTTTATGTGGCACTCGTTCCGACAAATTAATACCTAGCTCTTCAATCGCCTTGAGTTTAGCTGGATTATTTGTCATCAGCCTTAATTCAGAAATATTAAAATGGTCACACATAAATTTTAATATTGAATAATCTCTTTGATCAGCATCAAAACCTAACTTTAAGTTTGCTTCAACAGTATCAGCGCCATTATCCTGTAAATCATATGCCTTTATTTTATTTAGTAGCCCTATTCCACGTCCCTCTTGACGTAAATAGAATATAACCCCTCGTTTTTCCTGCGCAATTAGCTCTAATGCGGATTCTAGTTGAAGGCCACAATCACACCTCAAACTAAATAAAGCGTCTCCAGTCAGACACTCAGAGTGAATCCTTGCCAAAACAGGCCCCTCACTACTCAAATCTCCCATAGAAATCGATACATGTTCTTGATCATTATTGATATCTTTAAATCCATGCAGAGTAAATTCTCCCCAGCGAGTGGGTAACTTTGTTGACGCGACATAACAAAAAGACAAAACCAAAAGCTCCAAATAAAATCATGGATGGGTAAGTATTCCTTACAATAAACCACTTAACGCAATTTTATTTTTATAGAGATTACAGAATGAACATCATTGAAGGAAAGTAAGCGCGTAATTAACCCCACATACCAATGTTAATGGTACCTATGCATAATTTACTCAGCATATTAACCTGAGGTAATTATGAATAAACAGCAAAAAATAAAACACTGGCAAGGCATTTTTGAGCAGCAAAAATCGAGTGGTTTAGCCATCATTCAATTTTGTCGTGATAACAATATTAACGCATCGACTTTCTATGTTTGGCGTAAACGCCTTTCTGACGAAACGATAAGGGTTAAAAAGCAACAGGTGATCCCGTTTGTTATTCATGAGCAAGCCTTTACACACCCTTCAATCATTAAACTCACCACACCAAACGGCTATCAAATAGACTTCGAGTCGACATTAGCTAACCAAACGCTAGCCAAATTATTGAGCGTACTGTGACACCTTGCACCCACCAAGTTTACTTGGTCACGGGATTCACCGACATGCGAAAATCAATCAATGGGTTAAGTATTATTGTCAGCGATACCCTATCTCTCGATCCTTTAAGCCAAGCGTGGTTCGTTTTTTGTAATAAACAACGCGATAAATTAAAAATTTTGTTTTGGGATACCAATGGTTTTTGGCTCTATTATCGTCGTTTAGAACAAGGACGATTTCAGTAGCCAAAACAGACTAATGAACACACGGCTATGGGCATCGAGCAACGCCAATTACAGTGGTTGCTATCAGGGTTACCGGTCAGTAATCAAACACGGCACCCGACTTTATCGGGGTTATCAGTGATGTAAATTAACCAGATCGTTTTTTTTACTTGAACGATCTTTCCCATGTGTCATGCTATTAAAATGCCAGACACTATTCTCATCACCGAACTACAAAATCAGCTTGCACTTATGCAGGCTAAGCTTGATGCTTTACAAGAAGATAAGGTTGAAATGCAATCGCGGATTGACCACTTGCTTGCTGAGCTTAAGTTAAGTAAATCCCAAAAATACGGTAAAAAAAGTGAAAAAGCCCCACGGGGCACCTTCAATGAAGCGGAGCAGCATAAAACGACTGAGCCGCCTAAACACCATAAGAAAGGTAAACAAATACTGGCTGAGCACTTTGAACGAGAAGAAGTTGAGCACACCTTAACCGAGTTAACGTGTCAGTGTTGCGGTGAACAACTACATCAATGTGGTAGTGAAGACAGCGAGCAAGTGAAGATTATTCCGGCGAAAGTCAGTGTCATTAAGCACAAACAATTTAAATATGCTTGCAGACATTGCGAGCATGAACAATTGGCCAGTAAAATAATCACCGCGCCTAAACCCAAGCAGCCTATTCCTGGCAGCATTGCGAGTCCAGAAGCGTTATCGGCGGTTGTTACGGGCAAATACTGCGATGCCTTACCGCTTTATCGTTTCGTTGACATACTAGGCCGTGGCGGCCTTGAACTATCGCGCGGAACATTAGCTAATTGGTGTATTAAAGCGGGCCTGCTAATCAGCCCCTTAGTGGCAGCCATGCAACGTCACTTGCTTAATGAGCACAGTTTATGTGCCGATGAAACCCGTACACAAGTCTTAGATGAAGGTGACAATCCTAGCAGCAATTCCTACATGTGGGTTTATCGCAGCAATGAGGTTAGCCATGAGCCTGTCGTGATTTACGATTACCAAGCAGGTCGAAGTCGCGCTTGCGCAAAAGAATTTCTTGCCGGTTATCAAGGCTATTTACAGTGCGACGGTTACCGTGTTTATGACGGTATTGAAGGCATTACCCCTGTTGGTTGTTGGGCACACGCTAGACGCAAATATAACGATGCCTTAAAAGCAGAGTCGAAAAACAAAGGTCGAGCGCATAAAGCCATCAGCTTTATCAGCCAATTATATAAACTGGAAACCCAGGCTAAAAACAAACAGTTATCCCCTCAAGCGCGGTATCAGTTACGACAAGAAAAAGCCTTACCCATATTAATGCACTTTAAAGCGTGGCTTGATGAAGCCGAAGGTAAAGTAACGGCGGGGAGTTATATTGGCAAAGCGATAAAATACACGCTTAATCAATGGCCGAAATTAATGCGGTATAGTGAAGATGGCGAACTAGGGATTGATAATAATATTACTGAGCGAGATATTCGGCCGTTTACCACGGGTAGAAAAAACTGGCTATTCTCAAAATCGGTTAATGGTGCTCAGGCCAGCGCGATACTTTATAGTATTGTGATGACCTGCCGTGCCAATGACATCAATCCTTATTACTACTTTGTGCATTTATTTAAAGCGTTGCCGAATCGAGATGAGGGTGATGATGATTTTACCGACCTAATGCCGTGGAATGTGCAGCTAGACTTCGATTATAGCTAAGCGCACTGCTTAAATGCGCGCTTACGCTCTCGTAACTTTTCGGGATCTTCCGGCGCCTCTTCATCTGGACGCGCTTGATTTTCACTCGGATTCACTGTCACAGCTTCAACTAAATACTCATGCACCCCATTTGTAATGTGGAAGTCAGGTGCAGCATTCCCTTTAATTTGAGTGAATTTATCGTGGAAATAGATATATAGATACAACTCCCAAAGACGAGCGTCAAAGCCATGTGTTTGAAATTCTTTTATATAATGACCATCAGGGTCATCAAAAGTATACACTATTTCCTTTATCAAATTTCGAGCTGCTTCCATCCTAGGTTCTTCAGCTAAAGCTATATAGATGGGATTCAACTTTCCTCGCTCAACTAAAGGCTCAAAAAGTTCATTGGTTAATTTAATTTCATCCCCTTGAGGGTAAAAAGATTTACCATCATTTTTATATTTTTTAATAGCTTTGATTAGTTCATTTCGAGCACCTAGTTCACTAGGTTTAAATGTTTTGCTTACTTCTAGCGCCCTAAATATTTTTCTAGTATCACGCCCCATAATGACAAAGCCATAATCATTATCGATTGCATCTCTAAAAACAGTTGCTAGAATTTTTTTATCGTATGCAATAAACCACTGTTTTTCATCTGCTGTACTTCTCGCCATAGGATGACGTGAAAAACAAAAAGCATCAAATTGACGTCTAGAAATACTCCTCACTCCTGATGGCAACTTAACTGCCTCATCAGTTTTTTTACGTCTCTTTTCAAGCCTCTTCTTTCTTTTCTGATCTCGAGACAACTTAGCTTTTGCCATCAAATACCTCTGAACTCAATTAAAAATATAACTCCACCTTAAGCGACAAAATATTGTTGGCTAAAATATTGAACGGAGTGAAAATAGCCAACTGTATTTTGTGATTTTCACGCGCCTAAAAGAGGTAAATGTTTACGCTGCTGATAGGTTAAAGCTAACTCTAAACAGGACTTGATTGCTGTTTCTGGTAACACTTGCGATAAGGACAGAACTATTGTTCTGTTTCCCTGAAACACCAGTTCTTCACCATACAATTCTCTAAATGTATCGACTAACTTAGTTTGGCAATTAAAGAACAGGTAATAATTATTAGGAGATTTCAGCTTCCAGTCCATTCTTAGCGGGCTACCTGTTTTTACACTATGGCTAGGTTCACCCCATTTTAGAGTTTCATCGACTTCACCCAGCTCCAAATCAGATGCGATTTGAAAGACTAGATTTCTTAGCTCCTCTAGCCTAATACGAGCATTTTCCGGATATTCATCAAAGCGTTCTTTGACTACCTTGTTCACTGGAACCTCCTATTCACATAACGAGCCTGTAGAATAACTCCAACAGCCAAAATCAATTAAAAAACTAGCTCCTGCAATTAGTTCTAAGCGTTTTTAGAGCATTAGGTAATGCATTTGGGACCCATAAAACAGGATGTTTTTCTTAAAAAAGAGTAATTCTACAGCCCCAACTTTGAAATAAGGGACGCAGCAGGCGGCTTAATTTTTTGTTATACACATCACTGCTCGGTGGTTGACATAAGTGTCTTAAGCCCATTGTACCAAGCTAAAAAAGCAACGGTACCATGAGTCTCATTTTTAAAATATTGTTGCTCCGAAATAGCATCATTATTATCAATTACAGATGAAGCAAAAGTAGCACCCCATCTATAATTGGTCAGCCCGATATCTCCCAAATGAGAATTGTTTGCGAAAGCAAAGTAAACTCGAGAATTGAAATTTATATCTCTATTGCCGGCGTTCAATGCCCGATTTAAGTAATCATTATCCCATAGCGATGTGGGATCTATGATTAAATAATCTGTAAATACAGATGGTGACTCTATAAGAGTGTTTGCTGCGAACAAACCGCCAAACGACTCACCAACTAACAATCGCTTGTTGGACGTCCTATATGCAGTGTCAACGGCGGGTATCAACTCTTTTTCAAGAAATTTAGCGAACTGATTAGCGTTTCCTGTTTGCTCGAATGTTTCCAAAACGCGGTCTTTAAACTTCCACTCTATAATCGATGACGGAGTTAAGTCACGAGATCTATTTGTATTCGGAATGGCAATTACGATAGCTTCTTGAACCTGATTCTCCAGCGTTTCTGTACTTAAGGATTCAAGTACACCGACAAACCCTTTAAATCTATGGATATCGCCGTCAAGAAGATAAATGACAGGGTAGGTATTTTCGCTTTTTTCGTAAGATGGGGGTAAATAAACCATATAAGGTCTATTCTCAGCCATGATCATCGATTCTAACGATGTGGATGTGCCTAATAAAATTGAGTCATCCGCGAATACTGGCAAGGTAAATAACAAGATTGAGAACGCCGATACCAAATTTTTCATAATAACTTCCCTGATGTGTATAATAATTTTATAGTGCGCTCATCGCGCATATTTCTTCCGACTGAACGCTCATTTATCTACTTTATATAGTTTTAACAAATAACCTAAAGCATTACTACCACTAAGTTTTCTAAAACTTTAAAGAAAAATTAAATAGAATAATATGCGCTCAGCGCTCATTTTCATGAATATATGCGCAAAGAGCAGTTTAACCAATCAATTAACAACAATATTTAGCCTCTTTCAATGACCGCTTATCGCTCAAATAAGACCCAAAAAATGGCTCATATAGCTATCTAGGTTAACGCTTTCAAAAAACAGAAGTATATTTCCGATAACTACCTTTGAATCCCTATAAACGGAAGTTTGCTTCCGAAATATAGCAATATTGGGTTAGAAACCGGAAGTTTACTTCCGTTTTGTACTTTAAGATTATAAGTAGGTATCTAATGAAAGCTCGGCAGTCCAACTCGTTTTTGCCCCAAGACGAGTTAACGTAAATACTCTAAGGACAGCTTTGAGCGAAGCAGGTATTCAAAGTATTAATGAATGAATAAATAATCAATTCTTGTTATGTAATATAATTAGCTTCTCGTTAAAATTTTCATAAAATTTAAGTTGTTAATTTCAAAGCTATTTTTTATGCGTGTTTTCGTAATGTACTTTTACCCATTCTCGAATAAGTAAATTCTCGGTTATAGGAGAGTCTAAAAAAATTGTAATTCCTTTAGGCTATGTGTAAGTTATTAATAATTAAATTAATAAAAATCGTATTTTGATAATTCTGGAAATTGACACATTGAGTGTTAACGGGAATTTTCGGTAATACGCCGTTAGGCTTCACGGAGAAAGGTGTCAAATTTTGAGCATGGAAAGTGTCATTTCAATAATCGGATCTATCGCTTCAATAGGTGGTGCTGTATGGGCATTTGTCGAAGCTAAGAAATCGGTAAACGCAGCCAGTAAAGCAGAAAAGCTTCGTGATGAACTTATAAGCCGTAGAAAAATGGTTGAAGTATCGCAAGTTCACTCCGAAACAAAGCGTGTTTTATCTGTTGTGTCAAAAGTCGGTCCTTCATGTAATGCCAAACTTCTCAAGGGAGTTAACTGCGCTGATATTGCAAAAGAAGTTGAGGTGTATGCTAGTTTCATTTTTGAACAAAGCGGTCATTTCACTGATTTTTTTGAGAACAAAGCAAAAGAACTTTGTAATGATTTAAAAGATGACATTGAATCATTGTCTGAAGCAATTAATTTTGAAGACAAAAAAAATTATGGCAAAAGTATCTACTACAAAATTCAAAACTTTATGCCCTTTGTTAAACAGCTTTCCGATGAAAAAAAAGAACGGGCTTAAGGAAAAAGTAAAGGAAAAACTATGAAATTATCAGACGGCGAAAAATTAATTGTTTTAATGCTTAGCGAGCTTTATGAAAAATTAGATGTTAAAGGTGAAATAGAACCAGATTTTATTAAATCAGCTATTTTCAGTGATCAACTATGGGGCGTAAAATGGAAATACAGTGGCATTCCATTTGAAGAGTCGGACGATCCTGAAATTGTTAAAGAGGTTGTTGATATTTTAGATATGTGGAGCTTTATAGAACACGCCTATAGCAAGCTGAACGAAGAAGAAAAAGCCAAACTAGAATCTGACGTTCCTTATTTTGGTAAAGACCCCAAATTCATTGGTTTTGATGGTAATAATGAAACTGAGTATATGGGAACAGCAATGTTTCTAGTTAACGAATTGGAAAGATTTCAAGAGTTTAGTGGTCGGAGCTTCAATAGTCATTGCCCTTCAATTGACGGTCATAAAAGAATGTTAAGTGCATTTGAACCAATAAGACAAACTTTGTCTTATGAGCCGTTAAACCTTGCGCAATTGACTACTATATTGAAAGAAAAAGTTCACCCTAGTCGAAGAGAATCCTAACAAACGCTTCAACAAAGGACGTTACTGATTAGATACTCTAACGTATTTATGTCCAAAAACGAGTTTGTATGGACGTCTGCTTCTCGCTCTAACCCGACTATCAGCTGGATAGTAGAGGTGCTATTATTAAATATAACTTTTTCTGGCTTTGAGGTATCTATGCCTAGTGATATTCAACCTAGTGCTAATCATAAATTTGTAGATATACTTAGCAATGGAAAAGTTAATTTAAGCTCAAACCCTTTAGATGAAATTGAATTAATTCAACGTGGTTTAGATATAAAGAGTGTTGAGAAGTTTAGGCTTCAGTTAGGTTGGGATATTCAATCCTTTGCTAAAGCAATTGGTACAAATATTAGAACTTTGGAACGTCATAAAAAAGAGTACACACGTTTAAATGCAACTTTGAGTGAAAATACCTTTGAGTTAGCTCATCTAGCATCAGCTTGTATTGATTACTTTGAAAATATTGAACGATGGAATAAATGGCTAAATACGTACTCCTTACAATTTAGCTCTAAAACACCTTTAACATTTGTAAATACAATTGCTGGTAGAAGGTTAATTAGGAACGTTATAAATAGCCTTAAATACGGTTATAACGCTTAAAAAAACCCCAACATTTGCTGGGGTCTCTCTATTTAGCCTCTGCCTTTTCGGCAGTTGAAAGTCACAAGTTGTGGTTGTTTACTTCCTGGCCTAATTTCAGCTGCCTACTCGGCAGTTCACTTTTGAAGTAGCCAGGTTGCATTATTTTAGTAATTTCCAGCTGCCTACTCGGCAGTTCACTATTAAAAATAGTTTAAATTCCTATAAATACCAAACTGTTAAATGAATTTAAATTATTTACCCTTATTTTTAATCAACCTTATAACCAGTTGAAAATTAAAAGAGTGTTTTAAAATTATTAAAAAAGGGTATTCAAAGAGGGAACCGTGCCTTGAAATGTTTGATTTGTAGCAAAGCCATAATTATTAAATTGATTTTCTATCGCATTAGTATTTTCAATTTTTTGTATGTGAAGTATAAAATTTTCCCCGTTGCCTTTGCTTGATACGGGTATTGAATGAAAGTGGCCTATGACTTTTTCCTCAAATTGATACTCTGGGTAGTAAACCTCGCCTCTGGCTTCAGCTCGTTTTTTAGCGCGCTTTAACCGTCTTTGCTTTTCGCCAACAAATGCTTTGGCTACTGATTGGTTGCGAACAAACATGACTTCGCTTTGGTTTGCTGGTACTTCGAGTATTTTTGATAAGCCAAATAACTTGTCATAAGCCATCATCTCAAAATAGCTTTGCTGAGACAGATGGATTAATTGCTTTTTATCTATCGATACAAACGCTATTTGATTACCTATCGTTTGCTCATTCCATTTAGGAAAGCACACACCAATATTACTTATTCCGCGTGAACTCATAAACCCATGCAAAATGCCAATACAACGCCCTGCAAGAAGGCTTACATCACAATTTTTAGGTAAATAAGTAATAGTAAAATAATAGCGTTTCAACCTTTACTCCTTTGGAACAAGCCACCTTTGATCAACACTGCCGCAATAAAATGAACCGCGTTTGATTTTTCACTTTGCTCTAAACCATACTTTTCCATGTGTTTAATATGCAAAGCAATGCGCGGGAGTAATGAATAAAAGTCTGAATGGGTCTTAGGTGTTCTGTGTGCAACTAATATTTGCTTATCTGCGCCATACTCATGAGTGCGCAAAAGTTTGTAGCCTCCCTCGTACCAATCATCGATAGTTTGGATAGCAGCTCCTACTTTTTGTGAGTTTAAACTTGCTGCTTTTTTATCGCCCACTTGTGTGTATGCAAGTTGTTTAGATGACATGCCTTGTGCAACATTATCTACAAACTTTTGACTAGGGTGAACCTCTTGGCTAAATGCATTTTTAATTTTTGCGGTTATATCTAAATAACAATAATTTTGAGGATTGCTAAGCCCTTCTTGAATAGCTTCTGACAACGTTAATAATGCTGTTTGATTATTTTGCCAATTGCCTTGCCATTTTAGTTTTTGTACACCTTCAACAATAATTGGAGCTGCGTGCTCAGTAAGGATTTCAATATCTATATTTGGTGATTGACGGTTGCGCCAAAGCCAATTGCCCATCAGTATATTTTTAGCGTAACGGGTAGCAACTTCATTAAGGCCATTGTTCTTTTTATAGGTTTCAAAAAACCGTTTTAACCAATAAATAACTTTAGGGTCATCACAAACATGTGGCTCATTGCTATTAGCCTCAACCCTGAGTGAAAAACGGCAAAATAGCTCATTTACTGTTGGAGGCACGTAGCACACATCAATTGTTTGAGGGTTTCCAAACGCGAGATCTTGTGGCGCTAAATTTTTAGCCACATTTTGCTTTTGATAAGCATCGCCAAACCCTGACTTTTGCCCAACTAATTTATTTTGCTCTATTTGTAGCGGTTCAAAATCAGACTCCGGTGTTTTATAAAAAAACACCGCTTTACTGGGTGAGAGCGAACGCGTGTAACTTAAGTGCCGAGATAATTGCATTATTCATACTCAAACTTAGACTTTTTCATAAGCATAGACTCTTTTTGAACATCCATAACCCAAAATGCGTCATGAAAGAACTGCTTAGCGCCTGCGTACTTAACTGATGTATTGCTAACACACTCTAAAAGCCCAATTACGGGCTCAGCATAACAATGGTATTCATGTAATGCTGCATCTCGCTTTACGGGTTCTTCAAGCGCAGCAAAGCCAATTGCAGCGGGTCTTAAATTAAAGTTACCGTTAAGGGCATCAATCAATTGTTCAAAACTTTTGACTACTTTTTTTGAAGGGTATAACCAACTGCCATTTAACGATTTTGCCTTAAGGTTTTTAAACAGCTCACTCGGTTTACTATACACATGACACCAGTCTATATTTTGGTATAACGAAGGTGGATGCATAGTCCCGCCCGCAAACATAGATGGTAGTGCGGGCTTTATAAGCTGACTGTTTAATTTATTAAGCACCTCTTTATTTGGTACAAAAAGCCTAAATACTAAATCGAGTGTTATGTCACATTTAGGCTTATCGATAATACCAGAACTTATTACATGGCTTCGGCCAGCAACTTGTTTTAACTTGCTTGGCTCAGGTAATGGTTTACCTGTATGTAATTGATAGTTTTCAATGTAAATAGCACTGCCAATACTCTTAATTGAAGGGTCTATAAAGTTTTTTAGCTTACGCTCAAAGTTATGAGCAAGCCCATTTAAGGCTGTAAGTGATGGCATACCTTGGATATACGGGTTAGCCATTGTCTCGGCATCAAACACTCGCATATCTTGGCAATGTACATACACTATTTGCTCATCATTTAATGTTTCTTCTTCAGCTGCACAGTGAGTAAACACATAGTTTAACTGCGTTTTAAACAGCCCCATTAAATTAGGGTGATACGCAAAGCGTTTGAGCTTACTTAAATTACTAAGGCTCTCATTTAGTACGTTACTAAATTGGCTAATACAGTTGGTAATACTCTGATCTAAGTAATGCTTTGCCCACTCAGGGTAAGCTTGCTCTTGAGCGTTATTTTTAGCTTCCAGAATGTTATCAAGCCACAACTGCAAGCTAACACGTACTTGCCTAATAGCCGCAACTCGCGCTAATCGCTTTTGCCTTAACGTATTAAACTGTTTAATACCAACCAATACCAAAAGCGCCTGTTGAAATTGACTACTTAATAGCGCACGAATTTTAAATGCTTTCTCAATATCATAATTAGCTACTTTAGAGCGGTTAATAGCCTTTGAATATGTTTTAGGGAAGTAACGAAGCACTCTTATATTACCACCTACTGAGCTTGCTAAATCGCCAACATTGGCTGGTCTTGAGTGCTCAACTAAAGCAAAGTTTAACTTACGCTCTGTTGTTAATTGCTGAATTTTAGCTAGCATTGCGTGGCTTACTACAGGCGTAACCGCAAGGTAGCTTTGCTGAAATGGCATTTGTAATTGTGGTGAAAAAGGGCTTACTTCTAATGGGAGCTCTGCAACTGGCAACTGCTGTTTTATTTTACCCGCGATGTCTAAAACCGTCTTTTTAGTAAACCCGTATGCTCTTATTAAATTAATCCAAACAGGCTCTTCAGTTATTAATAACTTTGCTAAACAAGTCACTTCGCCCTGCCAACTAAATGAGGTTAAAAATAACTTTGCATGATTAATTTCAGCACTGTTGTGCGACCAGCCAAAACTTAAAGATAATGACCGGCTACAAATACCCGTAATATCTTCACTTACAACTTCACTAATTAAACGTTGATGACTTACTCGTATATCGGGGTATTTTAAATTATGAGTATGAAACCATTTAACTTCGTTAATACACCTACTCAGTAACACTTCATCGCGTAATACGCTTTTAGCGGTTCTTGTACTTGTTAAATCATCAATTTCACTTCGCTTATAAACTAGGTTAATGAGCACAGTCAGCGCTTGTTCTTCAAAGCCATCTACCGCAACATGAGCCGTATATGGAGCAAACAACTTTCTAAGTGTTGTGGTTTTTTCTTTTAGCGATTCAATTACGAGTGCATTTTGTAAGTTCATAAGTTACCACGGCGCTATAAATTGTTTTTTTGTTTGAGGCTTTTCAGCTGCGAATGCTTGCTGTAGTTCAATTACTTGGCGTAAATAAAAAACATGGCTATCAGCTCTGAGCTGTTCGTGCTTTTTTTGTGGATAAGCGCAGTTTAAAAAGCCTTCTTGATGAAGCCTGTAAACTTGCTCTGTGGTGGTGTTTAATAATACTGCGGCATCAAAAGTACAAAGCAGTACATCTGCAATATTTGGATGTTTAGCTTTAGGGTTACTATCAACTAATTCGACAAAATAATTAATAATCTCATCAAGTACTTTGTTTTTAAGGCTACTTGTTGCAGCTATTTGACCATCACAGATCAAATCACCATACACAGAGTTGAACTTAGTTTTATTAAAAGGATTAAGTTGCTTAAGCCGCGCATTGTTTGTGAGTAAGTTTAATTCAGCGGTAAGGCCTTCAGGCCAAGTACTAAAGTAATTAACAAAAGCTAGATTAAAGTCAGCATCGTTTACATCAAGTTGCTTAACCTTCGCAAACCACGATATTAACCCCACTATTTTTTGGCTGTTATTACCTGCAAGCACAAATGCAATTTTAAAATCTGCATCGTTTAACTGTTCACTACTGGTTAGTTTATAACCACAACTGCACTCTAAAAACGCCTCAGAAGCTCTGTAATCAATTGAGTTATGGCATTCTTTACAATGTGTAGTTAATTGTGTTTTATGCTTATGGCACGCTTTATAGGGCTTTAAATGCCAATAAAAAGGAATACATGAAGATTCAGACAAGCATTTAATGCAAACAGGTATGTTATCAGTGCGAAGTAGCTCAAGGGGAATAGTCAGTTCATTTCGACTTACTGCTGCTAAGTTGCCAAATTTAAAGTTACTGCGCCGCCATGCAAGCGCAAGAATGTCACCAGCGTTAACATCAGCTAATTGGGCTACTAACTTGAGCGCTCTTATTCTAAAGCTGCTCGCTTGCTTAGCATGATAAACATCAACCTTACTAAGCTCCAACGGCAACGCACCTTCAAGCTCATGATCTTGCTCTGCAAGCCATTGCCACAAAATATCAGCAAGCTCACTATAACCATCGTATGAGTTATCTCTTGCAAGCCTTAGTAAATAGCTTTCAAGCGCCTCATCTGGGTAAGGTTTTGTTTGAACTAAAAAATGCATCGCCAACCTAAACTAAGAAAATCTTAGTTTAGGTTTAGGCTAAATAAATTAGATAGTCAAAAAATAATTATCGTTAAATCATTCGTACTTCACAAAAGTACAATATCTGATACTGTAGAAAGTGTTACGCCATTTCTAAAGGATGTATTAATAGCCAGTAACACAATAAAAACTCAAATTTAAAAATACAAAGCTAACTTATAAGGAGATTCTTATGGCTTGTAACTGCTGTAATAAAGCACTCAATAGTGGAATGATCATAAAGGCTGACCAAATTACAGGACAAAGATTTAAATCTTGCCCTCATTGAATCGCCCCGTGTTTGCCAGAGACTCAATAACTTGAGAAACTGGAACTATGAAAAAATCAAATCGCTATACATCAGAATTTCGTGAACGTGCAATTAGGCTTGTTACCACACAACAGCATGAAT
>NZ_JASDCD010000032.1:0-32102 GCF_030408095.1 Pseudoalteromonas sp. APC 3893
CATCCAGATGTTACAGCACTAATAATAAGGAAAAGTACATCGACAAGGTTATGATGCTGGTTGATAGTTGAGCGGTTATCTTTTACAAGTTCTAAATGGGAGAATAAGGACATAAGAAATATAAAGTAATGAAATTTATAGTATTAGATCATAAATTATGAATGTTTACAAAGTATGATCCTGCCCTGATAGATTAACGCTATAGTTGCATTTTTTATTTGAAAAAAGCCCAACCTAACTTATTGAGTTATAATATGTGGCAGTTGCAAACTATATTCAACAACCACATTTGATTTGATCAGAGTTATTATAGTTTGGGAATGAAATTATAGATTGGGAATCCAATCTCTATTCCCAAACCATAATTATTAAAAAGGGTGAGCTATCGTGGCTCACCCTTTTTTATTTCTAGTCCAATGTTTAGTTATTTTTCAACTTTTGCAACTGGTTCAAGTGATGTAATTTTTAGGTAAGTCATACTGTCAATATCTAGCTTATCAAAAGGGTATTGGCCTCGAATATTATCATTAAAAACCTTCCCCATTGATGTTGAGTAATATAGCTTATCCCATAATAAGATGGGTATATTGTAATAACGATAAACACTTCCTGCTTCAAACTTCAGATCAAGGACTTTATTGATCGTTGAATAGCCTATGTGTGAAAAAGCATCTGAATTTACAGGATGTTGTTCAAACAGGGGGAAAGGGGTTTGGTTTAAAATAGAAGCTTCAATTTTAGCACTTATTGCATTTGCAACAGCATTATTTCTTAGGTATGCATCAATTAATCCATGACCAGTTGAGTCAAATAAAGACTCAGCGGAATAGTTTGAAGGTAAACTACCAAATAAAATCCTTACGGCTCGCATGACCCAGTCTTCGTCAAGTGTAAGGTGTGAAATGATCTCTTTATATTCCTCCCCCAAACTTCCTCCTATTGAACTTGTTGGTGTTGCTATTGCGGCTAGGCCAACCAGTGGATAATCGGAAGTAAGATACCCGTCGCTATATTGATAAGTAGATATGGTTTCCTCAAAAAGAGCATTGGTGTAAAAGTTACCTTGCGAGTGACCAATAAGAATAATACGATTGCAAGAATGCATCTGAAATTGAAGTCTTTGAAATGCATTTTTATAATCTGTCTCGTCAATAATAGAGTAATTTACTTCAGTAAATATATCCTGTAAAACTGATTCAATTTGAACGATATCTATATCTGATAGTGAGCTAACAGTGCCTCCAATTATTGCCGTTATTATACGGTACTCTGGTGAAAATATGGGTAAGTCACTATACTTTTGCTGTGCGACTTCATATATTTGCATAAGTAAAGCTTCACTTTTATTATAACTTCCCGCAGGAAGTGATCCTTTTTTAAATTCTGGTAGATGAGAATCTTGAAAGTAACTTAATTCATTTAAATTAGTTTTGTATTGCTTGATATTAGTCCGCATCCCATTTACATAGAAAATGCGTACATTATCAATGTTTTTGGAGCAGTACCGATCTAGTGCTTGATAATTACCATAAGTAAAAATTGGAAATATAAGTAAGAACAAAATATATGTAGCTTTCATTTTATGTCCTCCTTAAGTATTTTGCAGTCTCTATCAGCGCCGTAATGAAAGTCGTCATCCCAAGCAATATAGTCACTAATTTTATTTTGGCTTTTTCGGTTAGCGTACGCTCTATCTATCGTATTAAAGTATAAAACTTCGGGTTCTCTAAAGTGTGGATGTGAACTTTGTAAATATCGAACACAGTAGCTTATGTTGATCATGTCCAAAATAATCTGCTTACTGATCTCAGCATCTAAATTTGGTATGCGCCCTTGCTCAATATCAATAACCAGTTGCAATGTTGAAGCGGCACCTAAACTAAAGGTGATAAGCTGTGGGGAATCAAATTTTTCATACACATAGCGCTCATAATCGTCGCGGATACCGTTGTCATTTTGATCAACCCCGTCCAGCGTTTTATAGTCGTCAGGGTGTTCGGGTGGCAAATCTGGGGTTAGGTAAAATAAATCTTTAATGCGTTGCCAGCTACTGTGAGGTTTAGGTTCGTTATTCTCATTCCAGTAGCGGGCAAGGTAGTAGTCGGGTCCATGTTTTACAAGGTTACCTCCTTGATACACTTTGTTTGCTTGCCATTTTTCTATCACGGTGCTTTGTAACCAAATCCAGCCATCCCAATGGAGTTGGTTTTCTATCGGTTCAATGCCTTTAACCCAAAAAGCGGCAATAAATAAGCTGTTGTTATGAGTCACAACATCACCTGCTACATAAATTGAGCTGGCATTCCATTGTGGGTGGTTTGGTTGAATATCGGTTAAATCTGTATTTTTAGATTGTGAGTTCAGCTGAAAAATATTTGTCGCGTAAGCGTGCGAACAAAAAAGTAACCAAGCAATAATAATAACGATGAGTTTAGTCATTTCAAAATCCTTTTAATTGTCGTTTCATTACTTTTTAAATTAAGTCCACTTTTTAGGTAAATGCAAGGTAGGAGGATTAAATATTTCAAAATTATTAATGAGTTTGAAAAGTAGCAACACTTGGTTTTGCATGCAGGTCTGGAACCTGGTATGGCTTAAATTGTATGTCGCTCTTTAGGGCGAAAAAGTGAATTTCACCACCGAGAATTCAGAGACGCTTCGCTACACAGAGGTTAAGTATTGTTGTAGGAGATGGCTTCAGCCACGAATGATTTAACACAGGAATAAAAAGTATCACCGTAGGCGCTGAGCTTGCTGGCGCGTGTGGTTTGTAGGTTGGGCTTTAGCCCAAAAAGTTGTATCACCTTAGCTGATGGTTTTTACTGCTAACTTGCTAACTTGCTAACTTGCTAACTTGCTAACTTGCTAACTTGCTAACTTGCTAACTTGCTAACTTGCTAACTTGTATCGAGATAAATCCGCGACCTACATTAGAAACCTTATTCAAGGTTTTGTCGCGCTGGCGACGGCAGCCAAAGAGGGAGCGATTTTCAAATTGATTCTGCTGCAAATAATTCATCCCTGAGGCAGGGTTACTGTCGGCATCCATGCTTCCACTTCCTCGCGCTGCGGAACTTCGTTTCGGTCACTCGTCACCCACGGCGCCCCGAGCATCACGCTTAATCCTTCAAATAATTAATTGATGTGAACGTAAGCGCCGTGTAATCGCCGACTTTCACATCCATGTACGCTCCCCAGTTCGGCCATCCGTGGCCTCTCGTTCAAAGCTACGCTTTTCACCCTTGGCGAAGTCACGGCTTTCATTTCATCCATGAAATGTAATTACTCATCAATTACTTATTTTCAAGGTGTGATGACGGGGGGAAGGGTGTTAAACATGAGATTGGTGTTTGGTCTTGGCAAGATGCAAGACCTGACCCTCCGCATTCCACTGATCTATTGATAGATTGCGGCCGACGAATAGGCTTAATAATGAACCTTCGTATAGTAAATTGGTTGTTTAAAAGGAACCTTAAATAAGACAAGCAGGCACTTAGCCGTGTTTTACTTTGACATATCAGTCTTAGATTTTTCACATAGCTATGGATGAAATTAAGCGTATATAAGTAAAAGGGCTATAGTTTTGTTTGCCTAGCCCGGTGTTTACTTTATTGGGGGACCAAAATTTAAGTAATAATTTATTTTATTAGAATATTTTAATTTAGTTTGGAATAAAGTGTTTTGGTAAATCGTCTTCTTTATGTCAATCCGACAAGCTAGAGGACAAAACAATGACTAAATTAAATAAAATTGTAAGCGTAATGATGTTAAGTGGTGTATGTACTTTTACAGGTGCAGTGAACGCCGCTGATATTGAAATATCTCAGTCAACGTCGGCGCAGCAACAAACATCTTCATCTATAGCGCTTTCACAAAATGGGTTAACAGCTAGTGGTAGCAACGAGTCAAACGCATCTAGCAATATACAAGTAGCGGCTGATAACTCGCAAAATACAGATTCAACGGCTAATAACACGCAAACCCCAGCGCAAGAAAGCAGCGAGGCCGCCGAGCCTGCAAATTCATTAGTTGCATTTGGCAGCGCATCTTTAAATAACGCATTGAACGCATCGGCATCGTCTTTAAATGTCACAGGCAATACCGCAGTCAATACAGCGCTTGATGCAACAGCGCAGTTAACCTCATCACCGGGAAACTTAACGACAGTTGTGAGCCAGTCGTCATTACTTTCTCTTACCTCTGAGCAAGGCGCTCAGTCAGACACTACCGATACACCAACAGATGCCTCTTTACTTTCAAATATGAGTAGCGCTACCGATTTAGTAACACAAGCTGATGCAACAAATGCGCTTAATGCGGGTGAGCTTACAAACCAACTAGCAATTACTAATACGGCTGCAAACTCAGTGAGTTCTGCACTGCAAGTGGGTGATGCAATTAATACCAGTAATGAAGTAGTAAGCAGTGTTCAGCAATCTTTAATTGCCAGTGTGCAAGATAGTACGGTTAGCAGTTTACAAAGCACGGTACAACAAAGTGTTAGCGGGCAGGTGAGTGCAGCGGTCACTGATCAAATTAGTAACGATGTAGCACTTAGCACCGCAAGTGAAGTAGTAACCAACATTACTAACGATTTAGACCTAGGCCTTTAATACACCCTAAGTGTGTTTGCACAAATGCCGAATAGGGAAACCTATTCGGCCTGTTGGAGAATGAATATGAAAGCAGTTATAACCGCCACATTGTGTGTTTTTAGTGCCCAAGCGGTCCTTGCACAAACTAACCACGTTAAAACACCTGAGCAAACTAAACCCTTTAAAAGTAGCTTTGAGCTAAATGCAGATGCAGAAGTTGGGGTATTAAGTAACTCGGCGCTCTCTGTTCAGGAGCTTGACGATATTTCGTCGCAAAGCGACAGCGGCATAAAAACCGCAGCAGGTGTTAATGCAAAATGGCAATTAACTAAAAGCGCCAAATTAACCTCAAGCTATAAGTTTGAACAACAAGACTACGATGAGTTTGATCAATACGATTTAGACCTTCATCAATATGGTTTAGATGGCAGTTATAGCTTTGACGGGCATGAAATTGGTGTGCGTTACGATGGTGCAAAAGCAAATGTAGATGGCGATACATTTTTACATTTTAATCAAGCCAGTGCTTATTATGGCCATTTTTTAAAGCCGCATACGTATTTGCGTATGAGCATAAAAACCAAAGCTAAACGTTTTGCGACTGCAAAAGCGCGTAATGCCGACGGCGTAGGTGCCGATGTAGCGCTTTATCATTTTATAAATAATGGCCAAACCATGCTAATGGCAGCGCTAAGTGCCGATAAAGAAAACGCCGACGACAACCAATACGACTTTAGCGGCTACGGTTTTACTACTAAAGTTACGCACAAATTTACGGCCTTTAATGTGGCTAACAAAGTGGGAGCTGGCTGGCGTTATCAAAATAAAGACTACGATGAGCAAACAACGGATGATTTTTTTGAGCAAATACCGTCGCGAGATGAGCACCGAAATGTAGTTAATGCGTTTTATAACGTAGCTATATTTGAGCACGTAACACTAATAGCCGAGGCTGAATATGGCGATTATCAATCAAAGCTTAGTAGTAATACCTATACGCAGTCGGTTTTATCTGCGTCAGTTAAAGTGCTCTTTTAGGTGGGTAAATGGCGCCATAACCAAAGGTGGTGTCTTTGCCTTGCTCGCCTAGATCAATGGCAAGTGATGTAAGCTCGGTAAGTGCTTTGGTTTTATTATTATCATGCTTTAACAATAAACAACTTAATGCCGCGCTTACATGCGGCGCCGCCATTGACGTACCCGACTCCCTTCCAAATTTCCCATTGCCTTGGCTTGTAACAACATTTACACCAAAGGCTGTAAAGTCTATGTAATCACCTTTATTTGACCACCTATAAATTTGGTTTTTTGAATCAATAGCACTTACCGCTATCACGCTTTTATACGCCCCTGGGTATAACGGCTGCGACGCTGGCCCTTGGTTACCTGCAGCAGCTATAATTAACACGTTTTGTTTTATTGCAGCAGTAATACTTGCTTCTAAAACTGCGTTATTTGGCCCCGTTAGGCTCATATTTATTACGGGTATTTTATTACTAACTAGCCAGTTAAGTGCCTCTACTATGGCAAATAAAGTAGCCCCTTGTGCATAGTCAGATTGCCTATAAAACACCTCTGCACTGTAGAGCTTGGCACTGCTTAAAAGCGGGCTAAGGTTTGCTCCTTTGCCTGTAATTAAGCCCGCTATGGCGGTGCCGTGTAAATTTGGCGAGCTTAACCCTTTAGGTAAAAAGCTTTGTGTGATGATATTTGCGCCTTTAAAAGCACTGTGTTTGGTATTAATGGCGCTGTCGATCATGCCGATTTTTACGCTTTGTGTGCAGTAGGGTGCAATAGACTTTTTTTGCGTTACTTTTAGGGCGGGCTCGCCTGTTTGCGCTTGGTAAATGTGGTTTCGGTCAAGTATTGCAGACTCATCTAAGTTAAGCGCTTTTAATAACTCATTTTTAGAATTAACACCTTGAGGGGTGTTAAAGCGTACTAAGCTCATATTAAGTGCGTTGTAATTTTTTACCGATACAATGGTTATATTTTGCTGTTTTAGGGTATTAAGTTGTTGGCTATTTGCCATTAATAACCATTGGCGCTCTATTGCTCTAAAGCCATTTTCTAGCTCTACTTCAACAAATGCGGTGTTTTGGCTATCTATATTAATGTTAAGCACATTAGGTAAATTGCTAATTGGCTCACTTATTTGCGCTTTTAGTTCATCAATCGATATTTGTGGAACAGGCACCGGAAGCGGCAGACGCTGTGCACGCTCTATAGTTTGTTCAATACGCTGCTCTATTGGGTTTAGCTGCCCAAGCACCTGATCGACTTGGACTATATTGGCTGAGCTCGTTGCGCTAAATATGCAAAGCGAGGCGGCTATTATGTGTTTAACGCGGACTGTTTTCATGTTCATAGTGGGTTACTTATTTTTTATTACACTGTTAGTTGACGTTTAACACATAGAAATATTTCATTATTCAAATTATTTTGATTATTTGGGAATAAATGTTTTTTTGAATCGTCTTCTTTATAAAAGGGGTAAAAATCAATGAACGAAACATTAAAAACCTTATTGCCCATGCTTAGGCGTTTTGCCTATTCGCTAACGGGTAGTAAAGCAGATGCAGACGATGTAGTGCAAATAACAATTGAAAAACTATTAGTAAAAGGCATTCCGGATGATGTTGAGCCTGCTAAATGGGCGTTTAAAATTTGTCGCAATGTGTGGATAGACGAGTACCGCTCACGCAAGGTAAGGCAAAATACGGCCCAGGCCGATGTTTTACCAGAGCCAATTACAAGTAATGAACATCAAACACTCGAAAACAAACAAATGCTTAAAAATGTAAATACAGCACTTGGGCAATTACCCGAAGAGCAACGTGCCATCGTATCGCTAGTGGCAGTGCAGGGCATGGCCTACAAAGAAGTCGCACATACGCTAGATATACCTATAGGCAGTGTAATGAGTAAATTATCGCGAGCACGCAGTACTCTTTATAACTTAATAAAACCCGACTTTAAAAAGGAGCAAGTATGAAAATTAACGACGAAACACTTAGCGCCTTTTTAGACTCAGAGCTAAGTGAGAACGAAATGGAGCAAGTGCGTAAAGCCCTTGAAACTAATGATGAACTAGTAATGCGACTTGCAGAACTAAGCGAGGTAGACATGCTAGTAAAAGAGCACGCTACAAGTATTGATGATGCACCCCTTAGTGACTCATTAGCTAAAACGGTTGCAAAGCTTGATACAGCAACGACTAAAAACACGTCAAATAGCAATGTAGTAACGTTAACGCCTTGGCAAAAGGTTAAGCAATCGACTATTAAAAGCTTAGCAATAGCTGCAAGCATTGCCGTGGTATTTGGTATAGCAACGACTAGCTATTTACAGCCACATAATGCGCAAAGCTTAGTGGCTAGTAATACAGCTTCAGCGCTTAACACACAGCTAAGTAGCGGTGTGTTTGAGCAAAGTGATGGCTCACTATTTAACGCGCAGCTTAGTTTTAAAAATCAGCAAGGTGAGCTTTGTAGGCAGTATGCACTAAGCTCAAACAATACAACGCAAACAAGCATTGCTTGTAAAACGCAAAGCGGTTGGCAAATTAAAGCGCAAACAGCCGCGCAGCAAAGCAATAATGGCGCGCAATATCAAACGGCGTCTAATAACAGTGAGTTAGATGCTGTTATAGACAGCATGATCAGCGGCGCACCACTAGATAGAGCGCAAGAGCAGCAAGCAATTAGCGCAAAGTGGCATTTAAACAAATAATAATGTGTATAAAACGAGGTGAATTATGAAAACATCTATTTTAATTATCAGTATTTTACTTATGGCGGGTTGTGCATCTAAACCTGATTACCGCGCCGCGAATAATGGCTCACAAGGTTACAGCGAGCAAAAAATTAGCGATGATCAATACCGAGTAGAGTTTAAAAGTGTGTCAAACAACGTAGCCGATGCCGGTGACTATGCATTATTACGCGCAGCTGAGCTTACCCAAGCGCAAGGCTACGACTGGTTTGTTGTAACTAACAAAGAAACCTTTGTTGAGTCTAAATCGCAAGCCCCCACTTCATCTATCAGTGCATCACAAAGCCAGCAATATGAGCGAAGCTGCGGTTTATTAACTTGTGAAACACGCACACGCCCAACAAGCAGTGTAGGCGTGCAGGTGAGCAACCATGATAAACGCAAAGAAGTGCACACCCTGATTGATATTAAAATGGGCAAAGGTATAAAGCCAAGCGACAATAGCTTTAGCGCCCAAGACTTAATTGAAAACTTAAGTAAAAAGGCACAAAAATAATAGTTTAATAAAGCAGCTTTGCTGCACAGAGGTTAAATACTGATTGTAGGGGGGGCTTTAGCCACGAATGGCTTAACACGAGTGATTGAGTTAACCACTGTAGGTGCTGAGTTTGCTGGCG
Organism: Pseudoalteromonas sp. APC 3893; assembly: GCF_030408095.1. Classification (NCBI taxonomy): domain Bacteria; kingdom Pseudomonadati; phylum Pseudomonadota; class Gammaproteobacteria; order Alteromonadales; family Pseudoalteromonadaceae; genus Pseudoalteromonas; species Pseudoalteromonas sp. APC 3893. The sequence continues at coordinate 8,987 of NZ_JASDCD010000032.1, forward strand.
AGTGTGGTTATATGTTCATTGCTCGCTAACTTGAAGCTTTTTAACTCGCTAACTTTTTATATTTTATCGAGATAAATCAGCGATCTACATTAAAAACCTTATTCAGGGTTTTGTCGCGCTGGCGACCGCAGGCAAAGAGGGGGGCTGCTGACCCTATCAGGGTGTATTGCGGGAATCAATAACGATGCCTGCATACAAAAATAGTTTAACCCCGACGTTAAAAAAACCGCATAAGTCAACATTGTGCGGTTTTTATTGTTGTACTGAAGAATTTTATAACGGTATACAAAAGAGTGTTTCATTAAAGTTTGCACATTTCCAGCCAAATGCCCAATAACAGGCTTTGCCTGAAAGCCCTAAGCAAACTTTATTGTTGTGGATCTCAATTCTAAAGCACAGATCAGCCTTAGCAAGACCAACTGAAGGAGAAAAACAAACGCTAATATTATGTGGATCAAAAGTATACTGAGTACACCAAACCGATGCGCCAGCGACTATCAAACATACCTTTAACGTTGCAGTCCAATCATTTGTACTACTGCCACATACAGTGAGCGTCCCTTTTATACCTATAATTTTAAAAAGTGATACTTCAAAATCTTGTGTTAGGCACTCATTTTTAGCTTTAGATAGAGTACCAAGCGTAATGTTGTCAATTTCTCCAATGGCCCCCGCACTTTCTGAGAATCCATTTAACATTCCTTTTGTCGCATCTTTTTCAATAGCTTTAATAACATGCTTTTTGATTTCAGCTGCACTCATTCCTGCATGCTTTGCCATCATCTCCCAGTCTTTATCTGAGACCATAGTCTGTAGTGATTTCTTTAGATCTGTCATAATATTTCACCATAATTTTTGACTTCATTGGCGAGAATAAAGGTTTCTAGTAGAAGAACTTTTTCCCGATAAAAAATGACTATAGCAATGACAAAAATTTAAACATATTACAGACCATTACATTAAATAATCGTAGCAAGCAGAGTTTTCATTTCATCCATGAAATGAATTACTCATCAATTACTTATCTTCAGGGCGTGATGACGGGGAAGGGGGTTAAACATAAGGTTGGTGTTTGGTCTTGGCAAGAAACAAGACCCTCGCATTTTCATTCGCGCCACTTCGGGGGTATTGTCAGCCTATGATAATCATGGCAAACACTATTTGCTTACGGGCAACTCATTGACGGAGCTAGAAGCTCAGCTTGACCCAGCTCTCTTTTTTAGAGTTAACCGCAGTGGAGTAGTGAATATTAATTATGTACTTTCATTTGAAAGCTACGCTAAAAAAACGTTAGCAGTTAACCTGCAGCATATGAGTGAACCACTAATCACCAGCAGAACACGTACGAGTGGCTTTAGAAAGTGGTTAGCTACGTAAATAAAAAGTTTTTTCTTTACTGCTCTATCAAAGACTTATGGGCGATATAAATCCTTTTGGTTTAACGGCTAAAATCGAACTATCGAGTTGGTTAAGAATCGTTTCTGCTGTGTTTCCAATCACAAGACCTGCAACTCCGGTACGAGAGATTGTTCCCATTACAACTAAATCGGCATCAACCGCTTGTGCAGCCTTAGGTAACTCTTCTTCCGCAGTCCCCTTAATAATATGTGCACGTAAAGATAAGAAGTTATAAGATTTTTGTCCTAAAGTGTGTTTTAACTTTTCTAATAGTTGCTCCATTTTATGCTGACTGTGGCGATGCTCAAATTCATATAACTTTTTTTCGACTTTGTCTGGATCTTCCACCCAAAGACTGATAAATCCTGCATTGGGCGCATCGTATACATTAACTACATGAGTTGTGGAAAACTCGGCTAACGAAATTGCACAAGCCAGCTCAAGTATCGTATTGTTTAATTCAAGATTACAGTTACTTTCATCTATAGAGTCAAAGTTTACGGCTGCTAGTATTTGTTTATAATTGAGTTTTTCATCTTTTTTCATTAACCAAACAGGGCATGGGCAATTGCGCAATAAATGCATATCATCACTGGTGATTAGCCGATCAAACCAACTAAGTTTATCTACTTCTTTGAGTAAAATATCAAAGCTATTCGACAATACCGCTCGGATACTTTCTAAGTATCTTTTACCTACTTTGACTTCAGCTTTAATATTTACGTCATTATCCAAAGAAGCAATAAGGCTGCGTAGGTTTTCATTTGCTTTAGTCAGGGTAAGGGTCTCTATTTCAGGGCTTTCAATGCCTATTTTATTTAGCGCAGATGATAGGGATAAACTTGGAATAACCAAAAGTAAGGTTAGATCTGCCTGACTATTTTTGGCTAATGAAATGGCACGTAGTAAAGACGGTGACGGTTTATCCATCGGTTCATTCATTACATATAATACGTTACTGAATCTTTTCATATTACGATCTCCTTATAAAGCTATTTACTCGACTTAACACCTTGGATAAGTATATCAGCAGCATGATCCGCTGTATCTTGGAAAGGCTCTAAAATTAACTCAACACCTAACAAAGCGAGTTCTTCACTATCAGCTGTACTCTGTGATACCGCGGCTAACTTACCCTGGTAACCAGCTGAGCGGGTTAATTGAACTACGGTTCTACGTGGATCTTCTGATGACAAACCAGTATGTAAGTGAGGGATTGTAGACACAGCCCACTTTGCATGTTTGAGTGGTAATTCAAGAATAAACTCAGCATCGGTGGCATCACCATATTCACAATCTAGCCCTAAATGGTTCCAACTTTTTATTGCTGACGGGTTAAAATCAATGCCTAAAACCTTTATGCCTTTAGCTTTCAGTTGTTGGGCAATCGCAGTGCCAAGACGCCCCAGTCCAAATATGATCACAGGGTAATGGTTATCAGGATGATCGTCGGCAACTTTTTCACGGGGAGCTCCTGAACGCTCAAATATATTTAGTACGGGAGAAAATATTGAATAAAGTTGGTGGGAATAAGTGATCATATATGTTGAGGCCGCGATCGTAATGATCCCAACTAAGGTCACTAAGCCCAGTACATTTTGTGGCACATGGCCTAAACTTATCCCCATAGCGATGAAGATTAAAGAAAATTCACTAATTTGAGCTACCGTCAAACCAGCAAGAAAACCAGTTCGTTTACTGTAGCCCATAAGCCCCATAATAATTACGACAATAAGTGGATTCCCAATAAGAACAAATAGCGAAAAGATAGTTGCACCAGCTAGATGGTTACCAAGTAAAGATAAATCTAATGTGGCACCTAAAGCGATAAAGAAAAACAATAATAGGAAATCGCGTAGTGGTGCGAGTCGCGCGGCAATACTTTCACGGTAAGGAGTTGACGCTAAAGCAACCCCAGCTAATAAGCCTCCCACTTCCATCCCTAAGCCTACTAGGTCACCAATAGCGGCAAATAAAGCCGCTTGTGCTATGGCGTAAACCACTAATAATTCTGGGGCTTTAGCTAGCTTTTCTGTTAATGGGTTTGCAATATAACGAACAAAAACAATAACAAAAGCGAGTAAACCTAAGCCCGAAATTCCCACTTGCCATACGGAAGAGCTTCCATCTTCTCCATGTCCTGAACCTATACCTATGGTTGCCAGCACTATCATCGCCATAACAACTACAAGATCTTGAACAATTAAAAAGCCTAAGGCGATTTGACCATGTAAAGATTCTATTTCTCGTTTATCTGAAAGTAGTTTGACTATGATAATGGTGGATGAAAAAGTAAGAGCAACTGCGACATACAGACTGGTGGTATGATCTAAACCAATGCCTAAACCAATAAAATAGCCAAATAGGGAAGTAAACGCCACCTGACCAAGGCCGGTTAAAACAGAGACACTACCAATGGATTTTATGAGTTTTACATCAAGCTTTATACCAACAAGAAACAGCAGCACAGCAATTCCGAGCTCAGATAGAAGTTGGATTTGTTCTTTAGAATGAACAATATCTAACACCGAAGGCCCGGCTATTAAGCCAACGGCGATAAAGCTAACAATCAATGGTTGTCTTAACAGTAAACCTATAAAGCCCAACAATGCAGCTAATACCAAAAGTGTAGCTATCTCGGTAAATGCTGACTGTGTGATCAGTTCAATTAAAGTCACTGTTATACTCCTATCCAGACACAGAATATATTTAACAATACCTAATGCTGTACTCAGCAAAGGATAAATTCAAGAAAATATTAACAATTTATCAAGTGACAACACATGATTTGAAACAAAAAATATTAGATTAAGCAACAAAAAGGTGACAATACATATGTAATACAGTGATTTAGTCTTGATGAAAACTAAAGGGGGCACCCATTCGAAAGTTCCGGTCAAGCAGGCTTCTGTGTTTTTTTGGTCTGTTTATTCAAAAAACTAAGTGTTGTTATTTTTAAACTCAATTGCAGCATGGCTACATACTACTAGAAGGCTAGCTTATCTAAACTAACTTCACCAAAGCGTGCTAGTAATAAATCTTCTGAGGCTTTGAGTGCACTGGCGAGTTCTCTATTTACTGCTTTTTCAATCAGGCATTCTGTATGTTCATCACTTAAGCCGATAGTGAATACAGAGCTTTCGCCTAAGGCTGTATGAATATCTAGCAAGGTGATATCTGCTAATGAGACATTTAAAAGCCAGCCGCCGCCATGTCCTTTTATCGAAGTGACATAACCTCTATCGCGTAAACACCCCATAGTACGTCTTACAACCACAGGGTTAGTTTGTAGCATTGTTGCTATATGGTCTGATGTTGCAGGCTCGTCCATGTGATCCATGTGAATTAAAATATGTAGCATGCGCGATAAACGACTGTCTTTTCTCATCTTATTCTCTTCTTTTTATATAAATAGTCTCAGCTATTTTATGCGCTTGATAATATCACGATACTTTTAATGTTGCATGTGTTGACTTTGGAAACTCATGTAACTTAATATGTTTCGTGAGTTAATGCTGATAGATGAATCGGTTTGCTATAAATGAGGAACTAGAGATGAAGCAAGATGTTGTGATTATTGGTGGAAGTTTTGCGGGCATTTCCGCAGCTACGCAATTAGTAAGAGCTCAGCGTAAAGTAACAGTCATTGATGCAGGTAAGCCAAGAAACCGATTTGCTGATCATTCGCATGGTTTTTTAGGTTTAGATGGATACAGCCCATCGGCTATTAAAGAGAAAACATGGCAGCAGTTACAAGCGTATGAAAGTGTCACTATTATTGAAGATAAAGTGATTGATATTAATAAAGAAGTGCAGGGCTTTAGCGTAAAAATTAATAATGGTGAAACAATCGCTTGTAAAAAAATAATTCTCGCCACAGGTTTAAAAGATGAATTACCTGATATTAAAGGTGTTAAAGCGCGTTGGGGAAAAACAGTTATACATTGCCCTTACTGCCACGGTTATGAGTTACGTAATCGTTCTTTAGGTGTTATTGCAACGGGGCCAATGTCTTTACATCAAGCAGGAATGATCCCTGATTGGGGCGTAACTACCTATTTCTCGCAAGGTGAATACCTGCCCGATCCAGAACAAAAATTATTTTTACAGCAGCGTGGTGTTAGCTTTGAAGATACACCCGTTGTTGAAGTATTAGGGGATAACCTTGATGTCTTCGCGGTAAAACTTGCCGATGGTCGTATCATTGCATTAGGAGGCTTATATGTTGGGCCTAAAACACATATGGCGAGCCCATTTGCTGAGCTTTTAGGCTGTGAGTTTACAGATGGACCAATGGGCGCTGTAGTCGTAACCGACGATTTTAAACAAACCACAGTTGCTGGTGTATTTGCCGCTGGCGATATAGCTAACCCAATGCAAAATGCCACATTTGCTTCTGCATCAGGTGTAATGGCAGGTATAGGTGTACATAAACAATTAATACAAGAGTTGTTGTAGTTAAAGTATCAGCGCACACAAGGCTGCCAGTATGACAAAAGATAAAGAATTTTGGGAAACTACCTTTAAAGATAAGCAAATGATGTGGGGTGATGAAGCTTCAAGCACAACAGCGTTAACTGTCGCTCTTTTTAAAAATAATGGTTTGAAAAAGCTTTTGATCCCAGGATTTGGCTACGGCCGAAACGGCAAAGTATTTAGTGATCATGGTTTTGATGTAACCGGTATTGAAATATCTGAGACTGCAATAGGAATAGCCAGAAAGCAATACGGTAATACCATGAAGATTCATCACGGCAATGTTAATAACATGCCTTTTGATGATGAAATATATGATGGCGTTTTTTGTTATGCTTTACTTCACTTGCTTGATGAAAAAGCACGTACAAACCTGATAAATAATAGCTATAAACAACTTAAAAATGATGGCTACATGGTATTTGTTACTTTATCTACAGATAGCCAAACCTATGGCGAAGGTGTTGAAATAAGTAAAGACAGATTTGCAAGCAAGCATGGGGTTAACTTATTTTATTATGATGAAGCGGCGATCAAGGCACAGTTTAGCAGCTATGGATTGCTTGAAGTAAAAGAGGTTAACGAGTATTCACAAATATTTTGGCTTATTGTTTGTAAAAGTATGTAAGATTTTCCCAAGGTATAATTAAACCGTTGACTTAAAAAAGGCTCTTACTCCTTCAGCTTAAGCATTTTACAGTATTGATCAGCACTTCGATGAAAACCGTCATCCCAAGCAATATAGTCACTAATTCTATTTTGGCTTTTCCGGTTAGCGTAAGCTCTATCTATCGTATTAAAGTATAAAACTTCGGGTTCTCTAAAGTGTGGGTGTGAATTTTGTAAATATCGAACACAGTAGCTTATGTTTATCATATCCAAAATAATCTGCTTACCAATCTCAGTATCTAAATTTGGTATACGGCCTTGCTCAATATCAATAACCAGTTGCAATGTTGAAGCGGCACCTAAACTGAAGGTGATGAGCTGTGGAGAATCAAACTTTTCATACACGTAGCGCTCATAATCGTCGCGGATACCGTTGTCATTTTGATCAACACCGTCCAACGTTTTATAGTCGTTTGGGTGTTCGGGTGGCAAATCTGGGGTTAGGTAAAATAAATCTTTAATGCGTTGCCAGCTACTGTGAGGTTTAGGTTCGTTATTCTCGTTCCAATAGCGAGCAAGATAATAGTCAGTACCGTGTTTTACAAGGTTACTAGCTTGATACACTTTGTTTGCTTGCCACTTTTCTATCGTGGTGTTTTGTAGCCAGATCCAGCCATCCCAGTGGGGCTGGTTTTCTATCGGTTCAATGCCTTTAACCCAAAAAGCGGCAATAAATAAGCTGTTGTTATGAGTGACAACATCACGGCGACATAAATTGAGCTGGCATTCCATTGTGGGTGGTTTGGTTGAATATCGGTTAAATTTATATTGTTAGCTTGTGAGTTAAGCTTAAAAATATTTGTCGCGTAAGCATGCGAACAAAAAAGTAACCAAGCAATAATAATGATGAGTTTAGTCATTTCAAAATCCTTTTGGTGATGTTTAGTTATTTTTCAACTTTTGCAACTGGTTCAAGTGATGTCATTTTTAGGTAAGTCATACTTTCAATATCTAACTTATTAAAAGGGTATTGACCTCGAATATTATCATTAAAAACCTTCCCCATTGATGTTGAGTAATACAGCTTATCCCATAATAATATGGGTATATTGTAATAACGGTAAACACCTCCTGATTCAAATTTGAGATCAAGAACTTTATTAATCGTTGAATAGCCTATATGTGAAAAAGCATCTGAATTTACAGGGTGTTGTTCAAATAAGGGGAAAGGAGTTTGGTTCTGTATAGAAAATTCAATTTTAGCACTTATTGCATTTGCAACAGCATTATTTCTTAGATACGCATCAATTAGCCCATGACCAGTTGAATCAAATAAAGACTCAGCAGAATAGTTTGAAGGTAAACTACCAAATAGAATCCTTACGGCTCGCATGAACCAGTCTTCGTCAAGTGTAAGGTGTGAAATGATCTCTTTATATTCCTCCCCCAAACTTCCTCCTATTGAACTTGTTGGTGTTGCTATTGCGGCTAGGCCAACCAGTGGATAATCGGAAGCAAGATACCCGTCGCTATATTGATAAGTAGATATGGTTTCCTCAAAAAGAGCATTGGTGTAAAAGTTACCTTGCGAGTGACCAATAAGAATAATACGGTTGCAAGAGTGCATTTGAAACAGCAGCTTTTGATAGGCATTTCTATAATCAGTATCGTTTAACTTTGAATAAGTTACACTTGAAAATACTTCTTCAATTACAGATTCAATATGGGCGATATTTTCCTGAGAAAGAGAATCGACGGTACCACCGAGTATTGCAGTTATGAGGTGGTACTTATTTGAAAAAGGGGATAAATCGCCATATTTTTGTTTTGCTACTTCATATATTTGCATATGAAGGTCTTCATCTTTGTTATAGCTGCCCGTTGGTTCTCTACCTTTAAGGTATTTACCTAATTTAGTCATCTGAAAATTATCTAACCAAGCTAAATTTTTTCGAAAATCATCCGAGCTAGTAAACATACCATTAACGTAGAACAAGCGCAGTTGGTCTATTTGTTTTGAGCAATACCTATCAAGACTATCGAATTCGGCCTGTGCCTTTGGAATAAAGAATATTAGGATGATTAATAAGCAAGTTTTCATTTCATTACTTCCTCTAATATTGTGCAAGACATATCAGCATCTAGATGAAAATCGTCATCCCAAGGAATTAGATCATGAGCTTTATTTTGTGCTTTACGATTAGCATAGGCCCTATCTATAGTATTAAAGTACATCAGTTTAGGATTGCGATAAGAAGGGAACGTATTCTGTATCATTTCAGTGCAGAAGCTTATATTTATAAAATCTAAAATAATCTGCTTCCCAATCTCAGTATCTAAATTTGGGATACGGCCTTGCTCAATATCAATAACCAGTTGCAATGTTGAAGCGGCACCTAAACTGAAGGTGATGAGCTGTGGAGAATCTAATTTTTCATACACATAGCGCTCATAATCGTCGCGGATACCGTTGTTATTTTGATCAACCCCGTCCAACGTTTTATAGTCGTCAGGGTGTTCGGGTGGCAAATCTGGGGTTAGGTAAAATAAATCTTTAATGCGTTGCCAGCTACTGTGAGGTTTAGGTTCGTTATTCTCATTCCAATAGCGAGCAAGGTAGTAGTCAGTACCATGTTTTACAAGGTTGCCAGCTTGATACACTTTGTCTGCTTGCCACTTTTCTATCACGGTGTTTTGTAGCCAAATCCAGCCATCCCAGTGGGGCTGGTTTTCTATTGGTTCAATGCCTTTAACCCAAAAAGTGGCTATAAATAAGCTGTCTTTGTGAATAACAACATCACCGGCGACATAAATTGAGCTGGCATTCCATTGTGGATGGTTTGGTTGAATATCGGTTAAATTTATATTGTTAGCTTCAGATCTCAGCTGAAAAATATTTGTCGCGTAAGCATGCGAACAAAAAAGTAACCAGGCAATAATGATGAGTTTAATCATTACAAAATCCTTTTTATGAAGTTTCATTACTTTTTAAATTAAGTCCACCTTTTAGGTAAAAACAAGGTGAGAGGGTTAAAAATTTCAAAATTTTTACAGTATGGATAAGTTGTGTTTTAGTTTAGAATTGAATTTTACCCGAGAGAACAAGGAGATGCTTTGTCGTATGGGAGGAAATGAAACGCTGGGTTTATTGGTTAAAAATAAATGATTATCAAGTTATTGATTTAGTTTGCCTCCAAGGCTTGAATTTTTACTTAGCCTGCACTTCAGCATCCAGTAAAGTATCTATATAAGCGAGTTCCTCACTAAACACACCATTAAAAAATGCACTTTGCTCAATTATTTCGCTTTCATTAGGGTGGTTTTTGTAGTTTTGTTGACATCTAACAAACTCGTTAGATAGCCATTGGCATATATTGGCCACGGCACTGATTGCTGTTTTTAAAAAAGATGACCATTTTATTTTGTGTAAATTAAAGCGGTAGAGTGTTACAGCAATTAGGCTATACGCTTTGTGCTCTGGTGAGGGTGAGTTATTACTATTTAATGAGTCGCTGTTTAAAAGCTTACTGTCGATCAGCGCTTGTTGCAGAGCCATTTGTTGTGAGTTACTTAAAAAGGTTGTTGTCATAATGAATAATTAGCCTCAATCTGCTGCAATAAATTTGGCATTTAAAAGTGAGGCTAAGCAAGGTGTTTATAGCTTGTACAGCACCGAAAAAATGCAGTGACAGTGATAGCAAAATAGGGCTGACTCTTTACTGAATTAGTAAAATACAATTGTAATCGAAGGAGTGGTTTCGGTTCTAGTTTGTGGCTTGCTGCTGTGCTGGCCTGTAGGTAAAAAAATCATTAGAGGTCAGCCAACAACGATTACTTAATGGTTGTTGACTGGTACTTATTACATAAACATGCATCAAACAAATGCAATGAACACTATTTTTGTTGTTGTGCTATCCAGTCGTTGATGACTTCTTCGAGTACAGCTATTGGCAGTGAGCCTTGGCCAATTACGGTGTCGTGAAAGCGGCGAATGTCAAAATTAGCGCCAAGTTCTTTTTCAGCTTTTGCGCGGAGCTCGCGTATTTTTAACTCGCCCATTTTGTATGAAAGCGCTTGAGCAGGCCATGAAATATAACGATCAATTTGGTCTTCTACGGCACTTTGCGGCAATGCCGTATACTCGTTTAAGTAGTTAATCGCGCGCTCTCGACTCCAGCCAAATGCGTGAATACCAGTATCAACAACTAACCTAACTGCGCGCCACATTTCGTAGCCTAAACGGCCAAAGTCGCTGTATGGGTCTTGATAAAAACCCGCTTCTTTACCAAGGCGCTCTGCATAGAGCCCCCAGCCTTCGCCAAATGCAGAGTGGTTCAGTGTGCGTCTAAACTCTGGTACATCAAGCTCCATTGCTATCGCATTTTGTAAATGATGGCCTGGTATGGCTTCGTGCAAACTCAAGGCTTCTAAATTATATAAAGGTTGTAACGAAGGCGTTGAAGCTAAAAAGTAAGTGCCTGCTGAGCGATTATCTGCCGGTGGCATATAAAAAGCGCCTCGACTTGCGGAGTCTTTAATTGCGAAGGTGTTACGCGGTAAATGGCCGAAATAAGTCGGCAACTTGCCATACATTTTTTGCGTAATGAAAGCTGCTTTTTCTAACAAATCTTGTTTGTCGGTGGCATAAAACTGCGGATCAGTGGCTAAAAATTGTAAGAAGTCAGCATATGTGCCCTTAAAATTCAGAGAGTCAATAATGGCCTGCATTTGGGCTTTAATACGTGCAACTTCTTGTAGACCTAACTCATGGATCTCTTGAGGTGTTGCTTGTGTGGTAGTGTAGTAATTTACTGCGTATTGGTAATATTCAAGGCCACCTTTAATACTTGAAATACCAGGCTCAGTCCTACAATTTGGCATGTAATCATCAACAAAAAAATCATAAAAATGTCGGTATGCAGGGATTACTTTATTGCTAATCAGTTTTTTAGCTTTTTCTTGATAAGCTGCCTTTTGCTGTTGGCTAAAGGTGTTGGGCATACGAGTGAATGGCTCGTATAAGGCACTATTTTTGGGATCTTTGACAATATGCGCACTGATGCTCTGTTCGTAGTTTTTAAAGGTGGTGCAATAGTGTGTGTAGCCTTGCTGTACGCCTTCTTTCATTAGGCTTATGTTTTCTTTATTAAAGCGGGGGTAGTCATCCAAACTGATTAAAAAGTTGTCGTAGTCGGCGGTGGTTAAAAACGCCATGTTAGCGGGAGCCTCGGCAAAGTACGTGTGCCAACCACTTAAAAAGTTTACAGGAAAGTACTTATCATATGACTGGTAGCTTTTTTGCTCGGTTTCGCGCTCGTATTTAAAAAGTCGGTAATTCATTAACTGAGTTTTACTGAGAGATTGCGCGTCAATAGCGGCTAGTTTTTGCAACACTTGGTTGTTATATGTTTGGCGTTTTTGTATTGCTTGCTCAGTCCAGTTTGCAAGTTTGCCATTGGGTTTCCACCCGTCAGGATCGGTACGGAAAAATATTTTTTCACTTTGTGCATGCTGCCAGTGCTGATCAATTATATTTTTTAAATCAGTATTGTCATCAGCGAGGCTTGGCAATGAAAAAAGAGTTAAAGAAAGAGCCAATAGATTTATTTTATGCATGTTTTTTCTCATTATTAGCAAGTTAGTATTTTATAAAACAGTGGTGTATGACGTTAGTTTTGAGTATTTTATGTTTAAATTAGGGTATCAAATTAACGTTGTAAATGCGCTGGCTTTTTCAGTTGGGACTAATTACAAACTAATTATTCATTGAGATCGACATCGATGATAAAGCAGTACAACATAGTCTCGCGGTTAAGCTATTTTATAAGGGGTTTTCATTGGATTCACTGACACAGGTTGTACTTGGCAGCGCAGTTGCTTATTCAGTATTAGGCAATAAGCTTGGTCGAAAATCATTACTGGTTGGTGCGACGTTTGGCACCTTGCCTGATTTAGATGTTTTGATAAATTATGGCTCCGAGATTGAAAACTTTGTTTATCACCGCAGCTTTAGTCATTCTCTATTGATGCAGCTTTTACTTAGCCCTTTATTTACCTGGCTAATGCTTAAAATGAATTGGGCTAAAAGTGTTTCGTGTACCAGATGGTCTGTGGCCATTTTTTTAATTTTGAGTACTCACGTCTTACTTGATAGTTTTACAGTGTACGGCACACAGTTACTGTGGCCGCTTTCGACATACCCATTTGGCATTTCGAGTATGTTTATTATTGACCCCGCGTACACTGTGCCATTGATAGTCTCAACGATCATATTGTGTTTTGAGCGTTTTAAGCTCTATGCGCAGTACATTAATAGCTGCGCGTTGATTCTCAGTTCGTTTTATTTAATCTGGAGCTTAGTTGCAAAGTGGCATATCAATGAGAAGATTCATCTGGCGCTGAACAATAAAAATATCGAATTTACCCATTATGAAAGTACGCCTACGCCCTTAAATACGTTACTTTGGCGAGCAGTCGCGGTAACTGAACAAGGTCATTATGAGGTTTATGCATCGGTATTTGATGCAATAGAAAACGTTAATATAGATTTTTACCCGACAACAAATACATTATTAACTCAGCTTGATACAGAAAAGCCCATCACATTATTGCAAAATTTTACCAAAGGCCTTTACGCTGTGTATCAACAAGATGAAAAGTTGATAATGAGTGACTTAAGAATGGGCCAAGAAAGTTATTATGTATTCTCGTTTGTGGTTGCACAGCAACGTAACCAGCAGTGGGTTACCGGGGGTTACCAAAGGCTGAATTATAGGCTTCCACTAGATAAGCTCGGGTTCATTTATTCGCGTATTACAGATCCTAGTGTTGATTTATCAACTAAAGCTATTCACTGATAAGGCGACCTAAATCTAGTTTCCCCCCTTTTATAAGGGGGGGGGCTTTAAGAGATCCTAATAAAGTACTTATTAGTTAATCACTGCAGGGTACCAATTGGCTAACACGACCCCAAATAAACCCACTAAAAATACAATGGCGATCAATACCATTAAGCTTGCAGTGGCAAGTGTAATAACTTTATTCGTGGTATCTTCTGCATACCTTACCAGCTCAGCAATAAGCAAAGGGAGCACATATGAGCAAATACTTATAGCTAACACCGTTGGGCCGGTAAACGTGGTGGTATCGACTCCTAAAGTACCAAATATTAAGAACCAAGCAAAAATCATCAAGCGAAAAAATAATACCCCATTTGCTGCGAGGTATAAGCGTATTGCCCATATTTTATGAAGGCTAATATTACGATTTTTGGCGGCTATTATTGCTAATATACTTGATAAAATGACCACGCAACCACCAAATATAGTTAATCCTTGCATTAATGTGTTGCCAACGGTTCCTCTGGCTATCATAAGGTAGATACCTGCTACAGAGATGGTACAGGCGAGCAACACAAAAATACGGCCGTTATAGCGATGAAAGCGAGGGTGCTTTGTTCGTATAGAGGGTATTAGTTGTAAGCTGCCGCCTATTATCATCACGATGGCTAATAATACATGTAGCGCATACATAAAGTTTCCAGTTGCGTCGTTAGCAACATAGGCGGTGCTATTTAGACGACTCCAACCAGAGATTCCTGTAGTGACGCCCGTAAGCCCGTATCCCAATGAGAGGTAAGTCACAAAGCAGATTTGTGCTATCAGCAGGCACGTAAACCATATTTTTTTACTATTATTAAGCAATGTACTTGGGTTTAATTTAATTTTATGCATTGATGTTTTCTTTTTCTGAATTAAACGAATAACGCAAATATAAAGGGCTTGAAGGGCGGTTTCTTATCAAATTTGAAATTTGAGCAATGATATATTGTGGATTTTTGACATTAATTAATTTATACAGACACATTCCCTCACAAAGTCTTTTTGCTTACTGAAAAGTAACTTTGTACTATGGTGGCTAGGCAAGTTTATACATCAGGTAAAAGTGCACTGTTATGCAAAATACGTCTCCTTATTTTATGCTTATTTTTGTTTGTATGAGCTTGATGCTTTTAAATGGGCTTAAAAAAGATAAGCAGCTTGTTCATTATTTATTTGCCATATTTTGTGGCTCGCTGTGTATGGTAGGGGCGCAAAAAATTAGTGCTCCACGCTTGGGTGAGTATCAATACTTTATTGGTTTGTTTACTTGCGCAACGTGTAATGTTTCGTGGTTAATTTCACGGGCCTTATTTCGTGAGCATAACCCTATTTCACGCAGGCATGTGGCAGTTGCTAGCACCATCGCGCTTTTGATCATGTTTAATCAAACATGGCACTATTTAGTTAGCCTTGACCCGCAACCACTTTCTAGCAGTCATATAATGTGGCGATTAAAACAAGGCATGAATGAAATAACAGGTTTACTTTCATCGTGCATTTTAGTGCTTTCTTTTTGGGAGTCGCTGAGAGGTTTTAATAGCAAAACACACGCTCAAAAAGTGCAATCAGTGATTTTTGCAAGTGCGTACTTTTTAGCGGTTTTTAATGCCAGTATATTACCTGTATTTATATTTAGCCCAGCGGAGATTGAGCTATATAACCCGCTAATTATCACTTCTTCTGCACTGTTAATTGTATTTGCAATGCACACTGTTATGACCCTACAAGCAAGTATCGCCAACAAGCAAACGCTACCTCAGAATGATGAGGTTGGATTTGATAGTGATGAAGTAAAACATCTTAGCAAAAGCACTCTTCATCAAGAGCAAGTACCACCTGAGTTGATAGCTGGTATTTCTGAACTCATAAATGAACAGCAATTATTCTTACAAACGAACCTTAAAATTTCAGATTTTGCGCAAGCGCTGATGGTGCCTGAATATAAAATTAGCCGAGCGATTCGATATCATTATAAGGTTGCTAACTTTAATCTGTTTATTAATCAATACCGTGTAAATTATGCGAAAGGGTTATTAGCAAGTGAGCAAGCTAAAGAATGGAGTATTTTGAGCATTGCACTTGAGAGTGGCTTTTCGTCTCTCGCAACGTTTAATCGGGTATTTAAAAGCATTGTGGGCGATATTCCTAATGAGTATAGAAAACAAAGCGACAATTATAATAATGCGAATGTAGGGTCTTGTTGATTATCTAAAATGGTTGGCGGTTGTAACTTTATTTTTCGTACACTTATATTTTGTTGTTTTTTAATTTTCTGTGGCTATTAGCCTGTATAAATAACTTAAGGAATACGTTGAATTATTTAGCTCATCTTTATTTGGCAAAACCTACGGCTGATTCGCATTTTGGTAATTTACTCGGGGATTTTGGTGGTCGTAAATATACTGAAAATCTCCCTTTATCAGTTGTAAATGCGCTAAATAACCATTATTTGGTTGATAAGTTTACCGATGCTCACCCTTTAGTTAAAGACGCTAAGGTGTATTTTTCACCACAACGAAGGCGCTTTTCGGGCGTGGCGATAGATGTGTTATTTGATCATTTTCTAATTAAGCATTGGCAAACCTTTGAACATCAGCGATTAACTGACTTTAAACATATGAGCTTTGGTTTTTTACATCAGCGTATGCCTGTTATGCCTTGTAAAATGCAGCGCGTTATAACGAGTTTGACTGAAGATGATTGGTTTAAAGAATACGAAACTCTCGAAGGAGTAGGAGTTGCACTTGATAATATAGCAAAGCGCATTCGCTTTATTAATGAGTTTACTGGTGCGGTGGAGGATATCAAGCGTAATTACCGTGAGTTAGATGCGCTATTTTTAGCGTTTTTTCCAGAACTTATTGAGCATGTGAGACAGCAGGGGATTGAAGAGCTCTAAGCTTTCAGTAGTTACGAGAGTAGAGTAACCAGCCGCAAATTTTGAAGCTCGTAATCCGTTTCTCGTTACTTAATAAATCAATCATCAGGCCCTTTAAGGGTGAACACTAAATGCTTGCGCATATCTTTTAAGATAACCCCTTTTTTAAGCATTGCACCACTTAAGCGTTTTTGCCACTTTAAAAGTTCTGGTTCTGCTGCCGCTAGTGCTTGTTCATCCTCAAATTGAAAACACATTAGTAGTGAGCCAGGAAATAAGTGATATTCCACATCAAACCAGCATTGCAACATACCTTTTAGTTCATTGCGACCTTGTTCTTCTATTGTGTCGGCAACATTCAGTACAAGTGCTTGTTGCTTGATTTGCACGGCAGAGAGTTTTTTCATTGTGTAATCCAAATTAGATGGCTGAAAATAAAGCCTGAAAAAGTGATTATACCTGAGCTTGTTGGCAGCCAGCAATGTGGCGGTAAGGTTTTTATAGAATGAGGTTTAGTTTGACGATAAACTATTTTTAATATTGGCGCTAAAGCTCGGTAATTATTGCAAAATAAACATTGATGGTAAGTGTTTTTACCCTATGCTTTAATGATAAAAAAGTAAGGGGGCGTTATGAGTAGGGATAAATCTGTAGTTAATAAATATGTAGCTGTAATGGCCGTATCAGGAGTATTAATTTCACCAGTATCTGTTTTGGCCAAAGAGACGAAGCAATTAGTTGAACAGTTATGCAGTAGTTGCCATAGCCTTAAGAATCTCGATCGCAGTGCGGGTTATAGTCAAGAACATTGGAAAACGCTTATTAGCTACATGGTTGATACTGGCTCAGACACGCAATTAACTCAAGACATAAGTGCTTATTTAGCAGAACATTATCCAGTTAACGCTAAGCGTGACTCAAAGGTAGTTGATGGAGAGCTCAAGTTAAACTTTAAATATTGGCAAGTGCCAACACTTGGCCAACGTGCGCGAGACCCAGTACAAGGTAAAAACGGCATTATTTGGTGGGTTGGGCAATGGGGAAACATCCTTGGCCGTTTAAATCCTAAAACGGGTGATATGAAAGAATACACCTTGCCAAGCGGCACCTATGCGCACAGTGTCTCACTTGATAAAAACCAGACGCCTTGGTTTTTAGGTAATAAAAATGGCACCGTTGGCTATTTAGATTTGGCAACAGAGCAATTTAAAGTTTATAAAATGCCAGATGTAAAAGCTCGCGACCCGCATACGGGTGTGTTTGATGATGCTGGGACGTTTTGGTTTACCCTGCAACACAGTAATATGATTGGTAAACTTGACCCCAAAAATGGCGACATACAGCTTGTTACTTTACCAACCAAAGGTTCTCGTCCTTATGGAATAAAGCTTGATTCAAATGGTACGCCTTGGGTGTCATGCAACGGCAGCAACTGTTTAATTAAAGTTGATAAAAACTCTATGCAGCTGAGCGAAATCAAACTGCCTGGCGCGAAAACTCATACTCGGCGACTTGCCATAACGCCGAATGATATGATTTTTTATGTGAACTCCGGCATGGGGAAGCTTGGTCGTTATAATCCAAAAAATGGTGAAATTACCCAGTGGGATAACCCCAGTGGCAAAGATAGTCACCCGTATGCCATTGAATATGCTGATGACGCTATTTGGTTTAACGAGTCAGCAAAACGACCTGAAACCTTAGTTAGGTTCGACCTTGCAAGCGAAACCATGCAAAGCTGGCAAATACCCAGTAAAGAGGGCGTTTATTCTGGCTTAATAAGGCACATGCGAATGGGTAATAATGGGCTTATTATTCATCAAACAGCAACCAATCAACTAGCTGAAATTACATGGTCCAAGTAATGTTTGTGTTCCATATTTATTGTTAACCCCAATGGTTATGTATGGTGGGGTTCAACTGGCAAACTAGCTACGTTTACCCACCTTTTAAACATGGCTAAACCTAATGAAAAATGATTAATTAAGTCCGTGTTTCTTTGAGTCTTTACTATTGGTTAGCTATTATTAAATTTGATTTAGTGCAATAATTGTTAGGATTTTTAAAAGCGGCAAATAAAATAACAAGCGTCGCGCAGTAACCTGAGGGATTTTAGGGTATGTACAGGATGTTTTTCTTTTTAATTTTTTCAACAAACCTTCTTGCTAATGATGTTAGTGAAATGATAAATCGAGTTTATCATGGTCATACGACAACGATTGAGTCCAAAACTATATTAAATACGCTTGAAGCAGGTATGCCCTATGACAATAGTGTGGATAATGCACGCGTTATGGCTTTTAAATGTTGGTTTCTCGAAACAGACACAGCGCAAAAGCGGTATACATTCAAATCTTTTTTTACGCAGGCTACACAGGTGGTCAATAGATCTGGCTCTAAAGTACTTCAGTACTCACTGAATGTGTGTGAAGGCTCACAACTTTATAACCAAGGGTTATATACTCAAACAATAGCCAAGTTAAGCCCGATTGCTGAACTAGCTCTCACACCCCAACCCCGTAGCCATGAGATGTATTCTGTTATTGGTCTTGCAAATAAGGTATTAAACCGAGTGTATGTAGCACAAGGGCGGTATAAACTCGCTTTTGCTGCAGCGCAACAATCTTATCAGGCTTATTATCTAGCTGAGAACCCCTATGAACGGGCTCTAAGCCTAAGAGAAATAGCTGATATACATTTAG
The DNA here is from genome assembly GCF_030408095.1 of Pseudoalteromonas sp. APC 3893. Taxonomy (NCBI): domain Bacteria; kingdom Pseudomonadati; phylum Pseudomonadota; class Gammaproteobacteria; order Alteromonadales; family Pseudoalteromonadaceae; genus Pseudoalteromonas; species Pseudoalteromonas sp. APC 3893. The sequence goes on from NZ_JASDCD010000032.1 coordinate 27,931, forward strand.
CGCTATATAATTATGACTTAGCGATTGAGCAGTTCCAGCGGGCTAAGTCAGAGTTAGCTGTATTTAATGTACAAGAGCAGTATAAAATCACTGACGAAATTGCTTATGCGTATGAACAAAAAGGGGATATTAATAAAGCCATTCCGCTTTACTTATCGATTTTTGACCCTGTTAGAAAATTTGAAGATGATGATGCTTTTGCATATTTAGTAATCAAAGTTGCAGAGCTGTACACACAATTAAGTGAATTTGATAAGGCCAAGCTTTATTTTAATCAAGCAAAACAACTTTCATTTAGTAGTGAGTGGATTATGCAGTTGCATGCATTAGCGCATGGCGAGTGGTTTTTAGCTACAGGTGACCTTGCTGCTGCAAAGCGAGAAAATGAAATGTTAACTCAATTTGAAAGGCTGCAAACAAGGCCAATGGGGTTCACTAAGCGCTACCTTGCGTTTCTTTCGCAGCTGAGTGCGCAATTAGGTAACTACAAGCAGCAAGTAGATGCACAAGACCAGTTGCTGCGAATAGTAAATGGCCAAGTGAAAAGTGTAGCTGATAGGGTATTATTATCAGAGCGATTAATGTTTAATTTTAATCAGCAAAATAGAGAAATAGCCAGGTTAGAAGAAGTAGCCGAAATTAAAGGAGAACTTTTGGATTTAGCGCTGGATAAATCTTTTTGGCAGCGAACGGCTTTAGCTTTTATGTGTGCACTGTTTTTATTTTTAACTGTATACACTTACAAGCAAGTTCAACATAAAAAGCATTTCAAACTATTAGCATTAAAAGATGAGTTAACGGGCATTGCAAACCGACGTGCTATTTTAGATATGAAAAAAAGGGCAATTAGTCAGGGTAAAGAAACTGGTAAAGCAAGTTCGCTCATCTCTATTGATATTGATCACTTTAAAGCGGTTAACGATGAATATGGCCATGATGTTGGTGATGAGTTGATAAAGTCAATCGTTAATACCTTGTCTCATTCGATACGCTCATCGGATCAAGTCGGCCGAGTAGGTGGGGAAGAGTTTTTAATTGTGCTTGAACAGCAGTCTTTGCCACACGCTATAGATGTTGCGCAAAGGATTAGACGTTCTATAGAGTTGCAAACTCATACTGCAAAAAACATTAAGGCAACCGTGAGTATGGGAGTGGTCGAAGTCAATGCTACTGAAACCCCTGAAGAAGCAGCTAAACGTGCTGATCTTAATCTTTATGAAGCCAAAAAAAGTGGCCGAAATACCATTGTTGCGTAAAATTTTTTAATACAAACTAAATCAACGGGCTTTGAGATACTTTGTAAATGATTAAAAGCCCGATTAACCAACTTATCTTATTCACATAAGTTTATGCATTTTATTTGTTAGCGAATCCTATTTTTATAAGATATGTAAACTTGTCTCTTTCTTTGTAATTATGCCCTAGTTACGGCGTAATTTATTATTAAATTAAGAACTATAAGTTAACATCCATGCTTATTAATTTGGTTTCCGTTTTAATATCAATATATTAACGTATTTTTGTTTCTGAGTTAGAAATTTGTCCAGCTTGGTATAGAGATTGAAGCTTTGTACATAGCTGTCGCTTAAGTTAGCGGTTGTGTTTTATCAAATTTTTACTAAACGAGGAGATTAGAATGAATAGCTTACAGTTTGATTCAATGATGAAAAAAAGTATGGCACGTATTTTAAAACCTGCTTGTGCCGTATTATTTGCCAGTGTATGTCTACAAAATAGCGCCTTGGCGAATATTGACGTTGAAATGTATCAGGCAACCAAGGCCGGGCAGGGGCAATCATTAGGCATCATCACGCTGTCAGAAAATGAACACGGTGTTACTTTTACCCCCGATTTAAAAGGATTAACTCCTGGGCAGCATGGTTTTCACGTTCATCAATTTGCTAGTTGTGAGCCTAAGGAAAAAGATGGGAAAGTTGTTCCTGCTGGGGCTGCTGGTGGGCATTTTGATCCAAACAGCGCTGAACACCACGATGAGCCTTGGAGTAACGGTCACTTAGGCGATTTACCTGCGTTATTTGTTAATGAAAATGGACAAGCTAAATCCCCTGTTTTAGCGCCAAGGCTCAAGCTTGAGCAGCTTAAGCAACATGCAGTGATGATCCACCAGGGAAGCGACAATTATGCTGATGAGCCTAAGCCATTAGGTGGTGGCGGTAAACGTGTTGCTTGTGGCGTAATTAAGTAATAGTAATACGGAGGTCATTTATGCCTTATCAAAATACAAGCGAGTTACCTGAGTCAGTAAAAGATAACTTACCAAAGCATGCTCAAGAGATATATCAAGAGGCTTTTAATAGCGCTTGGGACACTTATGAGGATCCCAGTGATAGAAAAAACGATGACGACCGTGAAACAACTGCACATAAAGTTGCTTGGTCTGCGGTTAAAAACAGCTATCATAAAAATGAGCAGGGCAATTGGGTGAAGTCGAATAGCTAGCGATTGTTGATCTGTTGAGCAAAAGCTTTGCCATTAAAGGTTAGTAAAGCCTAAATAATTTAAAATAGCTTCTACATTACTGTAGCGGCTTTTTTTATGTCTATGTGGAACACATGAGCTCGATATTATGTAAAGTGGAAAGACGTTAGTTTAACGTTAAAAACAATAACAAGTTATCGATTATCGATAATTTTTGTTGTTTTTTAATTTTTTCAGTGCCATAGTAAGTTCTTTACTAGGGGAGCTTAAAATGAAACATAGGTTACTAACTGTTGCTACGGTAGTGTTAGTTGTGCTGCAAACTGCATGTACGACAATCTCAGTTAATGAGTCACACTTTTTGAATCCAGATCAAAAGATACAGGTTAAAGAACTCAATAAAATAGAGCCAACAGCGACAGCAGAAAACATAACTATTAATGGGTTTGACGATGTCACGTTGAGTGGCACCTTGATAACGGTTGATAATGCACAAGCTACAGTTATTTATTTTGGTGGTAATCAATTTCGTGTAAGCGTTGCTGGTGGTGAACCTGCACAGCAAATACTGCCAATGAATGTAAATATTTTAATGGTTGATCATCGAGGTTACGGTAATAGTGAAGGCACACCAACAGTTGAAAACTTAAAGCGTGATGCATTGTCTGTTTATGATTATGCCGCCAACCTTGTTGACCTTGAGAATGCCCCTATTATTTTGCATGGGCACTCTTTAGGCAGTATGATTGCAGGGTACGTCGCAAGCGAGCGATCTGCGGATGCGTTAGTACTTGAAGGCAGTATTACCAATGTGCAGCAAATGACATCGCAACGTATACCTTGGTTTGTAAAGCCGTTTGTAGAGCTTCATTTTAGCGATGAACTCGCTAGGGTTGATAATTTAAAAGTTGTGGAATCATTTACAGCCCCGCTTTTAATCATTACTGGTGAAAATGATACTCAAACACCACCTGTATTAGCTGAAACTTTATATCAACATGCGCTTTCAAAGCAAAAGCAATTATATATTGTAAAAGGCAAGCACCATGGTAATGCATTAACTGGTGATAAGTTACAGCTACATTATCAGCGATTAGTAAAGCAGTTGAACGAAAAGAAATCTTAAAATGAAAAAAATAATAATGATGAGTAACGTAATACTAACGTTACTTTTTTTGACCCTAGCTACTTTATTAATAACCGTCCTTGTAATGTTACTTAATGGCAGTGATGTTTTAAATTTTACTCAAGCTAACGGTACCCACTTGTGGATAGGGCTTGATGTGACCGGTTCTTGGAAAAGTACCGCAAATACATTATCGGCAAATAGTTTTAATACAATAGCTTGGTTGGCGTTACCGCAAATGCTGCCATACGTCATTATAAATCTTATTTTAATACGCTTATTCATGCTTTACCGCCAAGGGTTGTTTTTTAATTTAAAAAATATTCAATGCTTTAAATGGCTTGGTGGCTTATTAATACTACAATTTTTGTTTGTTGCTTTTTATCCCGCGTTGTTAGTAACACTGCTAAATATGTTCACAGGTAGTGAGCTCAAACGAGCTGTAGTGATTCAAGATACCGACATTATAGGCTTTATAGTTTGAATCGCCCCGTGTTTGCCAGAGACTCAATAACTTGAGAAACTGGAACTATGAAAAAATCAAATCGCTATACATCAGAATTTCGTGAACGTGCAATTAGGCTTGTTACCACACAACAGCATGAAT
>NZ_JASDCD010000033.1:0-29584 GCF_030408095.1 Pseudoalteromonas sp. APC 3893
GTGAATGAGCGTAAATGAGAAAAGCCACGGGTTACAGGGAATGAATTATCTATACACCAAGTACCTAGTCACTTCTCTAGAACCTTTCACCTCATAAGCGCAGCGCCTCATAACCTCTTTGTGAATATATCACTTTAATAGATTTACATGCTTAAAGGTAAGTGAGTTGCGGGCTATGAAACATCTTTCGCCTAGTACCTTTACTATCGTAGGAGAGCGCTTTAGCGCCGATGAGCTTAAAAAATACCCCAAACAATCACGGCTAAAGCCTGTTCCTACAAGAGCTAAAATACCTAGCTCCTATTCACTTTCCTAGAACCTAGCACCTTTAACCTAGCACCTTTAACCTATCCCTTAAAAGCTTGTCACTCGGTTTATTTCAGCAAGCGATGTTACTCCATCAGCTGCTTTTTTGAGGCCGGATAAACGTAAATTATTAAACCCTGATTTTAACGACACTTCTGCAATTTCTAGGGAGTTACCGCCACGCATAATGATTTGTGCAATTTCAGGCGTGATTTGCATGACTTCGTATATACCAACACGCCCTTTATAGCCTTCGGTGCAGCTATCACACCCTTTAGGTGCAAATAAAGTTAACTCATTTATTTGCTGCTCGCTAAATCCTTGGCGCTTTAGTTCTTCAGCTGGCAGCGTCTCGGGTGTTTTACATTTAGGGCATAAACGACGCGCTAGGCGCTGTGCGATAATTAACGTTATTGAGCTTGCTACGTTATACGCAGGTACACCCATATTTAATAAGCGGGTTAGGGTTTCTGGTGCTGAGTTGGTATGTAATGTAGACATAACCAAGTGACCTGTTTGCGCCGCTTTTATTGAAATTTCAGCGGTTTCAAGATCACGGATCTCACCGACCATGACTACGTCGGGATCTTGACGTAAGAATGCCTTAAGTGCATTGGCGAAGGTCATGTCTGCTTTTGGGTTTATTTGTACTTGGTTAATCCCTTCAAGGTTGATCTCAACCGGATCCTCGGCGGTACTAATATTACGTTCAGGCTGATTAAGAATATTTAAGCCCGTATAAAGTGATACTGTTTTACCAGAGCCGGTAGGGCCGGTAACTAAAATCATCCCCTGTGGTTGCTCTAGGGCATCCATATAAAGCTTTTTCTGCTCGGGTTCGTAACCTAGTACATCAATGCCGAGCATGGCACTTGATGAATCTAGGATACGCATTACGATTTTCTCGCCCCATAAAGTCGGCAGGGTGCTTACACGAAAATCGATGCTTTTACGCTCGGTAATTTTTAGTTTTATGCGGCCATCTTGTGGTTTACGTTTTTCAGCGATATCTAAGCGCGCCATTACTTTAATACGTGCTGACAACCGCGTAGCTAAGCTATTAGGTGGGCTTGCCATTTCGTGCAAAATACCATCAATACGAAAACGTACACGGTATTTATGTTCATACGGTTCAAAGTGTAAATCTGATGCGCCTTTTTTTATGGCGTCCATTAAAATTTTATTAATGTAGACAATGATCGGTGCGTCGTCTTTTTCGTCTTCGCCTGTATTTTGTTGATCTTTAGAGCTGTCAGTATCTAAATCGGCAAACTCTTTAAACTCGTCATCACTTAAGTTCAAACTGCCAGACGCATCGAGTAATTGCTCAATTTTATTATCTAGTTGCTGATAGTCAGCAACAACGACTTCGCACGAAAGCCCTGTACTAAACTCAAAGTTTTCAAAGGCACCATAGTCTGTAGGATCTGAGGCGGCGATATAAAGTTTTCGGCCTTTTTTAACTAAAGGTAGAATATGGTGTTGCCTGATGAGTTTTTCTTTAACTAGTTCTTTAGGGATTAACTCAACATTAAAATCACGTAAGTCAAAATAAGGCACACGAAATAAATCAATACATTGCTCAGCTAGCTCGTGACCGTTAATTCCACTGCACTTAGCGATAAGCTCAGCGGTAGAGCTAAATTCACGTTGTTTTAATTTAACTGTTTCGGCGTCAACACGACCAAGTGTGATAAATTTTCGTAATAATGGTGAATTAATGTTCATTGCGCACCCGGTAAGATCCTTTCATGTTAGCAATTTATCAGAAAAAAGAAGGGTATAACATCAGTCTTGTTGATTTAGCTTAATTTGCAAACAAAAAGATGAAAAGTTTTCAATTTTCTCATCATTTAGCGTTTACTTTAGCTTGTTTAGCTAAGGCTAAATAACGATAGTGCAATTGTTGCAACTGACTTTCTACTAGGTCCAAGCAGCGATTGTTATCAATAATATCATCTGCTTTTTTTAGCTTATCTTGGCGCGACATTTGTGCTGCAATAATACTTTTAGTTTGCTGCTCTGTTACACCGTCGCGCTTTGTAGTGCGGGCAAGCTGCACTTCTTCTGGTACATCTACTACAAGTGTACGTTGACAGTATTGATCTAGCTTGTTTTCAAACAATAATGGGGCAACTAATATAACGTATTCGCTGGTGGCATTAGCTAAATCGGTGAGTAGTTTTTCTCGAATCATAGGGTGGAGTAAATTATTCAGCCAAGTTTTTTGTTCGTTATGTGCAAAAATAATTTCGCGTAGATGACTGCGATTTAAAGAGCCATCGGGGTTTAAAACATCAGTACCAAAGTGAGCGGTTATAGCATTTAAACCTTCGCTTTGTGGCGCTACGACTTGGCGAGCAACTATATCGGCATCAACAACCGCTATATTGAGCTTTTCAAACATTTCACTTACGGCGCTTTTGCCTGAACCAATACCGCCTGTTAACCCTAACACCCAGTTATTAATTTTGTTTTTTTGGGTCATATTAGTAACCTAAAGAATTAAAATATAGGCTTTGAATTTTCTCACCCCAAAGTAAGGTAACCCATCCGGCGATGGCTAAGTAGGGGCCAAAAGGTATCGGTGTGGCTTTATCTTTACCTTGAATGCTCAATAGCGCGATACCAATCACTGCACCTACTACGCTTGAAAGCAAAACAATAGTTAACAGCGCCTGCCAACCAAGTAGGGCACCAAATACCGCGAGTAATTTAAAATCGCCATAACCCATACCTTCTTTACCGGTTACCAGCTTAAACAACCAAAATACGCTCCATAAGCTTAAATAGCCACATGCGGCACCAATTATTGCATCAGTAGCTGTGAGCTCCGTCACCCCAAATACAGAGGCTATTAAAGCAAGCCAAACTAGAGGTAGGGTGAGTTGATCTGGTAGTAACATGTGATCAATATCGATAAAAGTCAGGGCAATTAACGCCCAGGTTACAAAGACGTAAAGCAAGGCGATATCTGTTGCGCCAAAAGTGGCGGCGACAATTAGACTCAATATAGCTGTGAGCATTTCAACAATGGGGTAACGAATTGATATCGGAGTGTTACAACTTGCGCAGCGGCCTTTTAATAAGAGCCAACTAATAACAGGGATATTCTGCCAAGGCTTAATGGCTGTTTTACACTTAGGGCACGTGGAGTTGGGCTTAATAAGGTTAAAAACCTCAGCTTTTGATTTTGCTTGCTCAGTTGGTTTTAGCTCATCAGCAAGTAAAATTCGACACTCACTATGCCATTCACGTTTCATCATTTCAGGTATGCGATAAATCACCACATTTAAAAAACTACCTACACATAAGCTAACAAGGCCTATGGTTAATAAGTAAAACCATAGTTGGTTTTGCATTACTGTAATTATATCAAGAAAAAAATCGTGCATTACATACCTAAAAAATTAAGTTAAAAACCATTTTCACAAAGAGAAGTGAGTGAGAGCAAATGAGGAAAAGCCAAAACACCTAGCACTTGTGGGAGAGCGCTTTAGCGCCGATGAGGTTTAACACATACCTCAAACTCAAACAATCACGGCTAAAGCCTGTTCCCACAAGACAAACCACACTCCACACCTGGTAGGAGAGCGCTTTAGCGCCGATTGGCCTCTTAGCATATACTCCAAACCTAAACAATCACGGCTAAAGCCTGTTCCCACAAGACAAATCACACTCCACATCTTGTAGGGGAGCGCTTTAGCGCCGATGAGGTTTAACACATACCTCAAACTCAAACCATCACGGCTAAAGCCTGTTCCTACAAGACAAATCACACTCCACATCTTGTAAGAGAACGCTTTAGCGCCGATGAGCTTTTACATATATCCAAACCCAAACAATCACGGCTAAAGCCTGTTCCCACAAGACAAATCGCACTCCACACCTTGTAGGAGAGCGCTTTAGCGCCGATTGGTTTAACACATATCCAAACCTAAACAATCACGGCTAAAGCCTGTTCCCACAAAGCCAAGACACCTAGCACCTAGTCACTTCCCTAAAGCCTCTCCCTCTTAAGCGCAGCGCCTCATAACCTCTTTGTGAATAAATATATTACAGTGATTATATGACTGAGCCAAGCTGGAATATTGGTAAGTACATGGCGATGATCAAACCACCAACGAGTACACCAAGCACCGCCATAATCAGAGGTTCTAACAGGCTTGATAAACCGTCTACTGCATCATCCACTTCTTGCTCATAAATAGTGGCTACTTTTGCAAGCATTCCATCAAGTGAGCCAGACTCTTCACCTATAGCGACCATTTGTACTACCATATCAGGGAATATTTTTGAATTACGCATTGCCCAGTTCATTTGGTTACCAGAGCTAACCTCTGCTTTGATATCTAATATCGCATAGCGATAAACTGCATTACCTGAGGCACCAGCCGCAGAATCAAGCGCATCAACTAGGGGTACGCCGGCAGCAAACGTGGTCGATAAAGTTCGGGCATAACGTGCAACCGCGGCTTTGTTTAAAATCATGCCAATTACCGGTAGTTTTAATATTGCTCTATCGTTTGCATCCCGTAGTTTTTTACTTTTAAGCAGAGCCTCTTTATAGGCATAACCAAAGCCGACAATAGCAATCAGCATTATCCACCAATATTCTTGCATAAATTCAGATATACCAATAACCATTAAGGTAAATGCGGGCAATTCTGCACCAAAACCAGCGAAAATATCTTGGAATTGCGGTACTACAAAAATCAGTAAGATAGAGGTAACGATTAAGGCGACTACCAAAACTGCGATAGGGTAGAACATGGCCTTTTTAATTTTTGATTTTAACGCTTCTGACTTTTCTTTATAAAGGGCAACGCGGTCAAATATTTTGTCCAGTGCGCCCGATTGCTCGCCAGAGGCAACTAAATCACAATATAAATCATCAAAGTAACGCGGGTGCTTACGAAGAGCGTTTGATAACGTACCACCGGCTTTTACTTCATCGCCAATGGTTTCCATAAGCTTAGCTACGCTTTTATTAGTGGAGCCGGTACCTATCATTTCAATCGCTTGGATGAGTGGCACACCTGCCATTAGCATGGTAGCAATCTGTCTGGTAACCAGGGCTATGTCTTTTGGCGTAATTTTTTGCATTCGCGTGCCAAATAACGGCTTGGCTTTACGCTTTACTTTAGAGGGAGTAATACCTTGCTTTCGGAGCTGGGCCTTTACTAACGCAATACTAGCACCAGTCATTTCGCCTTCAAGACGTTTACCTCGGGCACTTACGCCGATCCACTCAAAGGTATCAAGTCCTTTTTTATCCGCTTGTTTTGCCATTACTGATCCTCGAAGTAAGTAAGCTTACAATGTTCAAATGATAGTTGCCCGTTAGACCAAAAGTTAGGGCCATATGGTTTAGGGTCTAAACAGTTATAACTAAATATGACCAAAGTCGCGTAAAAGAAACATATTATGGATGCTATAGACCATACTATTTTTTTATGTGTATTTTTTTCCCTTTCAAATAAATTATAACCTAAATACTTAAGTAAAATCCCAACTAAAATACATAAAAAAGTTTGTGGTATTGGCATGACAATAACACCACTGACTAATGAGTAAATTAGTAAGCTTACGAACGATGTGAAACAGGTTAGAAACTCATTGTTATCTTTGTGTTCTCTGATGAATACTAGAGAGTGATTTATTAACTTATATGTAAACCAAACCAAAATTGATAAAACAATTACGCCCCAGTTATTCAAAATTTGAAGAATGCTATTATGGGGATGGCCAAAATCGAAAGTTGTAGACTTATACCCTCCAGGGCCATTACCGATAAATAGTGTTTTAAAGCTTATGTTGTTGATGACTTCTAGCCATAATTCGTACCTTTTTGAACTGCCAGTTCTTATTGTGTATTCAGTTGAGTGGTAAAAGCTAAGATAAAAATAATGAAGTGAAAATAATAAAACAGCAGCTAATAGACAAAAGAATATCTCTTTTATCATACTTCTATTTATGAAATAGCAGTAAATTAGTGTTGTTATCAATATTGCTATTGAAGCCCCTCGAGCACTACTGAAAATTAGCAAAAATAAATTTAAGGTCAGAGTGGCTTTGGCAATACATTGTAACTTAGGGTGAGAAATAAAATAGATAATAAAGGGTATGCTTAGAACTTGAAATTGATTAAAAAATCGAATGTTATAAAAGCCATATAAAACGCCATCAGGAAATGGGGCTTCACTTGATAGAATGAAAAAAGAATAATTAAGTAATGAATAAGACACTAAAAATATGTTAGTAAAGAACAATGAATAAAATAAAATAGAATTATAATTTTTTATTTTATAACCTAATATAACAAGGCTTATTAGCATTATTGTGTGAAGATAGCTCAAGCTTGAATATAATAGGTTGTTACTTAATAGTGTGCTGATTAGACCAAGAAATAGCATCAAATTTAGTATCAGGTTAGGTTTGTTTTTTAACTTGATTGAGTGAAAATAGAGTAAGGTACATAAAACAAGGAGTATAGATTGGAAAACTCTTTTTTCATTAAATAAACCCAAAAAATACTCATCAATAAATGGGATTAAACAAAAAAATAAGAATAAGGAAGGGATGTAAGAGTGAAGTAAATCTTTTCTAGTATCCATAATGTAAGCTCTTTCATAGAAAGAGCTATTTTTACTAATTGTCAATTAGCTTTTGCGACAGTTTTGCGGTACGTATTTATTTAATGCACTATCGTCAATTTCGCAGTTCCATGTAACTCCACCGTTTGCCGCATTTGGAGTAAAAACTAAAGTAGAGCCATCTAAAGCGCCAACATTAGTTCCTTTAACAGTGGTAGTTATTACGCCAGAACCACTTACTTCAACTGAGGCAACATAAGTAGATGAAATGCCTGTAGTATCTAAACCTACTTTTGCATTGCTACTACAGGCAGTAATATCACCAGTAGTAATAATACACTCACTAACTGCAGTTTTAGCTGAACCCGCAAAAGTAACTACTTCACTCATTTTTGCGCGAGTCGTATAATCTTGATAAGCAGGCAGTGCTACCGCTGCAAGAATACCGATGATTGCAACTACAATCATTAATTCAATTAGGGTAAAACCCTTTTGACTTTGTTGTGTCATTTTTTCCATGTTCCTCTCCTAAAGGATAGTGTGTATGTAAGCTAATCAGTTTATTAGTGATGGTTTGTGCCTTAACTAATATAACTTGCTTATCTTACGGTTTTTTTAAAATCGTTCTATCTAATCTAAGTGTACCTAACCTTTGTGAAGGAAAAAGTAGGCTATTAGAATTACTTTAGCACTAAAATTACGTTTTGAAAGCTAATTTAACAGCATTTAGCGCCATTTTATGAACTTTCCTAGCATAAAAAAGCACAATTTAAGTTATCGCTATTTTTTACCTAATTAAAAGCAAACAAATGTAAAAAACAAAAAATAGTTATTTAGGATTAGTGCTTTTAGGCTTTTTTAGTTATCTAGGCTTATCTTAACATCATTTTTTATTAAATGGGGCTCTAAAATTAACACTTTGTAACAAAATAAGCCTTTTGGCTTATTTAATGCTTTTTTGTACAAAATGTCAACGGATTAGGTAAATATTAAATTTTTAACTTTAAGAATAATTACTCAAATCGCATTGATAAGTCGATTGATTGTAAATTTTTTGTAAGCGCCCCGCTTGAAATAAAGTCTACCCCAGCTTGTGAATAGGTTTTAAGTGTTTCTATGGTCATATTGCCCGAAACCTCTAGCTTTGCCCGCTTATCAGTTAATTCGACAGCTTGTTTTATCTGCTCTGGAGTAAAGTTGTCTAGCATTATAATATCTGCGCCGGCAACTATGGCTTGATCTAGCTCATTAAGTGATTCAACTTCTACTTCAACCGGTTTACTTGGGTGGTTAAGCTTGGCTTGCGCAACCGCTTTATCAATACCACCACAGGCTGCTATGTGGTTTTCTTTAATTAAAAACGCATCGAACAACCCAATACGATGATTTGCCCCGCCACCACATTTAACTGCGTATTTTTGTAATGCACGTAAACCAGGAATTGTTTTACGAGTATCGAGTAATTGTGTTGTTGTACCTGCAAGCTCTTTTACATAGTGTGCTGTTGTTGTAGCTGTGCCTGATAGAGTTTGCACAAAGTTAAGTGCTGTTCGCTCTGCTGTTAAAATAGCCCGTGCAGAACCTGTTGCAGTAAATAATGTATCGTTTGCTTTAACGCTATCACCATCATTTACTAGCACATTAACTAAAACGCTAGGATCTACTTGGTTGAATACTTCTAAAATAATGTCTTTGCCACAAAATACACAGTCTTCACGGGTAATTACTTTTGCATTGGCTTGTTGTGTTTGCGGAATTAAGGCTGCGGTTATATCGCCTTGCTCTGCGTTTTGGTGATCTAGGTCTTCATCAAGGGCAAGTTTAACTAGCTGGCTTAAAAGGCTGTGCGGAATTGACATTATAAAAGCTCATTATAATTAGGAAATTGGTAAAATTTTACTATGTTTGAAACTGAAAGTGAATGAGAACAAATAAATGCTCAGGGCGGGGGTTATGGGATTTGGTTACGAGCTGCGGGATTCGGGCTACTAGCTGCGCGGGCTTATTATCGTAGGAGAGCGCTTTAGCGCCGATTGGCTTTAACACATAACTCAAGCCCCATCACGGCTAAAGCCTGTTCCTACAAAGAAAAGCCACGGGTTTCGTGCAATGGGCTTCTGGCTATGAATACACCTAGTACCCAGTCACTCCCCCTAGAACCTAGCACCTAGTACCTAGCACCTTTTACCATCGTAGGAGAGCGCTTTAGCGTCGGTTGGCTTTTACGCATATTCTAAGCCTAAAACACAATCACGGTTAAGGCCTGTTCCCACAAAAGACAAGACATTTAGAACCTAGTTCCTTTCCCCTTGTAACTTTAAAGCTTACCTCGCACTCAGCCCTTTAGACTCGGCCTGTGCGAGTTGTATGTATTTTCGTTCTACTAGCTGCGATAGCGGCACGAGTTCAAAGCCTTGTTGTTCCAGCTCGGGGAGTTTACGCGATAAAAACTCGATGGTTTCAGGGTAGGGGTGTGCGATGGCAATGGCGAAATTATAGCGCTGGGCTTTGTGTTTTAGTTCATCAAATCTAAATTGCAGTTGTTGTTCGTTGATGATGTTGTCTAAAAATACATGGCGACCTACATTTTCTACCCCATATAAATTTGCTACGTTTTGCGCTTGGCTCAAATTGGTGGTGCGGCTGTCTAAAAAATATAGGCCACGTTGCTTGAGTACTTCCATGGTCCATTTCATGGGTTGGCTTTTTTGTGTTAACGCTGAGCCCATATGGTTATTGACCCCTTTAACTTCGGGGAGGCTCGCCAGTGCACTATAAAGAGTATGTTGTAGTTGCTCTTTATCCATATCACTTGTCAGTGCACCAGGCCCTAGGGCTTTGCTGTTATCTAGGGCTTGCATTGGCACATGAAGTAGTAACTCTTTGTTGGAACGACTGGCAAGTTTGGCAAAAATTTGCGAAAAGGGGGTATGGGGCAAAATCGAAAACGAAATTTTACCAGGAAGGTTTAACGTTTCTAAATCGCGCTGATGATTACCAATATCATCAATCACAATCGCTATTTGCTTTGCTTGTACCAATGCGGGCAAGGAGCAAATAGCTATTAATAGCCAAATTAGTTTTTTCACATTTATAATTTTTATTATCTGTTATTAGCAAAGGTCAACTGACCCTAGCAAAGGTCACTTCATAGACAGTAATTGTTTTGCTTTAAGTAACTGTTGATCAGTTGGGCTGCTGCCAAGCCATGGTTGATCACCTTTTCCTTGTTCATTTTTTATTATAGCGACTTTATCTATTTGTGAAAGAGCTGATTGATTAATCGCCACATCAGGAGCAACTCCTACGCCATCTATGGATTTTCCTGAAGGCGAAAAATACTTTGCAGTGGTGAGCTTTAATGCGGTATCGCCATTACCTAATGGAATGAGCGATTGCACAGAACCTTTACCAAACGACTTGTTACCCACTAATGTTGCTCGGTTATTATCTTTTAAGGCCGCGGCTAATATCTCGGCGGCAGAAGCTGAGTTTTCATTAATCAAAACAACGATAGGAGAGCCGTTTAGTATGTCTCCTTTGCTTGCTTCAAAATGCTGATTAGCATCATAAAAGCGACCTTTAGTAGTGACTATAGTGCCGCTTTGTAAAAATAAGTCAGACACCGCAACTGCGCTTTGTAATGTGCCGCCGGGGTTGTCGCGTAAATCTAAAACGAGCCCCGTTAATACTCCGCCATTATTACTTTTTAACTGTGCTAATTGGCGTGAAACGTCATGTAACGTATGGTTGGTGAAGCTATCAATAGCCATATAGCCAATACCAAAATCATAAAGTGAACTGGTTACACTTTCGAGGTTTATCTCTTTGCGGGTTACTGCAAAGTCCAGTGGCGCTTTTGAGTTGTCTCTTTGAATACTCAAATGAATTGTGGTTGATTCACTTTGTTGGATCATATTTGCCACTTGGCTGATTTTTTTATTGGTAACCGGGCGGTTGTTTATGGCCAATAAAATATCATTTTTTTGAATGCCAGCATGGTATGCCGGTGAGTTTTTTAGTGCATTGATAATAATGATATGTTCATCTAGCTCTTGCACTTCAATGCCTAAGCCGGTGTAACGACCATTGGTGCTATTAAAAAGAGCATTGAGTTCGCTTTCATCTAAAAACTTTGAATAAGGGTCGAGGTTTTTTAGTAAGGTTTCGAATTGTTGTTGATCATCAAAGCTGCTTTGCAGTGGCAAATCTTCAACGTAATAGGCATGTATATTATAAAGAATTTCGTGCTTTTGCTGGCTTTTAAGATCGCTAATCGAGGTGACGGCTAAGCTGCTAAAGCTCAGGCATATTAAAATACTAACCAAAAGTAGGTAAGTAATCAGTTTGCAGCTAATAACGTTATGCTGCAGGTTAAAAGAGGTCATTTTTGTTGTTGGCATCAGCTGCTCCCCATGGGGTGCAGCTACGTTTATTCAATTAAAGTCGTCTGCACCATTTAACAGGATTTACTGCGCGTCCTTTATGGCGTATTTCAAAGTATAGACCAGAATTTGCTTGTCCGCCGCTTTGACCTACTAATGCAATAATATCGCCTTGACGAACCATGTCGCCAACATCTTTAAGCAAGGTTTGTGTATGCCCATAAAGGCTCATAAACCCTTCACCGTGATCAACAACAATGACCCAGCCATACCCTTTTAGCCAGTCAGCGTAAACAACTTGACCGTTATGGACGCTACTAACTTGGCTGCCTTCATTGGCGCTAATTAACACGCCTTTCCAATCGATTCCGCCGTGTTTACGCTGGCCAAATTTGTGGGCAAGTTTACCTTTTGTTGGCCAGTTTAATTTTCCTTTACTGGTATTAAGGCCCAGTAACTCTACTTTTTGAGTTTTTTCTTTTTCAAGCTCTTGTAATGTGGTTACCAGTGTTTTTTCGTTTTCTTTTAAATAATTAATAGAGTTTTCGGTTGAGCTTAATTTTGCTTTTAGTTGCTTAATATTGGTTTTACGCTGCTTTTGTGCATCAACTAATGCTTGGTGTCGGGTTGTTTGTTCTTGATGTAAAGCCAGTAAATGTTGTTTGGTTTTTTCAAGTTCGAGCTGTACGGCTTCTATTTCTACTAGCAGGGTTTTTAGTTCTTCAATTTGTTCTATGCGGGCTTTATTTAAGTAATTGTAATAACTTAATGTGCGCTCAACTTGGGCGGTGTCTTGTTGGTTAAGTAGCATTTTCGAGTAGTCGTGCCCACCTGACATATAGGCACTTTTTAATTGTGCCGCCAGTGCTTGTTGTCGCTGTTTTTGCTGTTGCAGTAATGTGTTTGCTTGTTGCTGCTGTTGTGCTTGTTGTTTTTCAGTGTCTTTAATTGATTGCTTGGCGATATTGAGCGCTTTTGCATTTTTAGCAATACTTAGCTCATGCTGCTGTAAGGTTTTTTGCAGCTTGGCGATATCTTTACGTTGGGCTGCGAGCTCAGCTTCACTTTGCTTTAATGCGCTTTGTATCTGTGATAGGTCTTTTTTAGTACGGTCTTCATTCGCTATTGCCGGAGCAATAACGAATGAAGTAAGCATTAACAGACTACCAATTAACTGGTTAATACTTTTTATCATGATTTATTTCAATGTCATGATAGGTGTGCCAGTCATTTCGCTAGGCTGTTCCATGCCCATCAGGTGTAACATGGTGGGTGCTACATCACTAAGCGCTTTGCCATCGGTTGGAGTCGCATCGCGGCCAACGTAAATAAAGGGTACAGGCTCGCTGGTATGCGCTGTATGTGCTTGTCCGGTAGAAGGGTTAGCCATTTGCTCTGCATTACCATGATCGGCAGTGATCAGTGCTTCTCCGCCAAACTCTTCTAAAGCAGCCACAACGCGACCAATACAATGATCAACGGCTTCACATGCTTTTACCGCAGCTTCAAATACACCAGAGTGACCAACCATATCACCATTTGGATAGTTACAAATAATGGCGTCGTATTGTCCACTCTTAATTGCTGCCACAAGTTTGTCGGTGAGCATTTCAGAGTTCATCTCAGGCTGTAAATCGTAGGTTGCAACTTGAGGCGATGGGATTAGCTCGCGGGTTTCGCCTTCAAATTCATCTTCACGGCCACCACTGAAGAAGAAAGTCACGTGTGCGTATTTTTCTGTTTCAGAAATGCGCAGCTGCGTTTTATTGTGTTTTTCAAACCATTCGCCAAGTACATTAACTAATGGCTCAGGAGCAAAGGCTGCAGGGGCATCTATATCAGCGGCGTATTCAGTTAACATGACAAAGCCACTTAATTGAGGGGCTTTCTTTTTGGCAAAGCCGTCAAAGTCAGCATCAACAAATGCGCGAGTCATCTCGCGGGCACGGTCAGCTCTAAAGTTTAAAAAGATCACGGTATCGCCGTCATTGATTTGAGCAGCAGGTTGGCCATCAGCGGCAATTGCTGTGGCGGCTACGAATTCATCGTTTTCGTCGCGTTCATAGGCTGCTGTTAATGCGTCAACACCATTAGTATAGGTATTTTGCGCGATGCCGCTGACCATTAAGTCATATGCTTGTTCTACACGGTTCCAGCGGTTGTCACGGTCCATTGCATAATAGCGACCAACAATTGAGGCTAAGCGGCCGCAGTTAAGCTCATTAAATAATGCTTCAATACGTTCAATTGATGCCTGGGCACTGCGTGGTGGTGTATCACGGCCATCTAAAAAGGCATGAAAGTACACCTCTTTTGCACCACGTTTAGCGGCCATTTCAATCGCGGCAACAATGTGATCTTCGTGGCTGTGTACACCGCCTGGGCTTAATAGCCCCATTAGGTGAACGGCTTTATCTGCGTTAACGGCTTTATCTATATTTTCAACCAGGGTTGGGTTGTGCTCAAATTCGCCATCATCAATTGATTTAGTAATGCGAGTGAAGTCTTGATAGACAATACGCCCTGCACCTAAGTTAACATGGCCTACTTCTGAGTTACCCATTTGACCATCAGGAAGACCAACATCTAAACCAGAGCCTGAAATTAATGTGTGAGGGCGTGTTGCCCAAAGCTCATCTAATACGGGCGTGTTAGCTGCTAAGACGGCATTACTTTGCTCGTCTTCGCGGTATCCCCACCCATCCAAAATCATTAATACGAGAGGTTTTTTATGCTGTGTCATTTTAGCTCCTGAAAATTACCACCTGTTGGATTGTTAGCATACCGTGTTTTTGCTTGTGGATCAGCATTCAAAAAGCGCGATATTAATATATTTCACTCTCTGGTAATTTTTCATCAAGCACGTATACTTGCGTGGCTAGGGGCTAGCCCCGATGTTTTAACCCCAGCGCTCAACGCGCGGGACAATTTTCATAGTGGAAGACGCATGGATCAATATATTGAATTTATCGGTAATCATCCGATTTTAAGTTTGGCTTGGGTGGCGTTAGTTGCGCTAATTGTCGGTGGTTGGTTTAAAAGTAAATTTTCAGCAATTCGCCAAATAAACCCGCAACAATTAACGCTATTAATCAATCGTGAAGATGGCTTAGTTGTTGATATACGTGCACAAAAAGAATTTAACAATGGCCGTATCGCAGGGGCTGAACACCTTAACCCAGAAAAAGCGAAACAATCTGACTTCTCTAGCCTTGAAAAGTCTAAGAGCAAACCCATTATACTAGTATGTACAACGGGCATGACGGCTTCAGGTATTGCAACAGCAATGCATAAAGCGGGTTTTGAGTCAGTTTATATTTTATCTGGTGGTATGGGCGCTTGGCAAAGTGCTGGCCTACCTACGACAACCGGCCGCTAACAAGATTAAGCCAGCCGATAGAGGATTTTTTATGAGTAATGTTGTTCTATACACCAAAGCGTATTGCCCTTTTTGTCAACGTGCCTTGGCACTGCTTGAAAGCAAAGGTGTGCAATTTAAAAATATTGATATTGGTGTACAGCCTGAACTGCGTGACGAAATGATTGCAAAAGCAGGTGGTGCGAGCACAGTACCGCAAATCTTTATTAATGATGAGCATATCGGCGGTTGTGACGACATGATGGCAATTGAAGCACAAGGTAAACTTGATGCTAAGCTAAACGCTTAAAAGCCAGTTAACGAATTTATTATAAAAACGATTAAAGTTAGGAATTACAATGAACGAAGAAAACCAAAACGTAGCAGCACAAGACGCTG
The DNA here is from genome assembly GCF_030408095.1 of Pseudoalteromonas sp. APC 3893. Taxonomy (NCBI): domain Bacteria; kingdom Pseudomonadati; phylum Pseudomonadota; class Gammaproteobacteria; order Alteromonadales; family Pseudoalteromonadaceae; genus Pseudoalteromonas; species Pseudoalteromonas sp. APC 3893. The sequence goes on from NZ_JASDCD010000033.1 coordinate 15,045, forward strand.
GCGCACAATTTACTATTCAACGTATTTACACTAAAGATGTATCTTTCGAAACGCCAAATTCACCGGCTATCTTCCAAAAAGAATGGACACCTGAAGTTAAACTTGATCTTGATACCCGCTCTAATAAATTAGACGAAGGTGTATTTGAAGTTGTTTTAGCGCTAACTGTGACTGCGTCGATTGGCGAAGAAACTGCGTTTTTATGTGAAATTCAACAAGCGGGTATCTTTACTATCGCTGAAGTTGAAGAAGTTCAACTTGCACACATGCTAGGTGCTTTTTGCCCTAATGTGTTATTCCCATACGCACGTGAAGCAGTTTCTAACCTAGTTAATCGTGGTACATTCCCACAACTTAACCTTGCGCCAGTAAACTTTGATGCATTGTTTGCTCAATACATGCAGCAACGTGCAGCGCAAACTGATCAGGCAACAGCAGACGCATAATTTATGAGTACAGCAAATTCAGCTGTTACTGTATTAGGGGCGGGGTCTTATGGCACCGCCCTTGCTATTTGTTTAGCCCGAAATGGTCACCGAGTGACGCTTTGGGGACGCAATAGCGATGACGTTGCCACGCTTGCAGCTGAGCGGAAAAATCAACGTTACTTACCCGATGTCACTTTCCCTGACACTTTACTTCTTGAAGCAGATTTACATACCGCAGTTAATGATAGCCAAATTATATTGGTAGTCGTACCCAGTCACGCATTTGGCGATACGTTACGTCAAATTAAGCCATCACTACGTGAAGGTGCACAAGTTGCTTGGGCAACAAAAGGGCTTGAACCAAATACTGGGCGTTTATTACAAGAAGTTGCACAGCAAGAGTTGGGTGATGATGTGCCGTTAGCTGTGGTATCAGGGCCTACTTTTGCAAAAGAAATGGCCATTGGTTTACCAACAGCTATTTCGGTGTCGTCTACATCGACTACATTTGCTAAACAGTTAGCTGATTTATTACATTGCGGCCGTTCATTTAGGGTGTATAACAATGATGACTTTATTGGTATTCAACTCGGTGGTGCGGTTAAAAATGTTATCGCTATTGGCGCTGGCATGTCAGATGGCTTTGGTTTTGGTGCTAATGCGCGCACAGCATTGATCACCCGCGGGTTAGCTGAGTTATGTCGTTTAGGTTGCGCATTGGGAGCTAAGTCAGAAACCTTTATGGGTATGGCTGGCCTTGGTGATTTAATACTAACCTGTACTGATAACCAATCTCGTAATCGTCGCTTTGGTTTAGCTCTTGGTCAAGGTGAAGGCGTTGAGGCTGCTATTGAGTCGATAGGTCAGGTTGTTGAAGGCTATCGCAATACCAAAGAAGTGTATTTGCTTGCTCAACGTGCGGGTATTGAGATGCCTATTACAGAGCAAATATATCAAGTTCTTTATGAAAATAAAGACGTGAAAGAAGCTGCTATGGCATTGTTAGGCCGTGAGCAAAAATCAGAATAGCGCGTTTTAATGATTTATAATAAAGCGTAGTGTTTTGCACTGCGCTTTTTTGTTAGTTATGTATAGAGTTCGTGGTTTTTATTAGGCTATGTTTTGTGATGAATGATGGTACTTTTTCAGCGCGAAGCGGGCGGCTATAGTAATATCCTTGCATGATACTGCAACCCATGACATGTAACATATAAGCTTGTGATTTAGTCTCTACCCCTTCTGCAACTACATCAATATGCAAGTATTTTGCTAAACGGATAATCGTTGCGGTGATGTTTCTATCTTGTTCACTTTCGGTGATGTCTTGAATAAAGGATCGGTCTATTTTTAAGGTATCAATCGAAAAGCGTTTAAGGTAGCCCAAAGAAGAATGTCCAGTGCCAAAATCATCAAGCGCAATAGTAAAGCCTAACGCTTTAATGCGATTCATTTGCTGTTGTGCAAATTCAGGGTTGTCCATCATCGCGCTTTCGGTTATCTCAAGTTCTATACAACGAGCGGGTACATCAAATGTCGCTAAACACTCAGTGAGTGTTTCAACTAAACTGGTTTGTTGAAAATGCAATGCTGATATATTTATCGCAACTTTACCAAAATCAATACTCTCTGAGCGCCAAGCTTCTAACTGTTTAAATAGTTGCTTCATCAATAAGGCAGTGAGAGGAATAATTGCACCGTTTTGTTCTGCCAAAGGGATAAACTCGACAGGGCTGATTACAGTACCGTCAGCTTGTGGCCAACGCACTAAAGCCTCAAAACCGTGGAGCTGATTTTTTTCAGCATTAAACTTAGCTTGATAAAATAATTCAAAGTCGTTGTTAGTAATAGCATGGAAAAGCGCACTTTCTTTGCTTAACTCATTTGGGTCAATGGTATGTTTAGCTTCGTCAAAAAATTGATAATTATTGTGGCCCATTTTTTTTGCGTGGTTGAGTGCACTGTTAGCGCTACGCATAATTGCTTCGCTGGTGTAGCCATTTTCAGGGTAAGCAGCAATACCACAACATGCTGAAATATAACTTTCAATACCGTTAAGCATAAAAGGAAGCTGAAACTGCTTTAATATCTTGTCAGCTTGTTTTTTTGCATAAAATATTGTTTTATCAGAGTAAAGGTAAGGTGGTATTAGCACCGCAAACTCATCGCCACCTAGGCGGGCTATGGTATAGCCAGAGTCTAAACTGGTTGTTAGCCGTCTGCCAACTTCTTTGAGTAGTTCATCACCAATACAGTGTCCCAGTGAATCATTTATCTTGTTAAAGTTATCTAGATCAATAAACAGAATCATTAAGCTTGGGTATTTATTATTGCAGCTTTCTATCGCTTTATTTACCGACTCTATAAATATAGCTCTATTAGATAGACCCGTAATAGAATCCTTAGTAGTCAGTTTGAGCATGGCTCGTTCATTATTTTTACGTGCAGTCACATCTGAAAATAAACCGATGTAATGCGTTTTGTTTTTACGTAAGTGAGATGTGGTTACCTTGGTAATTGATAAATCAAGTGCATAAGGCTGACCATCCTTACGTAGGTTCCAAATCTCACCAGACCAATAGCCATCTGTTTCAAGTTCATCGTAAATCAGGTTTTCTAGTTTTTTGTCTCGCCCTTGCTGGGTGAATACTTTAGGTTTTTTTGCAATGACATCTTCGAGTTTATAGCCACTGATCGTTGTAAATGCCAGGTTTACTACGGTGATCTTAAAGTTTTCGTCTGCTATCCAAATAGCGTCTTTTGATTGGGTCATTAATGCAGTCACTAAATCCTGTTTAGCATTGCTTTTTAATCTATAAACAATTAATAAAATGATAACGAGGAAAGCCAGAGCAATTAGTAAATATTTAGTTAGAGGTGAGAGCATGAAACCTGAGTTGAAGTTATTTGTAGTTGAAGGAGAGGTTAGTTGATTTTTGGTTACCGCTTGAGTTGAACTTGCAATTGACCTGTTAAATAAATTGAGCACGTAATCCTTTTGATGTAGAGAGGTATTTACAGAAGCGCTAAAAATAGTATTGTTTTTAAATACGCCTGTGCTGGCCATTAAAGAGGCACTAAAAAGTACAGAACATAAGCAACTGATCAACAAGAGTGAGCGCATTAAATACCATCAGTAAATGAAAAAGAACAACCCTGATATTAGTTTAGGAAATGCGTTATAGCGAATAAGAGAATATGAAATTAATTAAAGTGGTACCGTTGCAGTTAAAATAATACATTAGCGCCATGCACAGACGCTAAGTTTTAAGCGTAAGTTAGTTTATTGCGCGTTAGGGAAGCCCAATTGACGCCATGATTCATATACAAATACGGCAACGGCATTAGATAAATTCATACTACGGCTGTTGGCTTGCATTGGAATACGCACACGCTGTTCACCGGGTAACGATTGTATGAGTTCATCTGGTAAGCCGCGAGTTTCAGGGCCAAAGACTAGGCAATCGCCGGCTTCATAGCTGGCTTGATGATGAAATTGGCTGCCTTTAGTGGTGCATGCATATACTTTTTTGGGTTGGCATTTTTCAAGGTAGGCTTCAAATGAAGCATGGCGCTGTACGTTACTAAACTCGTGATAATCAAGGCCAGCTCTTTTTACTCGTTTATCGTCCCACTCAAAGCCTAAGGGCTCTATAAGATGAAGTGAGTATCCGGTATTTGCGCACAAACGGATAATATTACCCGTATTTGGCGGAATTTCAGGTTGGTATAAAACGATGTCGAGCATGAAGGTGCCTTATTATAAGCTAATTTTTTACTCTTATGAGTATACACTAAACATTTTAAAAAAATGATATACTCTGTTCATAAGAGTTGCTTACGTATAGGTAAAAAAGTGCATCATCGCAGTTATGAATTTTGGGTGAAAACCGCCAGTGCGGTCACTATGGTTATGGTTAGCCTGATGATCGCAGCTAAATGCTGGGCATGGTTGGCGTCGGGCTCTGCATCTATGCTTGGCTCGCTGACAGATTCATTAATGGATATAACGGCATCTGCGATGAGCTTTTTGGTATTAGGCTATGCCCTTAGGCCTGCTGATGATGATCACCGTTTTGGCCATGGCAAAGCAGAAGCGCTAGCAGGGCTTGGTCAAGCAGCATTTATTGCCGGATCTGGTTGTTTGTTGGCGTTTCATGGTGTTGAGCGGTTATTTAATCCTGTAGTGCTAAGTCATTCAATGTTAGGAGTATGGGTGAGTATTTTTGCGATTGCTTGTACCCTCGTAGTGGTGTTTGTTCAAACAAAAGTTGTCAATCATACCGATTCAATAGCGATTAAAGCCGACTCCGTACACTATAAGGGCGATATTATTTTAAATGCTGCTGTGCTGGTGGCTATTTTATTAGCGCAAAATGGGATGCAGTACGCCGATCCATTATTCGCAATTGGTGTAGCGGGTTACTTACTCTATAACAGTTGGGACATAGCCCGCCAAAGTGCCGATCATTTAATGGATAAAGAATTACCAGACGAAGAAAAAAGCCAGATAGTTGAGATTGCAAACAGTCATGGTGACGTATTTGGTGTCCATGATGTACGAACTCGCCAAGGGGGTAAAGTAAAGTTTATTCAAATGCATTTGGAGCTTGAAGATACTTTACCGCTAATTAGAGCGCACTACGTGGCAGACGAGGTAGTGGCTATGATCAAAGCACAATTTGACTGTGAGATGGATATTTTGATCCATCAAGATCCACTATCACTGAGCCAAACTCAAGTTAGTGAGCCGCAAAACTCATAAAAGCGTGTTAGCACGGCCTTGCGAATTTTGTCTTGTTCAAACAGTAATTCATGTTTTGCATTACTAAACGTTTCTAAAATAGCCGTTTTTTGCTTATGGGTAATGATATGTTGAGCTTGGTTATCCACCACGGTATCCAATTGGGCACTGGCAATAAACATAGGCACGGGGAGCGTTAACTGCTCTATGCTTGTAATAAACGTAAAAGCGGCATTAAGCCAGCCATAGGTGACACCACCTAACTGAAGACTCGGTTCTTTATGGTATGTTTTACGAAAAAGTTGATAGCGAATCTCGCTGCTTGTTAGGCTATTTATCGCAAACTCTTCAGGCTTATAATCCCCTTGGCCAAACGCATACAGCGTATTTAGACCTAATAAACAGGCAATTTTAGCCGCTAATTTGGCAAGGGGTTTTGGTGTGCCTTTGGTGTAAATATCAAACATTGGCGCTGATAAAAATACGCCACTGTAGTTATTTTCAAACCGAGCTAGATAATCAAATGCAATTGCCCCGCCCATCGAATGGCCAAGCATGATTTTTTTACCCTGCCAAAATTGTTTAACTATTTGGCTATCAAATAAATCGAGATCTTGAGCATAGTCAGAAAATTGCTTTACAAAGCCTTTATGAGGATTTGCTAAAGCACGGTAGGAGCGTCCCTGACCTTGATGATCAACAATAAACACGGCATAGTTATTTTTATATAATTCCCACAGTAGCTCTTGGTATTTATCGAGCCCTTCGATACGACCTGAGCTAATAACCACTGCGGTATGTGCGTGCTCTGGTATCGCAAAGCCATAATATAAATCACCATTGGCTGTTGCTAAGTGCTGTTTAGTTACCTGCTGGGTAAAAAAATCTGCAATGTCTTGTTGCTGTTCTAGCAGGGTTTGCTCTGAGCTATAAAACATAGTTATTGTTGCTTCTTAATGGGTAAAACAATTTTAACGCTAAGACCGCTCTGTTTCTGATTATGCAGGGTTAAGCTACCTGAATGCGCCGTAATAGCGTTTTTAGCAATTGCTAAGCCTAGGCCAGTGCCACCGCTTGTTCTATCTCTGGCATCTGATTGCCTAAAGAAAGGCTCGCATAATCGGGTTAAATTAGCAGGTTCGACACCTGGGCCATCATCATTTATTTCAATGTTAATGGTCTGTGTTAATGCTAACTTTATGGTGATGGTATGCTCAGCGTATTTAATAGCATTACGTAATACATTTTCCAGGGCGCTGGCGATAAGGCTTTCATCACAATAAATATCTAGGTTAAGCTCACCTTCAACCAGTAAAGTTTTATTGCATTGCTTAGCTTCAAACTGGGCGTCGTTAAGTACATGATTAATAATAACTTGCATTGATTGTTTATGTAATGACAAAGTTTGGCTTTTGGCTTCTAATCGCGAAACTTGCAGTACGTCGGCAATCATTTTATCAAGTTGATTTGCCTCTTTTTCTATCCGCTCTAAATATGTTTGGTTTGTATCAGATGCTTGCATTTGCGCAAGGCCCGTTGCCATTTTTAAGCGTGTGAGAGGGGAGCGTAATTCATGAGAAATATCAGCTAACAGACGCTTTTGCGCTGTAACTAATTGTTCAATTTGGCTGGCCATACTGTTAAAGTCTCTGCCTAAAATCCCTAGCTCATCCCGTCTATTTTCATTTATAATTGCGCGAGCAGTTAAGTCTCCTTTTGAGAGCTTTATTGCTGCTTGCTTTAAGTGGTTTATGGGGGCGATTAAGTTACGGCTAAAAATAAAGCTCAGGGTCAGTGAAGCGAGCAAGGCAATTGTGGTCTTTAGCCAAATTGGCATTAGCTTTAAGCGTATTAAAAACGGTGCTGGGTGGCTTTCATCGATTTCGTAAAGGTAGAACGTCCCCTCCGGTAGGTTTACCATAACGGGGCCAAACGCTTGATAGCTTTCTGTGAAGATCACTTGCGGCGACATAGTCTTAGTAAAATTGAGTATGTTTAAATCCACATCATCAGCAGGTAGGCGACTGGTTAATGAGTTTTCTGCTTGATCAGAGTTTAAATAGAGTAATTTGCGCTTGGCTAGTCGAGGATGATTTAATATTTCAGCTGCCGTTTTTTTGTGTTTTATGGCACTGCGTTCAATACTTTTGGCTGTGTACTCAAGATTTTTTTTCATTGGGCCACGCAACTCTTCGGTGCTTACTTGATTCGTAGCAATGTTACTTAAAAAGATCAAAGCGGTGATCGTGCCGATAACGGTTAGCCAAAACCAGACAAAGATTTTAAAAAATAAAAAGTCTTTAGGGTGCTTTAACCAAGCCAAGCGGGTGTTCTTACTCTCCGCGGATGAAGACATAGCCTGTCCCTCGCATAGTTTTAATGCGTTCAGAGCTATTATACTCTGCAATTTTTTTACGAATATTGCTGACATGCATATCGATTGAACGATCAAAAGAGGCTAAGCGTCTGCCCAGCACTTCTTCACTAATTTGTTCTTTACTTACTACTTCGCCAGCATTTTTTACTAATAAAGCCAGTACTTCATACTCTGTGCCAGTTAGGCTGAGCTCGTTGTTGTCAACATAAGCTTCGCGTGCTGCAAGGTTAATAATAATATTATTAACGGTTAGCTTATTAGAGCTTGTGTTGCTCAAGCTTGCGATATGTTCAATGCGACGGGTAATCGCTTTTACTCGAGCGAGTAATTCCCGATGATTAAAAGGCTTAGGAATATAATCATCAGCACCGAGCTCAAGGCCAAAAATGCGATCGAAATCTTCGCCTTTTGCAGTAAGCATTATCACTGGGGTTAACTTTTTTTGTCTTAACTGTTTGAGAACTTCAAAGCCATCAAGTTTAGGTAGCATGACATCAAGTAAAATAAGCGCGTAGTCGTGCTCAAGTGCTTTTTTTAGTCCTTGCTCTCCGTCATGAACACACTCAACGGTGTAGCCTTGCGCTGTTAGGTACTCGCTCAGGAGTTCGCATAACCCTGTATCATCATCAATCATTAATAATTTCATTTAGCCAACCTCGCTATGCTGCAATAACTACATTTTACCCAGTAAAGTGTATAAATGGTAATCTTTACATAACCTTTACACTCATTTGCGTTGCTTTGCATTGCAGTTGTTATAGTTCACTTACTCGCTAAGGCAGCAGCCAGAGTGAATAATACTCCCAACCAAGAGGTAATGATTATGATCACACGTAAACTAACTAAACTAGTGTTAATCTGTGGATTAGCAACAGCAACACTTGGTACAGGTGTTGCTATGGCAAAAGGTGGTATGCATCATGGTAAAGGCATGCATGAAGCACGTTTCTTACTTTCTGAGCGTGGTGCTAAAAAGCTAGATTTAACGCAAGCACAGCAAACTGAGCTAAAAGCGGCCTTTGATGCTCAAAAAGAGCAAATGAAAGCGATGCGCGCTGATAAAGAAACGCGTAAAGCTGAGCGTGAAGCATTTAAAGCAAAAATGGACGTGCTATTAGCTAAGTCAACATTTGATGAAAATGCAGCGCAAGAGCTGATTAACTCACGCGAAGCCAAAGCCGAAAAATTTGCTATGCAAAAACTTAAAATGGAACATACAGTTTGGCAAATCTTGAATGCTGAACAACGTGAAAAGTATAGTAAAATGAAAAAACGTTTTGCTAAAAAAATGAAAGATAAAGGCCATAAAAAAGGTAAACGTGGCGATAAAAAAGCAGGTGAAGCAACAAAAAGTTAATATCAACTATTAATTTTTAAGCTCAACGGTGACAAGGCGAAAGGTAACTTTCGCCTTTTTTTGTGTATTAAGCACTGTGATTGAACAACAAGCCTGAACTGGTGTTTCCTGATGACGAAAATAAACTCCCCATTAGCGTTGATACATTCTTTTTAACGCTTAATTGTATAGCAACCAATTCCTCATCTAACTCTTGCTGTAATTCGCCAATTTGTGTTTGTTGATCTGCTTTTGTTAGGCTGGTGTCTGCTTCAAGTACACGTATTTTTTCTTGTAGTGTTTTTATGTTTGTAATCATTTGTTGCTGAGTGGTTTGTGCCGTTTCATCAGTATTCGTATCATTTTGCGCGGTGTTTTCATCGGTATCTTTTGCCGCAACTGATGAGTTATCTTCAGCTTGGTCCACGGGTTGTGTTCCTGCTTGGCTTTGCTTTAACATGTTTGGATCAGTAATTAATGATGAAGGTATATTGGTTAGATTCATTGAGCGTCCCGTGCGACTATAAATTGACGTGTTTTTTAATGTCAAAAATAATGCATTAATCGTTCCATATTCGGGGAATTTAGTAAGGTGTTAGTTGTTTTATTTAGAAAATGCAAAGCCCTACATAGTCAACACCATGCAGGAATGGATTGAATTATTGTGCCGTTACTTCGGCTTGTTGTGGCAATGCCAGTGACAGCAGGGCAGCTAAGGCGATAAATACGCTTGAGATCCATAAACAGGCTTCAAGTCCATATTGCTGATACACCCAGCCCGAAAGTACTGTGCCTATTAATCGGCCCATGGCGTTGGCCATGTAATAAAAACCTACATCCAGAGACACGCCATTACTGTCGGCAAGGCTGACAATTAAATAACTATGTAATGATGAATTAATGGCAAAGACTGCACCAAATATTAGTAAGCCGATAATAATGGATGCCTGTATATAAAAATCAAAATGTAGAGCTAGGGCAATAAGTGCAGGTATTGCTGTTAGATAGCTGGCCCACAAAAATGCGCTGCGGCCACTTGGGACTTGCCCTGACTTTCTACCGGTAAAAGAGGGGGCAAAAGATTGCACTATGCCATAGCCAATCACCCAGCTTGCCATAAACCCACCAACCCACCAGTGATCCCAACCAAAGGTTGCGGCTAAAAACACAGGTAGGGCAACTACAAACCAGACATCTCTAGCACCAAATAAAAACATCCGTGCAGCGGAGAGCACATTAATGGCTTTGCTTTTGGAGAACAGCTCACTAAATTTGGCTTTACTTTTAGCTTTGCCTAAGTCTTCTTTTAAAGCAAAGATACTAAATAGCCAGACGGAGCTGAGCATGCAAATCATACTAAGAATTGCACCGTGGAACTCTAATAAGGTAAGCAACAAACCACCTAAAAAGAAGCCAACCCCTTTAAGTGCATTTTTAGAGCCGGTTAAAATAGCCACCCATTTATATAGCTGGCCTTGCGCATCTTTTGGTACAAGGAGTTTAATTGCACTCTTTGCACTCATTTTATTGAGATCTTTTGCTACTCCAGATAACGCCTGTGCTGCCATAACATAAATAACAGTGAGTGCGTCAACAGGTACCATGAGCATAGCTAAAGAAACTATTTGTAAGCCCAAGCCAATGTTCATGGTTTTATTAAGACCGAATCGAGCGCCAAGCCATCCGCCTACTAAATTAGTGATTACCCCAAAAATTTCATAAAACAAAAACAGCATCGCTATGCTGAGTGGACTGTAACCAAGCTGGTGGAAATACAACACTACAAGCATGCGTAGTGCGCCATCAGTAAGGGTAAACGCCCAATAATTACCGGTAATTACTAGGTATTGTTTTATTTGTGGCGGAAGTGCTTTTAATCGATCCACGCTCAACTATTCCTTATCGGCTAGGCCAACTTTACGTACCAGCTCTGCTGTACGATTTGCATAACCCCACTCATTGTCGTACCACACGTAGAGTTTCACTTGTGTGTCGTTGATCACCATAGTTGATAGTGCATCTACAATGCTTGAGCGAGGGTCGGTTTTATAATCGATAGAGACAAGCGGGCGTTCTTCATAACCCATGATGTCTTTTAGCTCACCAGCTGCGGCATCTTTAAGTAAAGCGTTTACTTCATCAATAGAAGTGCCACGTTCAAGCTCAAATACACAATCTGTGATTGATGCATTCGTTAGTGGGACACGAATAGCATGGCCGTTTAATTTACCTTTTAATTCAGGGAATATATGTGTAATGGCCGTTGCTGAACCTGTTGTTGTTGGAATTAAACTCGTGCCACATGAGCGCGCACGGCGTAAATCTTTATGCGGCGCATCAATAATTGTTTGGGTATTGGTAATGTCATGAATCGTGGTGATTGAGCCATGTTTGATACCAATTTTTTCATGAATAACTTTAACCACAGGCGCTAAACAATTAGTTGTACACGATGCCGCGGTAACTATTGGGTAAGTTTCTTTGTTATAAAGGTAGTCGTTCACACCCATTACAATATTTAAAATACCGTCTTCTTTTACTGGGGCTGTTACAACAACGCGCTTTACACCCTGATCAAGGTAGGCTTGTAATAAGGCTTTGGTTTTAATTTTACCCGAAGCTTCAATTACTACATCACAGTCTGACCAATCCGTGTCTTGGGTTTTTGTGTTTTGCGTAAAAGCTATGGTTTTACCATTTATGATAATAGTATCGTCAGTATGGCTTGCTTCGTGGTGCCATTTACCGTGCACTGAATCAAACGTCATTAAATGTGCAAATGTTTCAGCGTTACCAGCAGGATCGTTAATATGTACGATTTCTATATCATCCCAATCGAAAGCAGCGCGCATTGATAATCGACCCATCCGGCCAAAACCATTTATACCTACTTTAATAGTCATTGTTTATTCCTTAATACTGATTATAACTGCGAGTTAAAATAATTTAGTTGGTGTGTATTTTTTAACGCATTTGGCCTAATGTTTTGGACTTGTTTAATTATCTCGTCAGTAGGCATGCCATGCGCTAATAAAATAAGGGCTATTACTAAGCCCGTTCTACCTGAACCTCCTTTACAGTGTACGGCGATAGTGGCTTGGTTTTTTACTGCGTTGGCAATGGTGCTTTTATGTTCTTGCCATTGTGTTGCAAATTCCTGTGCTGGCGCTGCATCATCTAAAATTGGCAGCTGCAACCAAGTTATATTGTGCAGCTTGCACAATATTGGCAGTTGATCGGCATTGTTTTTTGCAAGCTCTTCATCGTGCATCAAGGTGAGTATTATATTCGTACCAGCTTGTTGCAATGTGATAACTGACTCTTCAAGCGATGCTTCTTTACTGCCAGGGCAAGGTGTAAAAATAAGCTTTGCGCCATTGTCTAAAATTAATGTGTCATATGGGTGACGTTGCATCTGTTATTCCTTTTATTTAAACCAATGTTGGGTGCGATTTATAATGACAACTAGCGATAACATCACGGGTACTTCTACTAATACACCAACAACCGTTGCTAATGCTGCACCAGAATGTAAGCCAAATAATGAAATAGCCACAGCGACAGCGAGTTCAAAAAAGTTTGAGGTGCCAATTAAGCATGAAGGCGCTGCTATTTTTTGCGGCAGCTTCATCCAAATAGCCGCAGCATACGCAATAACAAAAATGCCGTAGGTTTGAATGATCAGTGGAATAGCAATTAATACTATTGTTTGCGGCTCTGCCAGAATTGTATTCGCTTGAAAACCAAATAGTAAAACCACCGTTGCTATTAACCCAACCATAGGCCAAGGTTTTAATTTGGCTAAAAATTGTTCAAGCGCTTGCTCATCTTTACCTTTACTTAAAGCCTTACGTGTTAGCACGCCAGCAGTTAATGGCAATAATACATATAACACCACTGATATAAGTAATGTCTCCCATGGCACTTGAATATCACTAACACCTAATAACAAGGCAGAAATAGGTGCAAATGCAAAAATCATGATGACATCATTCACAGAAACTTGAATTAACGTGTAGTTAGCATCACCTTTTGTGAGTTGTGACCATACAAACACCATGGCTGTGCAAGGTGCAACACCAAGTAAAATCATACCTGCTATATATTCTTGTGCAGTTTGTGCATCAACCAAATCGGCAAATACAAAGTTAAAGAATAGCCAACCAAGCGCAGCCATAGTGAAAGGCTTAATAAGCCAGTTAATGATCAGTGTAAGCACTAAGCCTTTTGGGTTTTTACCAACATCTTTAATAGATGAAAAATCTATTTGCGCCATCATCGGAAAGATCATCACCCAAATGAAAACAGCGACAGCAATATTCACATGAGCTATTTCAAAGTCAGCAATCATTTGAAATACATCAGGTTGCCACAGGCCAAGTAAAACACCAGTAATTATGGCTAAGCCAACCCAAATAGATAAGTAGCGCTCAAAAATTCCCATTATGATCTCCTATACTTAGCGGCAAAAGTCAGTTTTGCTTGGGCGGTTATGCATATTAGCGAGGTTATTTAGATTATTTGCAATTAGTGTGAGATTGTTTTCAGTTGTTTCACTGATCACTTTTTTTATCCATATAGGTAGGTCGGGATTGATTTTATAGAACACCCATTGGCCATGCTTTCTATCTGTGATAATTCCCGCTCGTTTTAATACAGCTAAGTTACGCGACACTTTTGGTTGGCTATCTTCTTGTAGCGCTTCCATCAATTCACATACACATAGTTCACCGTGATAATTAGTAAGCATCAGTGTTTTTAGGCGTATATCATCAGTTAAGCACTTGTAAAAGGAAATAGGATCAATAGTAAGGTTATCAAGTTCAGAGATTTGTTTATCAATACGTAGGCTTGATGCTGCCTTACCATTTGGTTGATCTTTGCCTTCTAAAAGTAAGAACATCGACAAGCGATTATTTAATTCACTTAATGTGGTAGCGAAAGGGTTATTACAGCATCGCTCTTTAGGGTCTGGAAAGTCCCAAGCTAATTGTGTTTTAGCGCCAGGGAAGTTACGGCATTCTTTATTTGCTTTATCACAAAGGGTAATAACAAAATCAAATTCTTGACCTGAAAATTCATCAACATTCTTTGATTTAAGGTTATTAATAGTCAAACCAAACTTTTCAAGCGCATCTAAGGTACGAGGGTCAATCATTTCTGGTGACGTACCAGCACTGTAAGTATCAAATAGATCGCCCGCTTTGTGGCGAAGTAACGCCTCAGCCATTTGTGAGCGAGCAGAGTTACCAGTACAAAGGAATAAAACCGAACGCTTAGTTGAAGTTTGATTACTCATAAATAATGCCTCATATAAAACATGCAATAAAGTGTATATTCGTTATTGCATATATTCAAGTGTGGATATGCTTTTAAATGAGTGTTTTTAGTTTCAAAAGAGTGATAATTGACCAATCATGAAGTTAACTTGATTTTAGAGGCTTCTTTATAGCGAGTTTAGCTGTGTTTTTACGCTGTTCGTTTGAAAAACATACCAAATGCCAATTAATTGCAAATAACTTTAAAAAACGCTTGCGTAAAAATCTGTTCTCCCTATAATGCGACCCCACTGAGACGGCAGAGCAGGCAACGCTTAGCGAGGCAAGCAGTTAATCAGTAAGTTGAGTAAAACTTGAGTTTAGATTTTTTAAAAAGTTT